>NZ_QRXX01000003.1:0-248261 GCF_003462695.1 Collinsella sp. AF16-8
AGCCTCTCTTCATGAGCCCCGCAGTCCGCTCCGACTGCGGGGCTTTTGCTGTTGAGGTGACTGTTCATGAGGAGTGCCGCGCGCCGCACCCAAATCACGAGAGTGGATAATCTCCCACTTTGAGCCTGCATACAGGCCAAAAGTGGGAGATTATCCACTCTCATTCCGGGTAGTCATTGGGGACGTTCTTAAGCGACTAGTCAAACAAGAACGTCCCCAACGACTACTCATTTAAGTCTGTCCCCAATGACTGCACAATGGCTGGGAAGGCGCATCCCACACCGACGCATTGCCTTCGGGCCCTTTCCCCAGGCTCTCCATAGCTCAGCTGGACTCCCCGCAACCTGTTCCGAGTTGGCGGAACGAGCGCGACGTGGAGTGTCATTCTTTACCGCGTTAGACTAGACGCAGGGAAAGGAGGAGGACATGGATGCTCGCGTCAAGCAGCTTGTAAATATGATCGAGGACGCTCAGCCTGTCGCTGTCGCGGTACTTGCCAAGCGTCTCGAGGTAAGCGAGCGCGCCGTGAGAAACTATATCCATCGCGCAAACGACAACCTTGCAGGGGTTGCACGCATCGTTGGCAGCAAGGGGCAGTATCGTATCGATGTTGCACGTGCAGATGAGCTTGCTCGCTTGCTAGACGGTGCGGCTCTGGCCCATCCGGGCATTCCTGATACGCGCGACGGCCGTGTGTCCTTCCTTCTTAACGACCTCCTCATGCGGTCCCAGTGGGTGACGATTGAGGAGTATGCGGATTTACTCTACGTTTCGGCGCGAACTCTGTCCAATGACATGCGTCTGGTAGAGCAGAAACTCGCCCAATTTGACTTAACGCTCGAAAAGCGCCCACGCTACGGAATCCGCGTTGCGGGCGGGGAGTCACAACGGCGCCTGTGCCTGGCCTCGCTGGTGAGGCCCGTGTTGCCCGACACCGACGATGCAAAGCTCGCCGAGCGCCTGCGGGCCATCGCCGCATGTGTGGACGATGCCCTGACGGCCTCGCCCGTCACGGTGAGCTCGCTGGCATCCCGCAATCTCATCATGCATCTTTACATTGCTCTTGGCCGCATCGAGCAGGGCTGCTATGTCCCAGCTGCAGAATCGGACGTTCAAAAACTGGAGGGAACGCGCGAATACGCCGCGGCTTTCCAGATTGCCGCAAACATCAAGGATGCCCTGGGCGCGAGCATGCCCCGAGAAGAGGTTGCCTTTATCGCAATCCATTTGCTCGGCAGGGGCACGGGCGTGCCCGAGAAGGGCTCTGCCGTTATCTCGGACGAGATGTGGGAGATTGCTTCCGAGATGGTACGTGCGGTCAACGATGAGTTTAGGTTTGACTTTAGCGGCGATCTTGAACTTCGCATGAACCTTGCTCGGCATATCGGCCCTCTGGGCTATCGCCTTGAATATCACATGCATATGGATAACCCCATGCTGCCCGAT
The DNA here is from genome assembly GCF_003462695.1 of Collinsella sp. AF16-8. Classification (NCBI taxonomy): domain Bacteria; kingdom Bacillati; phylum Actinomycetota; class Coriobacteriia; order Coriobacteriales; family Coriobacteriaceae; genus Collinsella; species Collinsella sp. AF16-8. Next base: position 1,447 of record NZ_QRXX01000003.1, read on the forward strand.
ATCAAGACGAGGTTTCCGTTGGCCTATTCGATGGCAGCTGGCACCTCGCAGGTACTCGAGCGTCATTTTGGCAGCCAGCCCTCTGATGAAGAGCTCGGCTACATCGCCATGGCATTTGCCCTGGCCCTCGAGCAGCAAGCCGACCAGCCGCGTCGCAAGCGCATCCTGATCGTGTGCGCCTCGGGAGCGGGAAGCGCCCGTATGCTCGAGCACCAGTACCGCAAGCAGTTTGGCATGTATATCGATTCGATTGAGACATGCGATGTCGCCCGCGTGGGAACGTTCGATTTTTCGCACATCGACTACGTGTTCACAACGGTGCCGCTCAACGTCAAGTTGCCCGTGCCCGTCCGCGAGGCCGATTTCTTCTTGGAGACGAGCGATGTCAACGCTATCCGCAAGGTGCTGAGCGACGACACTGCGCAATCGGACTCCGTAGGCTCTTTCTTTAGCCGTGCCCTGTTCTTCAACCGCGTTGAGGCGCCGTCGAAGCAGGCCGTTCTCCGATATCTCTCCGAGCGCGCCGTCGAGAGCGGCCGTGTCGATGCCCAGTTTGCCCAAGAGGTCGCCGAGCGCGAGAGCGCGAGTGCCACCTCGTTTGGCAATGGGGTAGCCATGCCCCATGGGATGCATCCCTTGAGCGCCGAGGCCTTTGTTACCGTGGGCCTGCTCGAACATCCCATTCTTTGGGACGAATACGGCCATGAGGTCGATATCGTCTTTATGGTGTCGTTTGCCCGGTCGGGCGGCGATGAGGCGCGGATCTTGAGCTCACTGCTCGCCGAGATCTTTATGGACCGCCAGGGGGTCGAGCGCCTACGCGAGCGCCGGTCCTGGCATGAGCTGATGGCGCTTGTGCAAGCGCATACGGCTTAAGACTTCTTTTGTCGATAACCCTGTCTGTCTACCTGCAATAAACCTCGAGGATTGCGGGCGGGAGATAGGCGTTTCGAATATTCAAGTACAAACCAAACATCACGGGAGAGGAGACCGTTATGGACGATCAGGGAACCGAGATGGTTTCGTTTCAGCTGGTCGCTGCAGCGGGAGAGGCACGCAGCCTTGCCTTCGAAGCCCTTGAAAAGGCAAAAGCGGGGGATTTTGACGCCGCCGCCAAACTCATGAAGCAGTCAAAGGATGCGGGAATCAAGGCTCACCACATCCAAACGCAGCTGCTTTCGACTGAGGCAGCGGGCGAGCATCTGTCGGTGGATGTGTTGCTGGTCCATGCTCAGGACCACCTCATGTGCTCCATGCTTGCTCAGGAGCTCGTGCAGGAGCTGATCTGCCTGTATGAGTGCACTGCAACCAAGAACGCCTAGCGGCGTGCGGTGACTATCCAACCAATCAATGCGAAGGGAATCCCTTATGAAGATCCTTCTTGTTTGCGCAGCTGGTCTGTCTACAAGCATTCTGATGAAGAAACTCGAGAAATATGCGGAGCAAAACGGCATCGAGCTCGATATCGATGCGGTGGGTATCGGCGAGTATCAGGAGACGTGCGCCAATTATGACGTGCTGCTCTTGGGGCCGCAGGTGTCCTACCAGCTCAACACCGTCAAGCAGGGGAGCGGTAAGCCGACCTCGGTCATCCCCGCACAGGACTACGGCATGGGCAACGCCGCCAACGTGCTGGCACTCGCCCAGTCGCTGTTGGGTTAGGAGGCAACCATGGAGAAGTTCATGACCCTGCTTCAGGAAAAACTGACCCCTATCGCCAATTTCTGCGGCACCGAGCGCCACTTTGCCTCCATGCAAAAGGGCTTTATGAGCGCGATCAGCTTCATCTTGGTATCTGCCGTCTTTATGATCCTCGCCAACCCGCCGGTCACGGCCGACCTGGTGGCGCAGGGCGGGTTCTGGTCCGTCTTTGGCCCTTGGCTCGATTTTGCGACGGCCAATAAGCTCACGCTGCTCATCCCCTTCAATATGACGATGGGCATACTGTCGGTGATCGTGACGTTCGCAATCGCCTATAACCTGGCGGGCACCTACAAGATGCCCAAGCTTAACGCCGGCATGACCTCGCTGGTGATGTTCCTGATCGCCGCGGCGCCGTCGTCCTACTACCAGCTTGCTGATGAGTCCGTGCTCCAGGCGGTCCCCTGCACCTATCTGGGTGCGCAGGGCCTGTTTACCGCCATCATCGTTGCCCTGGTCTCCGTCGAGGTCACGCGCTTCTGCCAGACCAAGGGCATCACCATCAAGATGCCCGATGGCGTGCCGCCGTTTTTGTCCGAAACCTTTGGCGCCATCGTGCCTATGCTCGTCAACATCCTCATCTTCTTTGGTGGCAACCTGCTGATCCAGATGATCGATCCCACGCTGTTCATCCCCTCGGTTATCGAGAAGCTGCTCGCTGCCCCGCTTTCCGTCGCAGTTGACTCTGTGCCCGGCGCACTGCTTATCTGCTTCATGACGCTGCTGTTTTGGTGCTTTGGCGTCCACGGCAACATGATCGTGATGCCCATCACCGCCCCGGTCACGCTTGCCGCCTTTGCTGCCAACGCCTCGCTCTACGCTGCTGGGCAGCCGCTTGAGTTCCACCCGGTACTCATGTCGATGGTCATCAACCTCATCGGCGGCACGGGCAATACGTTCTCTTTTGTGGCGCTCTGCGCGTTTAAGGCAAAGTCGCAGCAGCTCAAGGCATTTGGCAAGGCATCGATCGTGCCGAGCTTCTTCCGTATCTCCGAGCCCGCGATCTTTGGCGCACCCATCATCTTCAACCCGATCCTCATGATTCCGTTTGTGCTGGGCGGTATGATTTCGGCCCTGCTGTATTGGGGTGCAATCTCACTGGGTCTTGTCTCTAACTTCTACATCTTGGTGAGCGGCACGTTCCCCATCTTCGTTCAGGGCTTTATCCAGTGCCTCGACCCGCGTATCTGGGTATTTACGATCGTTTTGATCGTGGTCATGGCTGTGGTCTGGTACCCGTTCTTTAAGGTGTACGACAACCAGCTCCTGGCACAGGAGCAGGAGAACGCCGCGGCAGCTTCTGCCAAGGATACTGAGTAGCATGGGTTACTTTGACAGAACGTCTGCTGCCGGTATGCCCGAGGGCTTTTTGTGGGGTGGTGCCCTCGCCGCCAACCAGGCCGAAGGGGGCTGGAACGAGGGCGGCCGCGGTATGTCGCACTCCGACCTGATTCCACAGGGTCCCGACCGCTGGGATGTGATGTTTGGCAGGCAAAAGCCCGTGGATGATCCGGACAGGCTGTATCCATGCCGTTGGGGCAACGACTTCTTCCATCATTGGCGCGAGGACGTCGAGCTCTTTGCCGAGATGGGCTTTAAGTGCCTGCGTCTTTCAATTTGTTGGAGCCGTATTTTTCCCACAGGGATGGAGGCCGAGCCCAACGGTGAGGGCTTGGAGTTTTACCGTCAGGTATTCGAGGCGCTGCGCGAGCATGGAATCGAGCCGCTTGTGACGCTGTCGCACTACGACTATCCGTTGGCTCTGGTCGAGCGCTATGGTGGCTGGCAAAGCCGAGAGATGATCGAGCGGTATGCGCACTACGTCGAGACCGTCGGACGCGCGTACCAGGGCCTCGTGCGTTATTGGCTTACGTTCAACGAGATCAACAGCGTGGCGCTGTCCTATCTCAACGCGGGTGTCACGCTCGAGGATGAGCGTGACCGTGCAGCCGTGACCGCGGCGTTCTCGCACCATATGTTTATGGCGAGCGCTCGCGCTGTCGAGATTCTGCACAAGATCGATCCCGCAAACAAGGTGGGTTGCATGGTCGCTGCCGGTGCGACCTATCCGTACCGTTGTGCGCCCGAGGACGTATGGCTTGCGTATGAGGAGGACCGCGGCCGCTACTTCTACACAGACGTGATGGCTGCGGGCGCCTATCCTGCTTGGAAGCTGCGTGCACTCGAGAAAGAGGGGGTTCACGTGCCCTTTGAGCTGGGCGATACGGAGTATCTGGCAGAGCATACGGTCGACTTCATCTCGTTCTCGTACTATTGCTCGCGCTTGGTGTGCGCCGATGATCAGGTGGTCGCCGAGAAGGCGGAGGGCAACGTGTTCCCGACGTTGCGCAATCCGTACCTCAGGGATAAAGAGACTGCCTGGAAGTGGCAGATCGATGCGCTGGGTTTGCGCGTGACGCTTGCCGGCTACCACGATCGTTACCATCTTCCGCTCTTTATCGCCGAGAACGGTGTGGGCGGACTCGATGCGCTGGAAGACGGCAAAGTCCACGATGCGTATCATATTGATTACCTGCGAAGGCATATTCTTGCGCTGCGCGATGCAATTGTCGAGGACGGTGTTGACCTGATGGGATACACGCCGTGGGGCTGTATCGATTTGGTGTCGGCCTCGACGGGGCAGATGAAGAAGCGCTATGGCTTTGTTTATGTCGATGCCGATGATACGGGCAAAGGCACGTTCGATCGCTACCGAAAGGACAGCTTCTGCTGGTATCAAAAGGTCATTGCATCAAATGGCGAGGACTTGAGTTAACCCTTGCAAGCCTGCTGCCCCCGTGGCCGTTTCGGCCGCGGGGGCTTTTGCTATTTACCTAGTCCCCGATGAGACCCTCATTCTGTGGGTAGTCATTGGGGACGTTCTTAAAAGACTAGTCATTTAAGTCTGTCCCCAATGACTGCGGAAACCCGGCACTTGGGGACGTTCCTTTTCTGCTGGCAGCTTGGAACAGTCCTTAAAGCCCGCATCAATCAACTGCGGAAAGCGCATCCCAGAATGAGCGTCCAACATGGGACATAGTTTCCCTTGAGGGCCTCAACCGGAAAATGCATCCCGGAATGTTGCCGGAAAGTGGAACGTAGTTTCCCAAACGGGCCGCTAACGGAAAGTGCATCCCGCTATTGAGCTCCAAAATGGGATGCGCTTTCCGTGTCGGCAGTTCCTGGCAGCCTGGGGCTACTCATTTAAGTCTGTCCCCAATGAGTGCAATGAGTGCCCAATGACTAGTAGTAGGCCCACATGGCTTCGACTTCGTTGAGGACCTCTACGACGCCCCAGCGGCGGGCGCTGCGGCTGGCCGAGTTGGGATCGAAGACTTCAATCTGGTCGGCGTCGTCAATACCGTAAAGTACAATGTAGTGGCCCACGTTGGTAAAGGTGCCCGGCCGAACGGCGGCGATGACGGGCGCTCCCGAACGCAGCACCTGAGTCATCGAGTCGCGATCGTTATGAAGCTCCGTTCCGTTAAGTCCCAACTGCCACGCACCGCTCGTCATAAACGACCATTCGGTTGCACCGGTGGGGGCGTAATTGCCTGCCTCGGAAAGCGCGCACATATCGACGGGAGTCATATCGGTGCGTCCCGTCTTAAAGATATAGACCATGGTGAGGCACGTAGGCCCGCAAGCATTTTGGCGGATGGTACCGCCGGCGTAAGGCAGCTCCGACCATGCAGGGTCGATCTGATAGATATGGGGCATCGTGCCGGCTTGCCATTGCGAGCGCGGGGTCGAAAAGGCGAAAGAATAACCGGGCGCGACGGGGGCCTTGAGCAGCTTGTCCTCGGCGGTGGGCTCGAGACCGGCCGAGCCGTGGGACATACAGGAGCTCATAAGCACAAAGACCAGACAGATGAGGATAGAGCACAGTGCGAGGCAAAGCCGACGAGCCGGCAGGGCGGGGGCATTCACGAACGATGTCGAGCGGTAGGGCTTGCCGTCGCGTCCGCCTTGGGGATGCGAAAAGAAGCGGTTGATATGGCTTCCGGGCTGACGTGCGCCGTTGCGGCGCAGTTGCGGAACCTCGGCTTGGCGCTGTCGAGTGCGCGCGCCCAAGCGGCTATCTTGCTGTGCGCTTGTGCCCGTGCTCGGACGGCCACTCTGCCGTGTTCTGTTTGTCTGCTGCCGAGACGAAGGCTTGGGTTGCTCTTGAGGGCGTTGCGGATTGCTGCTCGTGGCACTTCTGGGCGTCGGCGTGGTGCGGCCAGCAAGGCGAACGCTTTGTCGCCGTTGATCACCGTCGTTGTATCCGTATGCCATTCGTACCGCCTTGTCTCATGTATAACCTGTCTATCCTACAAAAAGGATGTGCAACAAATGGGTCCGAGCGTCAAAAGCTCGGTAAACGGTACGAAAGGCGCAAAACACACGGCCTCAAAAACATTTCTATATGCGTCCAATGAGCGTACGCCCGTCGGACGGGCGACAACAATGAGCGGCAAACCGTGCCGTTCGTCCCAAAAACGGCGCCACTCATATGCGAGTTCGGCCTTCGGTCGAGCCATGGGCGGCCATGCTGCGCCAAGGCCGTATTGTAAAGCCACGAAATAAAAGCGCGCGGCAAAACAGACCGCGCAAAGGGTGACGTCAAAGAGGCGTCAATAAGGAAAGGAGGGGAACAATGGCGGACAAGAACGCAGAAGTTGCAGTCGAAGGTAACGGTGGCATGAAGAAAACGCTTTCGCTCTGGAACTTCTTCACCATCGGTTTCGGTGCCATCATCGGAACTGGCTGGGTTCTGCAGGTCGGCGACTGGATGGTCGTGGGCGGCGGTCCCGTTCCCGCTATGATCGCATTCCTCTTGGGTGCAATCTTCCTCGTGCCCGTCGGAGCTGTTTTCGGTGAGCTCACGGCTGCTATCCCCATCTCGGGCGGCATCGTCGAGTATGTCGATCGTAGCTTTGGCCGTACGCTGAGCTACATCACCGGTTGGCTCCTGGCCCTGGGCAACGGCATCCTGTGCCCGTGGGAGGCCATCGCCATTTCGACCCTCGTGTCCGAGATGTTCGGCAGCCTGCCCGGTCTTGAGTGGCTGCGCGCCGTCAAGCTCTACACCATCTTGGGCGCCGACGTTTACTTGTTCCCGACGCTAATCGCGCTCGGCTTTGCAGTCTACGTCATCTTCCTCAACTTCCGCGGTGCCAGCTCGGCCGCCAAGCTCCAGGCCTTCCTGACCAAGGCTCTGCTCTGCGGCATGCTGCTCGCCATGGGTGTCTCGCTGTTCACCGGTTCGCCGGAACACGCCATGCCCGTGTTCTCCCAGGTCACCGGTGCTGGCGGCGGCAAGCCCGCTACCGAGGGCACCAGCCTGTTCGCCGGCATCGTGTCGGTCCTGGTTTTGACCCCGTTCTTCTACGCCGGCTTCGATACCATTCCTCAGCAGGCTGAGGAAGCAGCCGAGGGCCTCAACTGGAACAAGTTCGGCAAGATCATCTCCCTGGCCCTGCTGGCCGCCGGCGGCTTCTACATGGTCTGCATCTACTCGTTCGGCACCATCCTCGACTGGCATGAGTTTGTTAAGAGCCCGGTTCCCGCGCTTGCCTGCCTCAAGGGCATCAACATGCTCCTGTACCTGGCCATGCTCGTCATCGCCACGCTTGGACCCATGGGCCCGATGAACTCCTTCTACGGCGCCACGAGCCGCATCATGCTCGCCATGGGCCGCAAGGGCCAGCTGCCCGAGAAGTTCGCCGAGGTCGATCCCAAGTCCGGCGCTCCCAAGCTCGCCTGCGCCGTTCTGGGCGTCATCACCGTCATCGGTCCGTTCCTGGGCAAGAACATGCTCATCCCTCTGACCAACGTGTCGGCTCTCGCCTTCATCTTCTCCTGCGGCATGGTCGCCCTCGCTTGCCTGCGCATGCGCTTCACCGAGCCCGACCTGCCTCGTCCCTACGAGGTGCCCGGCGGCAAGTTTGGCATCAGCCTCGCTGTCGCTGCCTGCGCCGTCATCATTGGCCTGCTCGTGGTCCCGTTCTCTCCCGCCTCCCTCAACATGGTGGAGTGGAGCATCGTGATCGGCTGGCTGGCCGTTGGCCTGGCCCTCATGGCCTTCACCAATTCCCGCAAAAAATAACGCCTAGCCGGGGCGGATCGGGTGCGCGGACCCCTCTCTTCCGCGCACCGAACCCGGCACCACTTGGGTAGCTTTGTGAGGCCTTAACCCAACATGGCCTCGCCCACTATATGGATCCATAAGGAGGAACCATGTCTACTAAGTACGCAATCGTTGGCGGCAAGCTCATCGACGGTACCGGTGCCGAGCCGGTCGAGAACTCCCTCGTTCTCGTCGACGACAACGGCAAGATCGAGTATGCCGGTGCTATGCAGGACCTTCCCGAGGGCGTTGAGGTTATCGACGCCGCCGGCAAGACCGTCCTTCCCGGCCTGATCGACACCCACCTGCACTTCTCGGGCAACCTGACCGACGATGACACCGATTGGGTTATGCAGCCGCTCCTCGAGAAGCAGGCCGTCGCCGTCAAGCAGGCCTACGACTGCCTCACCCACGGCCTCACCACCGTCTGCGAGATCGGCCGCTTTGGTATCCAGATCCGTGACTGCATCGACAAGGGCGTCTTTAAGGGCCCGCGCGTTCTGGCCACCGGACTCGGCTTCTGCCGTGTTGCCGGTCACGGTGACTCCCACCACTGCAGCCAGGAGCTCAACAAGGAATCGCACCCCTGGGGCGATCAGGTCGACGGTCCTTGGGATCTGCGCAAGGCCGTCCGTCGTCGCCTGCGCGAGAACCCCGATGCCATCAAGATCTGGGCTACCGGTGGCGGCATCTGGCGCTGGGACTCCGGTCGCGACCAGCACTACTGCTCCGAGGAGATCCAGGCCGTGATCGAAGAGGCCAAGTTGGTCGGCATCCCCGTGTGGAGCCACTGCTACAACAACCACGCCGCTGCCTACGATTCCGTCCGCTTTGGCTGCGAGCAGCTGATTCACGGCTTCGATATCGATGAGCGCACCATGGACCTCATGGCCGAGCAGGGCACCTTCTTCACCCCGACGATCGCCTTCCTGCCCACCTGGTACGCCACCTATCCGCCCGTCTACGTCCCCGAGCTGCACGACAAGTACGAGGGCACCCTGGTCGAGAAGGAGCTGCAGCGCAACTACGACTGCCTGCGCGAGGCCAAGAAGCGCGGCGTCGTCATGACGATCGGCTCCGACTCCTTCTCCTTCGTCACCCCGTACGGCACCTGCTCCATCGAGGAGATGTACGAGTTTGTCGACAAGATCGGCTTCACCCCGGTCGAGACCATCACCTGCGCCACCCTCAACGGTGCCAAGATGTGCCACATCGAGGACGAGACCGGTTCCATCGAGGCCGGCAAGTGCGCCGACCTGCTGGTCGTCAACGGTGACGTCGCCGCCGACATCCACGTGCTCAACACCGACAACATGGACGTCATCATGAAGGACGGCTGGATCGTCGAGGCTGGCACCTTTGGCGAGGCCAACAAATACAGCGCCTAAGATACCGTTTGTCGATGGCTGGATGTAAAACACAGTTTTTGATTGCATAATGCAATGGAGAGGGTCGCTTGCGGCCCTCTTTATTGCTGTGGGTGCGGTAGATAAAAGGGGATGACGGTGGACTTAAACAGGCTGATTCTAGGCAAGAGCTACAACTCGACCAAGGTCTTTCGTACGGCCCAGCATGTGGTTCAGGCCATCCTGCTCGGTGTTGTCGTTCCGGCGCTTATCCTGCTGCTTATCTGGGATTTAACCGATAATCCCAATCCCGTTCCGGGCGTTGTCGTTATTGCCGGCCTGGTCATGCTGTGCTTCTTTTTCTCGTATGTCTTTGTGGTCCCCGACGACCTCACATCGAGCGCAACCGACCGTACGCTCGCCATCGCATCAAAAATATTCGCCTACACGTCGCGCGGCCTTACGCCCGAAGCTGCCCTGGGCGCCTCCAAAATCATTCTGTCCGAAACTATCGCCTCGGCCATCTGCTTCACCGACGGCAAGCAGGTGTTGGCAAGTTGGGGCGAGGATTCGACAAAGTGTCCCGCCGGCACCCCGGTCGTGCTCAAGACCACGCTCAGTGTGATTGAGACGGGCGAGCAGAGCGTGTTTTCGCGTGACACCTCCAATGAGACGGGTGGCTATTTTCCCCGCCTGCGCGCCGGTATTGTCGCACCGCTTACCGTGCGCGGGCATTGCGTGGGTACGCTCGAGCTGTACTATCCCCGCCTGAGCAGCATCGATATGCGCCAGACGGCGTTGGCCTCGGGCTTTGCCGATCTCATTTCCACGCAGCTCGCCAGCTTTGAGCTCGAGCGCCAGGACGAGCTTACGGCCCGCGTGGAGCTGCGCGCCCTGCAGTCGCAGGTCGACCCGCATTTTCTGTTCAATACCATCAGCACTATCGTGTCGCTCGTGCGAACCGAGCCCGACAAGGCGCGATCGCTGCTGATCGACTTTTCCAATTACTATCGTCAGACGCTTTCTGACTCCGATACGCTCACCACGCTCGAGCATGAGGTGGAACAGGGCACTCGTTATATCAATCTTATGCAGGCCCGGTATGGCGACGGCCGTCTGCGCGTTTCGGTCGACATCGACTTTGAGGTGCGCGACAGCATGGTGCCGCCGTTTATCTTACAGCCGCTGCTCGAAAACTGCATCAAGCATGCCCAGCGCGAGACCGAGCCGCTTTCTATTCGTGTTGGGGCTTTTGAGACCGATGACGGTCTGGAGATCATCGTCGAAGATGACGGCATCGGTATGAGCGAAGAAGTCTGCGCGCACCTGTTTGAGCAGCATCGCCGAGAGGAGCCCGAGAGCATTACCGCCGACGGCTCCATCAAGCGAGGCTGCGGCCTGGCGCTCTTCAACGTGCTTCAGCGCATCCATTTCTTTTACGGGGAAGATTCTGGCATGCGCGTGAAGTCCCAGGAGGGCGTGGGGACGCAGGTCATCGTCGAGCTGAACGGCGAGCCGCATGAGCCGGCGCCGATGAAGGTGTAGCACGCGGTTGGATTGAGAGAAAAAGAGGGGAAGCACATATGTCCGAAGGCTGGAACATCTTGGTGGTTGATGACGAACCTCCCATTAGGGCTGAGCTACGCTATCTGTTGGAAAAGGATACGCGTGTGGGCCAGATTGCCGAGGCGGGCAATGTCACCGAAGCCGTAGAGTCGATTCTGTCGAACAAGCCCGACGTGCTGTTTTTAGACATTACCATGCCCGGTCGCTCGGGAATTGAGCTTGCCGAGACGCTGCAGAACCTAAAGACGCCGCCGGTGGTTGTGTTTGTGACGGCGTTTGCCGAGTATGCGGCTGATGCCTATAACCTCGATGCCGTCGATTATGTCGTCAAGCCGGTCGAGGACGCACGCCTGTCAAAGGCACTCGACAAGATCAAGGCAGCCTTGGGTGTCCGTCGTGTTATCCACGCTCCGCGCCAGCCTTTGCGTCTGACGGTGGACCGCGGGGGCAAAAAGGTGTTCATTCCCGCCGCAGACGTCTGCTACTTTGAGGCGCGTGCCGATTTTTGCAATGCGGTCTGTGCCGAGGGGACATACCTGATCAATGAGTCGATTTCCTCGCTCGAACGTCGCTTGGGCTCCGAGGGCTTTATCCGCGTTCATCGCAGCTATCTGGTCAATTTGGAAGACGTGCACAATGTTGAGATTGGCTCCACGGGGTTGATGGAGCTCAGGCTCGACCGCGTGAGCTCGACGGTGCCGGTGTCCCGTCGTCGTGCCGCCGAGGTCAAGTCGCACCTGGGGCTTGCGTAAGAGGCTTGCGTGCCGTCGTTTACCATCGCAGGTTTGGTATGGGCGCGCGGTGGGCATAATGGGTGGCATCGAATGAAATCGAAAGGATCATTATGCCCGCGCTTATCACCCATCATCTGTTTGGCGAGGAAAGCATCGACCGTCTTCCGCAGGGCGTCATCACGTCCGATGAAGAGCGCATTGCCTTTATCTTGGGCAACCAAGGCCCCGACCCGTTTTTCTTTCACATTCTGACACCGCGTGTTTCCGACTGCACGCTGCTGGCTCAGGTCATGCACCGCTCGCGCATGTCGCGCCAGTTCTCGTGCCTGCGCGATGGCGTGTCGCACCTGCAGCCGCGCGATGCCAATCTGGGTCGCGCGTTTGCGCTGGGCCTGCTGTCGCACTATGTGCTCGACCGCAATGCCCATCCCTTTGTCTACGAGCAGCAGTTTGGCATTGTTGAGTCCGACCCCGAGCTCGAGGCTTCGGGCAGTCAAGTTCACGCCGTGCTCGAAAGCGACCTGGACGTGCTGATGCTGCAGCTTAAACGTGACGGGGCCACGGTCGAGGATTATCCGCCGGCGGGCGAGATCGTCACGACCGACCGCATCAATCGCGTTGCCGGCGTGCTGATGAGCTACGTCGCCGGGCGCGTGTACGGTATCGACATCCCGGCGGGGGAGTACGCCGGCGCCGTAGCCGACATGCAGCTGCTCTACCGTACTATCGAGCCGGCCGGTTCGGCCAAGACGCGCGCGATTGCCCTGCTCGAGGGCTTGGTGCACGATTATTCGCTGCTCGACGGCCTTGCGCACCGCGTGACGACCGAGCTGCCCGAGCGTACCGGCAACCTGGGCCACTTGGCATGGAAGAACCCCTTTACTGATGAAGTCTCGACCGAGAGTTTCCCCGAGGTCTTTGACCGCGCGCTGGTCGATTACGAGTGCACGGTCGCCCGCTTTATCGAGACCGGCGATATGGAAGCCGTGACCAACCACGTCAATTACAGCGGCCGCGTGCTCGGCGCCGACGAGGAGTTCGACCGCGAGGAATAGGGTCCGTGCCTGTCCCTTTGCCGAATCCTTACCGGCGCCTCTGTGCAATTGGGGTACGATGAACTAACTGCATATCGGGCGAATACGAAGGGTCCCTGTCCATGAAATACACCAAGCTCGAGCGTAACTGGGTCATGTACGATGTGGGAAACTCGGCCCTCGTGCTGCTCAATACCTCGGTGGTGCCCATCTACTTTAACGCCATCAATACCGGTGCTTCCTCGGCAGACCTGGTGGTCGCTTGGGGCAACGCGCAGACGATTGCCTCGCTGGTCATTGCCATGCTCATGCCCATTCTGGGCGCGCTTGCCGATTACGCCGGCAACAAGATCAAGTTCTTCTTGGGCTTCTTCCTCACGGGCCTGGTGCTTTGCCTGGCGCAGGCTATCCCAATGTCCGCCATGGCATTTTTGACCGTGTACGTGCTGTGCACCATCGGCCTTAACTCTTCTATGACATTCTACGACGCCATGCTGCCCGACATTACCACCGACGAGCGCATGGACGCCGTGTCCAGCTCGGGTTATGCCTGGGGCTACATCGGTTCCACCGTGCCGTTCATCATCTGCTTGGCGCTTATCATGGGTGGCCCCGCTCTTGGCGTCCCCACCATGCTGGCAACGCGTCTGTCGTTTGTCATCACTGGTGCCTGGTGGCTCATCTTTACCCTGCCGCTCATTCGCACCTATAAGCAAAAGTACGGTCGCGAGCGCGGTCCCGAGGACACCATCGGCCACATCGTGGGCGGTGTGTTCTCCGAGGTCGGACACACCATGCGCGAGATCGCCCACAACAAGGCCGTGCTGGTCTACATGATCGCGTTCTTCTTCTACATCGACGGTGTGCACACGGTCATTTCCATGGCAACCAGCTACGGATCGGCCTTGGGCATCGATTCGACCCAGTTGGTCCTGGCGCTGCTCGTCACGCAGTTCGTGGCCTTTCCGTCCGCCATCATCTACGGCAAGCTCGCCGGCCGCGTGGGCACGCTCAACATGATCTTGGTGGCAGTCGCCGCCTATATGGGCATTGTGCTGTTCGCCGCGTTCTTCCTAAAGACCGCCTTTGAGTTTTGGGTGCTTGCCATTATGGTCGGCCTGTTCCAGGGCGGCGTGCAGGCGCTCAGCCGCAGCTACTTTGGCCGCATTATTCCCAAGGAAAAGTCCAACGAGTACTACGGCTTCTTTGACATCTTTGGCCGCTATGCAAGCGTTATGGGCACCTTCCTGGTGTCGATCGTCACCTCGCTGACCGGCAACCCGTCGCTGGGCGTCCTTTCCATTGGTGTGCTGCTGGTCGTTGGCTTTATGCTGCTGGTCCGCCTGTCCCGCATGACTCGGGCGGCAGAGCATGCCGCATAGGAGTGAGCGGCTATTGTGCCTGTCCACGGTACTCTTTTGGGGTTATCCGCAATAAACATTCTGACTTTCGAACAATGATTAGCCCAAGTGGGTATGATGGAGTCAGCTAGGTCGCGGGGCGTCGCCTGTGTTTGGCGGCGTCCCGTTTTTGTGTTGCAGGGAGGGTAAGGCATGAACGCCACGGTCGTGATTCCAACGTATTGGGCGGGCGATGACGCTCGCGCAAACGCCCCTGGCACCTATGACCATTCGACACGACTCAACGCCGACAATCCCGAACTCGACCGCTGCCTGGCCTCGCTTGAGCAGGTGCGCGACATCCCGCGCATCATCCTTTTGGTGGTCTGTCCCGTTTCTGCCACAGCCGATGTGTCGCTGCGCGTGCACGAGATTGTCGACGCGCATCCCACGCTCAAGGTCACCGTTGTCACCAACACCCAGGCCTCGCGCATCGCAGACCGGGTTGCTCAGATCGCGCCCAAGGGTTCGGGCGAGTGCGTGAGCCTGCGAGGTTACGGTGCCATCCGCAACATGGGGCTGGCCTGTGCCGCTGTGCTGGGGCATGACGCGGTTATCTTTTTGGATGACGATGAGACTGTCATCGACGCCGATTTTATGAAGCGCGCGACCTACGCGCTGGGTCAGCAGACGCGTCAGGGCCTGCCGATCTTGGTCAAGAGCGGCTATTTCTACGATCGCGACGGCTCGCCGTTGGCTCCCACGGACAAGGCGGGCATCTGCCATCGTTGGTGGACCAAGCGCATCGAGTTCAACCGTTGGATGAAAAAGGCGCTCTCGGGCACCCGCATCTCGCGCTCAAACTACGTGTGCGGCGGCCTGATGGCCCTGCACGCCCGCGCCTTTACGCGTGTGGCCTTTGACCCGTTTATCACCCGCGGCGAGGACTTGGATTACCTCTTTAACATGCGCATGTTTGGCTACGACGTGTGGTTCGATAACGAGTGGACCGTGCGCCATCTGCCTCCGGAGTCCGAAAAGCGCTCACCGCGCTTTATGCAGGATGTATACCGTTGGTACTACGAACGGGCCAAGTTGACGTTCGCCGCGCATCAAAAGGAGCTCATTCCCGTTACGGCGGCATCGCTCATGCCCTACCCGGGCCCGTGGATTTCGCGCGAGCTCGACGACCGCGTGCGCAAGACCGCTATGGTCCGCAGCGTGTTTACCCGCGAGCATGAGGGCTACCTGCGCATCTGGCGCCATGGTATCGACGAGGCAAAAGCCTATGCGCGCCAAAACGCTGCAAGCTACCTGCGTTTCCAGAGTTTTTGGCCCAAGATCATGGACGGGCTTTGGCGTGACGCACAACTGATCAGTATCCTGGAGGGGGCCGAATGATCGACCGCCGCGCCCAGCGCGATAGTTCAATATCAATCTTTCGCATCATTGCCGTTGCCTGCGCCATTTGCGTGCTGATGTACTTTATTTTTGCCTTGGCGACCGGTATCGAGCCGATTGCCACGGTGATTGCCTGCGCGCTGCTGTGCATCTTTCTGTGCATCTTTATCTTTTTGACGCTCAATCCCGATTCGGTGCGCTCCCAGTACACCGAGGAGACGCTCTCGGTGGCCTCGGCCATGCTCGAGGACATTAAGGGCGGTCTGACGCAGGAGTCGGCGCGTTTGGTGTGTCAGCGCATTTTGCCCGAGACGCGCGCCATGACGGTGGCCATCACCGACGAGGACAACGTGCTTGCCTGCGCGGGCGAGTTTGAGGAAAAACTACTGCCAGATTCTCCCATCCACACGCTTGCCACACGCTACGTTATCGAACATGGCATCGTGCAGTCGTTCAACCGTATGGTGGATGTCGTGGGCTCGGACGGCTCGCACAACCAAGTCCCCGCCGGCATTATCGCCCCCATCAAGGTGGGCGATCGTACCGTCGGCACGCTCAAGTTCTACTACAAGACCCCGCGCGCCGTCGACCGTACCCAGTACGCGCTTGCCTCGGGCTTTGCCGAGATCTTGTCCACGCAGCTCGCCATCCACGAGCTCGAGGTGCAAAAGGAACTCACAGCGCGCGCCGAGGTGCGTGCGCTGCAGGCGCAGATTAACCCGCATTTCCTGTTCAACACACTGAACACCATTGCATCGTTTACGCGCACCGACCCGCTGCGGGCCCGCGAACTGCTTCGTGAGTTCTCATCGTTCTATCGCGCCACGCTCGACAACTCGGGATCGCTTATTCCGGTCTCGCGCGAGGTCGCACAGACCAAGCGCTACCTTACCTTTGAGAAGGCCCGCTTTGGCGAGGACCGCGTGCTTGCGACGTTCGATGTGTCCGAGGATGTGGAAGATACGCTGGTGCCGGCGTTCGTGATCCAGCCGATTGTCGAGAACGCTGTGCGTCATGGTATGGGCGATGACGACGCCCTGAGGATCGACGTGACCGTTCACCAAGACGGCGAGGATGCAATCTTGATTGCCGTGGCCGATAATGGCGTGGGCATGGATGAGGGTACCGCCGCCAGACTGTTTGACGAGCGCTCTGCCCGTCCCGACGCCAGCTCTCCCCAGGGTGGCGGCGCCGGTGTGGCCATGCACAATATTTCGGAGCGCATCCATCGCTTTTTTGGGCCGCACTCCTATACGCGTGTCGAATCGGCGCCGGGCAAGGGCACCAAAGTGCTTCTTCATCTTGATTTGTCAGAGAGCATCTTTGACATTCAAGAGTAAAATAAAAGGCTACGGGCCCAACGTCATGCGACGGATGCCCGGCGTAGTTAGTTGACGAAAGGTTTTATCCCTATGCTGCGTGCGATGATTGTGGATGATGAGGCGCCGGCTCGCTCGGAGCTTCGCTTCCTGCTCGAGCAAACGGGCAAGATCGGCACGATCACGGAGGCGTCGAGCGTCCGCTCCGCCATCGAGATGCTTATGGAAAGTCGCGTGGATGTCGTGTTTCTCGATATCTCGATGCCCGGCGCCTCGGGCCTGCAACTTGCCGAGGCACTGCATAAGCTCAAAAATCCGCCGGCGATCGTATTTGTGACTGCGTATAGCGACCATGCGGTCGAGGCATTCGACGTCGATGCCGTCGATTATCTGATGAAGCCTGTCGAGGAAGCTCGCTTGGATCGCGCGATCGAGAAGGTCATGCAACGCGCCAAGCCGGTTACGGACAGCAAAGTGACCATCGAGCGTATCCCGGTGGAAAAGGGCGGCCGCAAGGTGCTCATTCCCGTGGACGACATCCGCTTTATCATGGCCAAGGACGATTACTCCTGCATCTATACCGTCGATGATCGCTTTTTGTCGACGACCTCGCTGGCGCAGTTTGAGGCCAAGCTCTGCGACTTTGGCTTCTTCCGTGTTCACCGCCGCTATATCGTCAATTTGGCGTGCGTTACGGACGTCGAGACGGTGCCCTCGGGCGCCATCCAGCTGGGCATTACGGGCGTCGACGAACGCGTGCCGGTTTCGCGCCGCCGCGTCGTGCCGCTCAAGAAGGCCTTGAGTCTCTAGCGCACTGGCCCCGCAGCCCTGTAGACCCATCGTCTGCGGAGCCGTGGGGCCTTTTTTGTATGTATCTGCCGAATCGTTTTTTGCGGAAGGGATCCCATGAACAGCGCAAGCGCCAAGCGTATCGACATCATCTCGGACACCCACGGCTATTTATCGCCTGCGCTCTTGGATGAGCTTGAGGGCGCAGACCTGATCATCCACGCCGGCGACCTCACGTCAGAGATGGACTACGAGCACCTGTGCACCATCGCCCCTGTACGGGCCGTATTGGGCAACAACGATTACTACCGCGACTACGGCCCCGATGTAGACCGTCTTGCGCTCTTTACCTACGAAGGCCTCAAATTTGCCGTAGCCCACTACCGCGAAGACCTTCCGGTGGGATCCGTAGACGTAGCCATCAACGGCCACACCCACGTAACCAAAGAAGCCCAAGTGGGCCGCTGCCTAGTCCTCAACCCGGGCAGCGCCAGCTACCCCAGAGGCAGCCGAGGCCCCACCATGGCCAGAATGCTCGTCAAAGACGGCAAGATACTGACCACTAAGTTTATTGACTTGGACTAACCGCAACAAAAACGGGGGATGCAGATGCGTCCCCCGTTTCCATTTGAGCCAAAGGCAGAGCTTCAACAAAAACAATCAGACCAACCCCGCCGAGGAGCACGCGGGCTAGCCGCGCAGCGGCGCACGCCCGCAAAACTGGTTGAATAATGTGACGGCAGGGAGGGCTTCCGGGGCTGAGGGCGGGGGTTAAGTTTGTCGCGAGTTCCGCACGCAAAGGAAAGCACTTAATGTGCTTTCCGTCTTGCGCAGGACTGTAGAGCAGCAAACTTAACCCCCGCCCTCAGCCCCGGAAGCCCTCCCGGATGGCCCCAAAAAATTTTTCAAAAAAGTTGTTGCGCGCCGGACAGACTTCTGTGTATACTAATCCCCGCAGCGCACGCGAGCGGAAACAAACGCGAACGACTGCCTGGGGAGTTAGCTCAGTTTGGTTAGAGCGCCGGCCTGTCACGTCGGAGGTCGCGGGTTCGAGCCCCGTACTTCCCGCCAACGCAATTAAAGCCACGTCTTCGGACGTGGCTTTTTGCGTTTGATGCACTTTGTTTCGATAGAACGATCGCCCTGGTGCATCTTCGCCCAGAATCCCCGCGCCTTCGGGAACGCAAGTAAAATCTAATAAGTATATTTGTCTGAACAACAGCTTTGTTGCGCAACACCTGTTCAACGAGACAGGGGGTTAGGTTATACTAAATTGCACTGTAGGCCGCATCTGATGCATTTCGCTCCGAGCGCGGCGTTCAGTGGATATCCGATTTACCATTTGGATGTCCTAGCGGTCATTTAGCGTCTCGACACAAGCTCGGCCCCGGAGCTCGTTCGAGCTGTTCATATTCCTTGAAAGGGGAAAAAATGGACATATCGAGGAAGACTGATTACGCCCTTCGTATGTTGGCGATGCTTGCCGAGGATCCGGAGCGTTTGCTTTCTGTTCGCACCGCTGCCGAAGAGGTCAATGTTCCGTATTCGTTTGCCCGCTCGATTCAGCACGGTTTGGTCCAGGCCGGTATTGTGGAGAGCCTGCGTGGCGTCCACGGTGGCATGCGTCTCAAGGTCAGTCCGGACGACGTTACCATTCGTCAGGTCGTCGAGGCCGTTCAGGGCCCTATGGTTATGAATGATTGCACCGCACCCGATGGCGACTGTGCGCGCATGGGCACGTGCTGCTATCATCCCCTGTGGGCCGGAGCTCAAGCATTGATGCGCGACTACCTCGATTCCGTTTCGCTCGGCGACATCGTCGCTCACCGCCAGTTCCCGGCCGTCGATCCCAAGTTCGCCGACCGCGAAGCGTTTCCCGAGTACGCCACCTGTGCGTATACATGCCGGGAGGAATAGCGCCGCATAAGGAGCATAGATATGATTCAGGACCCCTTTCGTTCGATGATTCGTTCGGAAGGGGTCCTGCGTTATCGCGACCTTCCGTGGCGCCGCACGCGCGATCCGTACATCATTTGGCTTTCCGAGGTCATGTTGCAGCAAACACAGGTGCCACGCGTGGAGACGCGTATGCCGGCGTGGCTCGATCGCTTTCCGACCGTGCAGGCGCTTGCCCAAGCCGCGCCTTCCGATGTTTTGGACGCTTGGCAGGGCATGGGCTACAACCGACGCGCTCTGGCGCTCCACAAGGCCGCTCAGCGCGTTGTGGAGGACTGGGACGGTGAGTTTCCGCGTGAGACGCGTGACTTGGTCGCTCTGCCTGGTATTGGCCCGGCAACGGCGCAAGGTATCCGGTCGTTTGCGTTTGACCTTCCAGGCGTGTATCTGGAGACCAACGTGCGCACGGTCTTTCTGCATCACTTCTTTCCCGATGTACCGGCTGTTCCCGACCGCGAGCTGGTGCCGCTGATTCAGGCGGCCTGTCCGGCGGTCCCCGGTGCGGCGACCGACGAGATCGCTCCCTTTGCCGTGCCGCTCGATGATGCCGACACGCCGCGCGCGTGGTATTACGCGTTGCTGGATTACGGCGCATATCTAAAAAAGACGTTGCCCAATCCGTCCAGGCGCTCGGCGGGCTATAGCCGTCAATCAAAGTTTGAGGGCTCACGTCGCCAAAAGCGCGCGCATATCGTGCGCATGTTGCTGGCAGCGCGCGATGGCCAACCGGCGGGGATTACGCTTGCTGATGCCGTGGTGGGCGTTAACGATATGGAAGCGGCGGCTGGGCGCGGGCCGGTCGAGCGCGAGCTTGTCGCGGGCATTCTGGCCGACCTGGAGCGTGAGGGCTTTTGCCGAGCCGAGGGCGATCGCTGGCTGAGCATTTAGCCCGTGGAAATCTGAAGAACAGGATTGTAAGGTTTAGATTTCCGACATGAGGGCATCCTAAAGACGAGGCCGCTCGAAGCCTACGGGCGGCATGCGTTGAAGGGAAGTACACCTATGGATTTTGAGAATTCCCAAACCAAGAAGAACCTCGAGACCGCTTTTGCCGGTGAGTCCCAGGCACACACCAAGTATCGCTACTATGCCTCCAAGGCAAAGAAGGACGGCTACGTTCAGATCTCGAACATCTTTGCCGAGACGGCTGGCAACGAGTCCGAGCACGCCAAACTGTGGTTTAAGTATCTGCACGATGGCGCCGTCCCCGATACCCTGGACAATCTGCGCGATGCCGCTGCGGGTGAGAACTACGAGTGGACCACGATGTACGACGAGTTTGCCAAGACCGCCGAGGAAGAGGGCTTTGCCGAGATTGCCGCAAAGTTCCGTGGTGTCGCCGCCGTCGAGAAGGCCCACGAGGAGCGCTACAACAAGCTCGTCGAGCGCATCGAGTCGGGCGAGGTGTTTGAGCGTGAGGGCGTAAAGGTGTGGAAGTGCCTGAACTGCGGGCACCTGCACGTTGGTGCCGAGGCGCCTGAGGTGTGCCCGGTTTGTAACCACCCGAAGGCGTACTTTGAGGAGCAGGTGGTGAACTACTAGCGCTTGGCGCTGGCTGCTGCGGAGCGCAGGGCGGGGAGATACCTTTCCCTCTCGCTCACGGCTCCGCAGGGTCGCGCGAGGGAAAGGTATCTCCCCGCCCCGCGCCCCGGCGTTGGGTCGTCACGTGCTCGCTACTGAAAAGCTGATTAGAAGTTTGTGTGCCGCCCCTTTTGGGGCGGCACGTTTTTGTATGGGGCCAGTTGGGGCGGTGATGTTGCTTAGGGGGTACACTGGGTAGCGTTGGCTATTCGTTTCCTCTTGTGAGGTGTTGGTTATGGGTAAGAAATCTCGGGCTCGGGTGGCTGCTGCTGGGACTCATAAGGATCCTGAGCGTCGGGTTGTTGAGGGCGGCAAGGCAGAGCGTGCCGATAAGAAGAAAGCCGGTGCGCATGCTCATTCTGAGTGGGCGCCTCATTTGAATTCGGCTAGTGAGGATTTGACTGCCAAGTTGTTTACTCTGGTCGAGGTCATCTTGGGCGTGGTGCCCGTGGTGGTCATTGGTCTGTTCCTGGCCTCTAAGGATGCCACGAGCGTGGATAAGCTCACCGATGCCTTTTCTCAGGACCCCTCGATGGTGGTTACGTTTATCTCTGCGTGCCTGCAGCCGTTTGTGGCATACATGTTGTACATGATTTATCGCAAATACTGCGAGGGCGATGCGGGCTTTGCCGCCGGCAACCTGATTGGCCTCTTGTGCTCCGAGATTTTGCTGCTCAATATTCCCGGCGTCATCGGCATGGGCATCTTGTTGTGGCGTGTTTGGCGCAACGTCGCTCCGCACTTTGAGAGCTGGCTGTTTGAGCGTCGCGCAATGGGCGTGCTGGTCGACATCGCGGGTTCGCTCGTGATCCTAGTCCTGGCGTTTATGTGTGCCACCGCAGCTCGAGGTCTCGCGGGCATGTAGCCTGTCTTCG
The DNA here is from genome assembly GCF_003462695.1 of Collinsella sp. AF16-8. Lineage (NCBI taxonomy): Bacteria > Bacillati > Actinomycetota > Coriobacteriia > Coriobacteriales > Coriobacteriaceae > Collinsella > Collinsella sp. AF16-8. The sequence goes on from NZ_QRXX01000003.1 coordinate 23,201, forward strand.
CCGTCTTCGGAGCTCGGGGCGGGAGGCCGTGTTGCCTTCCCTCCCCGCTCACGGCTTCGCAGGGTCGCGTTGAGGGAAGGCAACACGGCCTCCCGCCCCGAGCTCCGGCGTTGGGTCGTCGCGTGCTCACTGCAGAAAAGCTGATAATTAAGTTTGTGTGCCGCCCTTTTGGGGCGGCACGTTTGTTTATGTGGGGTCCCTGTCTTCACAATTTCCGTCAAGCTTTTGGTTAGATTTTGGTCAGTTGGCGTAAGGGTGGAAGGCCAAAAGATTGCTGGCGAAAAAAGCTCAGAGAAAGTGCTGGTAGAGGAGTTGTTGAGCTTTTCGACAGCTTTTGAGCAAAAGAAACTTTGTGGCTATTGCCGGCGATTGCGTTGTCGCGGTCATGGCGGTGCGGGATGCTGGTCGTAAGCGTCGAATGCTCCGATTTTGGAGGCCAGCATGGATCTGTTTCTTGAGACTCCGCAGCAACAAGCTGAGCGCATGCTGCGTCAGCAGCAACGGCTCATGGAGATGCAAATGCAAGGGGCGGCAGCCCAGCCCTTTGCGCAAAATGTCGTGCCCGCTGCTGTACCTGCAGCTGTGCCCGGGTGTGAATCGGCGCCAGAGGCCTATTCCGTACAGCAGGATTCATATGCACAGGAGCTCGCGTTCGATAAACGTCGTGCGCGTCACCGTCGCTGGGCCCAGCGCCTGCGTACGCTGGCGATGATCGTGCTGATTCCGCTGGGGCTCGCGACAATCTTCTTGGCCTCATATGCCCTCACGTGCATCCTCAACGGCGCCTCGCCCAATGAGGTACTTCAGCACTTGGCAGCTCTTGGTCAGCGCTTGGGGGATGTCGCAGCAACCATCCGCGCCAGCTGGGAGAGCTAGCGGACCAGCACCCATAGCGCAAAGGTAACTTGTCTGCGCTCGATTGGACATGAGCTGCGTTTGACAGGGTAAGATTGATCGCGGTTTTGATTGGTGCTCGATTGGGTTTGTTGGGCGGAGTTTATGTCTGCTATTGATATTGTGCTTGTTGTGATCGCCTTGGTGGCGGTGGGGGTTGCTGTGGCTTGCGCCCTCCAGCTCAAGAGCCTGCGTGCCGAGCTGCGGGAGCGTGGCGACAGTAGCGCGGAAACGCTGGCAGCGCTCGAGCAGGCCAACAGCACGCTCGACACCCTGAACGTCGCGTTGGCCGAAACCCGCCGCACGGCAAATGCCATCGCGCAGCAGCAGACGACCGACGCCGCCGTAGAGCAGCAGCGCTACCTGACCATTGCGCGCGAGTTCTCGCAGGCCGGCGACCGTATGGATGACCTGCGCCGCGAGACGGCCCAACAGCTTGGCGCCAACCGCGAAGGCATCGAGCATCGCCTGGACAAGGTGCGCGAGACGGTCGATGCTCAGCTGGGCGCCATCCGCAAAGACAACAACGTGCAGCTCGACCAAATGCGCGCGACGGTGGACGAGAAGCTCTCCCGTACGCTCAACGACCGACTGTCGGCATCGTTTAAGCAGGTGAGCGACCAGCTCGAGGCCGTGTACAAGGGCCTGGGCGACATGCAGTCTATCGCCACCGGCGTGGGCGACCTTAAGCGCGTGCTGGGCAATGTCAAGGCGCGTGGCATTTTGGGCGAGGTGCAGCTGGGCGCGATCCTGGCGGACATCCTTACGCCCGACCAATATCTGGAAAACGTCGCCACCAAGCCCGGCGCCTCGGAACGCGTTGAGTTTGCTGTCAGGCTGCCGGTAGACGAGGGCGACCCCGTGCTGCTGCCGATCGACTCCAAGTTTCCGGGCGACGCGTACGAGCATCTGCTCGACGCCCAGGAGTCTGGTGACGCTGAGGCCGTCGCCGCAGCGCGCAAGACGCTCGATACGATGGTGAAACGCGAGGCCAAGGACATCTGCGAAAAGTACCTGAGTGTGCCGGCAACGACCAACTTTGGCATCATGTTCGTGCCGTTTGAGGGGCTGTACGCCGAGATCGTCAGCCGCCCCGGGCTTATCGAGACCCTGGGCCGCGACTATCACGTCAACGTAGCCGGTCCCAGCACCATGGCCGCCATTCTCAACAGCCTGCAGATGAGCTACCAGACGTTTAGGCTGCAAAAACGTACCGACGACGTACTGCGCGTGCTCTCCGCCGTCAAGGCCGAGCTGCCGCGCTATCAGGCGGCGCTGCGCCGCGCCCAGCAGCAGATCGAGACCGCGGGCAAAACGGTCGAGGGCATCATTACCACGCGCACCAACGTCATGGAACGCAAGCTCAAGGACATCGACGCGCTGGAGGATGCTGAGGAAGCCGACGCGATTTTGGGCTTGGAGTCCGCAGGCCTGCTCGCAGACCAAAAAGACGAGGACTAGTCGCAACGGACGGTGGGTCGCCGGCGTAAACGCGGGTGCCCCATCGCTTTTCGCATCGTGCTTGCCTGAAGTGCGCTTCAATGTGCAACAATGGCGTTTCGCCCTATCAGATGCGAAAGGAAGCCCATGTCTCAGAGAAGCACCAGTCCGCTCAGCCGCTCCACCGTGCGCCGCACGCTGCAGCGGTTTTGGGGTGTCACGCGCACACAGCCGCTGATTGTCTTTCTCTCGGTGCTCTCGTCGGCGGGCTACATCTTTTTGCTGACGTTTGCCAATACCTATGTGATGGCCCTCATTGTCGACCGCATTCAAGCCGGTCCCGTGGCGGGTGACCAGGTGTTTGAGGTCTTCGCCCCCTATATCCTGGCGCTCGTGCTCGTTAACCTGGTGGGTCAAATCCTCTCCAAGCTGCAGGACTACACCGTCTATAAGCTCGAGATTGCGGGCAACTATCACCTGGCGCGTCTGTGCTTCGACACGCTCTCCAACCAATCCATGACATTCCACACCAGCCGCTTTGGCGGATCGCTCGTGAGCCAGACGAGCCGTTTTATGAGCGGCTACACGGGTCTGGTGGACGTGACGGTGTATTCGCTCATCCCTACCATCACCTCGGTTGTCTGCACGGTGACGGCGCTCGCTCCGGTGGTGCCCACATTTACCGTGATCCTGGTGGGCATCATGGTCGTCTACATCGCGTTTGTCTGGCTTATGTACAAGCGCATCATGCCGCTTTCGGCCGCGACGTCCGCCGCACAAAACAAGCTCTCAGGTGTGCTGTCCGACGCGGTCACGAACATCTTGGCCGTCAAGACCTGCGGGCGAGAGGACTTTGAACGCGATCTGTTCGACACCGCCGATCGTGCCGCGCGCGATGCCGAAACGGTCTCGATGCACGCCATGATGCAGCGCAACTTTACGACCTCGGGCCTTATCGTCATCACCATGGCCGTGGTGAGTGTGTTCGTGGCGGGCGGCAACGCGTGGTTTGGCATCTCGGCCGGCTCGCTCGTCATGATCTTTACCTACACCTATAACCTCACCATGCGCCTGAACTACGTGAGTTCCATGATGCAGCGCATTAACCGTGCTTTGGGCGATGCGGTCGAGATGACGCGCGTGCTGGATGAGCCACGTTTGGTGGCAGACGACCCGGACGCCCCTGAGCTCAAAGTGACCGAGGGCGCGATCGATTTTGAGCACTTGAGCTTTGCATACCGTGACGCCGCGGCGGGCGATAGCGTGTTCGACGACCTGACGCTCCATGTGCCGGCGGGCCAGCGCGTGGGCCTGGTGGGTAAATCGGGCTCGGGCAAGACGACGCTCACCAAGCTGCTGCTGCGCTTGGACGATGTGCAGGGCGGCCGCGTGCTCGTGGACGACCAGGACGTCTCGCGCTGTACGCAGCAGAGCCTTCGCCGTCAGGTGGCCTACGTGCCACAGGAGGCGCTGCTGTTCCACCGCTCCATTCGCGAGAATATCGCCTACGGCCGCCCCGACGCCACCGACGAGCAGGTCCGCGAGGCCGCGCGCCTGGCCAATGCCCTGGAGTTTATCGACCGCCTGCCCCATGGCTTTGACACCATGGTGGGCGAGCGCGGCGTTAAGCTTTCGGGCGGCCAGCGCCAGCGCGTGGCCATTGCCCGTGCCATCCTCACCGACGCGCCGATTCTGGTGCTCGACGAGGCGACGTCTGCCCTCGATAGCGAGTCCGAGGCGTTGGTGCAGGAAGCTCTCGAGAACCTGATGCGCGGCCGCACCTCCATTGTGGTGGCGCATCGCCTGTCCACCGTGGCGGCGCTCGACCGCATCGTGGTGCTGGCGGATGGCGAGATCGTCGAGGACGGCACGCACGCGCAGCTCGTCGAGGCGGGCGGCGAGTACGCGAGCCTGTGGAGCCGTCAGACCGGCGCATTCTTGGAGGCGTAAACGTCTCGGACGTGGGACAATTGTGCCCATAAGTTTATTGTGCCGTTGAGCCGAGGAGTCGTTATGCCACGCGAGACCAATGCCGCCAAGCGCGAGCGCGCCATCGAGGTGTGTGAGCGCCTCAACCGTCGCTATGGCCCGGTCGAGTGCTTTTTGGACCACGAGAATCCCTTCCGCCTGCTGATCGCGGTGCTGCTTTCGGCGCAAACGACCGATGCGCAGGTCAACAAAGTGACGCCGCGGCTGTTTGCCCAGTGGCCCACGCCCGAGGCCATGGCCGGGGCGAGCGTAGCTGACGTGGCGGACACCATCAAGTCGCTCGGCTTCTACAAGAGCAAAGCCAAGCATGCCGTCGAGGCCGCGCAGATGATCGTCGCCGACTATGGCGGCGAGGTGCCGGCCGACATGAAGGAACTCGTGAAGCTGCCGGGCGTGGGACGCAAGACGGCGAACATCGTGCTCAACGTGGGGTATGGCATCGTGGAGGGTATTGCGGTGGACACGCACGTCAACCGCATTGCGCACCGCCTGATGCTGAGTCCCAAGACGCATGCCAAGGAACCGCTCAAGACCGAGCAGGATCTGCTCAAGATTTTGCCGCACGAGTATTGGGAGTCGGTCAACCATCAGTGGATCACCTTTGGTCGCGAGATCTGCGACGCCCGCAAACCCAAGTGTGACGAGTGTCCGCTGGCAGATTTGTGCCCCAGCGTGCGCGTGGCGGGGTAGGGCGGAACGCATCTTCGTCTGGCGTTTTTTGCGGGGCCGGGTTTGCCCTTGAGCCGGAGTCCTCTCCATGCGCTACCATGACAGACAATGTATTTGACGTACGACCCGCCGAGCTTGCCCCGGCGGGCTTTTGGCGTTGCGATGCCGGAGGAACAGCATGCTCATTCACCGTATAGCCGCGCAGCTCTACACTGCCGAGGCGCTGCAGGCCGTCGAGGCCGGACTCGATGCCGGCGAGGACGTGACGCTGGCCGTGTCGCAGTCGGGCCGCACGCTCATGGCGGCAGCTCAGTTTGCGCGCCGTCCGCGTCCCACGGTCTACATCGTGAGCGGCGAGGACGCGGCCGATCGCGCCGCGCGCAGCCTGGCCGCCTATGTGGGTCTGGCGCATGTGTGCCGCTTTCCCGAGCGCAAAGACTATCCATGGCGTGAGCAGGCGCCCGACGACGCCGTGGTGGCCCAACGCTGCGAGGCTTTAGGGCGCATCGTGCGCGGCGATAACTGCATCATGGTCGCCTCGGCCCGCGCGCTACTGCGTTGCGTGCCGCCGGTCGAGAGCCGCTATTGGGAGTCCACCACCTTTGCGGTGGGCGAGGAGATTCCCTTCGACGAGGTGCCGCAGCGCCTGGTGGGCATGGGCTACACCAATGCAGGTGCCGCCGACGCGCCCGGCCTGTTCCGTGTGCACGGCGATACCGTCGAGGTGTTCCCCGCGCAGGAAAAAGCACCCGTGCGCATTGAGTTCTTTGGCGACGAGATCGACCGCATCCGCCGCATGGTGAGCTCTACGGGTCAAACCATCGGCAACGAGGACAGCATCGAGATCTTCCCGTGCCGCGAGTTGGCGCTCACCGACGAGGCCGTTCACAACATGCACGTGGCGCTCTACCGTGCCAGCCAGGACGACAGTAAGCTGGCGGCGCTGCTCGAGATGGTGGATGCACGCATCGTCACGCCCGAGCTCGACCGCTTTTTGCCGGTGATGTACGGCCAGACCGTGAGCCCGCTGTCGCATGTGAGCGGCAAGGCGCTCGTGGTGCTGTCCGAGCCGCGCTCGCTGTTCGACGACTGCCTGCGCGCCTACGAGGATATCGAGGCGCGTGCCGGCGAGGCGGGGGTCGACCGTCTGGACGGCCTGTACGTGCGTGCCCAGCAACTCGACTTTGGTGCCCAGCAGCGCCTTAACTACGTGAGCTTGATTCGTGCCGGCGGTGCGGTGACGGCAGAGCTCAAGATTGAGCAGCCGGCCATCGCGGGCTCGGACAATCGCTTTATGACGCGCATCCAGGAGGTCGTGGGCAAGCGCTATGCCTGCGTGTTTGCCATCCCCGACCGCGGTGCGCGCGAGTCGATGGAGCTCACCTTTGGCGATGAGGGTATTACCTTTGAGGAGTCGCTGACGGCCGCGCCCGAAAACGCGGGCGTTATCGGCGACCGCGTGCGCGTGGCGGCGGCGGATTCTGCCGACCGTGCTGCTCGTCAGGCGGCCCATGCTTCGATTCGCGAGCGCCATGCCGATGCGCTCAACGCCCGCTCGCTCGAGGCGGGCGCGGCCCAGGCTGCCGCCGGTGCCGCTGTGCCCACCATCTCGCGCGGGCGCGTGACCTTTGTGGATGCCGCTCTGCCGCAGGGCGTGGTGGTGCCCGATGCCAATCTGGCCGTGTTCTCGATCGCCGACCTCAACGCTCGCATGGACGCCAACCGCGCCCGCAGCCGCCGCAAGGTCGATATTACGCAGATCACCTTCCCCTTTAAGCCAGGCGACTACGTAGTGCATGCAACGCATGGCATCGCGCTCTTTAGCGAGATCGCGCGCCAGGAAGTGGGCGGCAAGGAGCGCGACTACTTTTTGCTGGAATATGCCGACGGCGACAAGCTCTATGTGCCGCTTGAGCAGGTCGACCGCATCACGCGCTATGTTGGCCCCGACGGCGACAAGCCGCGCCTGACCAGGCTCAACACCGCCGACTGGACGCGTGCCACCAACAAGGCGCGCAAGAACGCCAAAAAGCTGGCGTTTGACCTGGTCGATCTGTATACGCGCCGCTCTTCGATTACCGGTATCGCTTGCCCGCCCGACACGCCCGAGCAGATCGAGATGGAGCAGAGCTTCCCCTACGACGAGACGCGCGATCAGCTGGAGGCCATCGCCGATATTAAGGCCGATATGGAGGCGCCCAAGCCCATGGACCGCCTGCTGTGCGGAGACGTGGGCTTTGGCAAGACCGAGGTCGCCCTGCGCGCGGCGTTTAAGTGCGTGGACTCCGGTCGCCAGGTCATGGTGCTCTGCCCCACGACCATTCTGGCCCAGCAGCACTACGAGACGTTCTTTGAACGCTTTGCCCCGTTTGGCCTTGAGGTCGAGGTGCTCAGCCGCTTTCGCACGCCGGCGCAGCAAAAGCGCGCACTCAAGGCGTTTGCCGAGGGCACGATTGATGTGCTCATCGGCACGCATCGCCTGCTTTCGGCCGATGTGAACCCCAAGAACCTGGGCCTGGTGATCATCGACGAGGAGCAGCGCTTTGGCGTGCAGCACAAGGAGCAGCTCAAGAACCTGCGCGAGCAGATCGACGTGCTCACGCTTTCGGCCACGCCCATCCCGCGTACCATGCAGATGGCCACGAGCGGCGTGCGCGATATGAGCCTGATTACCACGCCGCCGACTGGGCGCCGCCCCGTGATCGTGCACGTGGGGGAGTACGACCCCGACGTGGTGAGCGCGGCGATTCGCCTGGAGGTGGGTCGCGGCGGACAGGTGTACTACGTGTCCAACCGCGTCAAGACCATCGATGACGCTGTGGCACGCGTGCACGAGGCCGCGCCCGAGGCGCGCGTGGGCGTGGCGCACGGCAAGATGAGCCCGCGCGAGGTCGAGGACGTGATGATCGAGTTCGCGACCAAAAAGATCGATGTGCTCATCGCCACGACCATCGTGGAGAGCGGCATCGACAACGCGACCGCCAACACGCTCATCATCGAGGACTCGCAGCGCCTGGGTCTGGCACAGCTCTACCAGCTCAAGGGCCGTGTTGGCCGCTCGGCCACGCAGGCATACGCGTACTTTATGTTCCCGGGTGAGCTGCCGCTCACCGAGGAGGCCACGGCGCGTCTGACCGCACTTTCCGAGTTCCAGGACCTGGGCAGCGGCATGCGCATCGCCATGCGCGACCTGGAGATCCGCGGCGCCGGTTCGCTGATGGGTGCCGAGCAGCACGGCAACCTGTCGAGCGTGGGCTTTGACCTGTTTACGCAGATGTTGGGCCAGGCCGTGGCCGAGGCGCGCGGCGATGACGATGCCGGCGTGGAGGCGGCGAGCGTGGGCATCAACCTGCCGGCCGACTACTTCTTGTCCGAGGCGTACATGCCGGCGGTGGACCAGCGCGTGCTCGTGTACCGCAAGCTCGCGGCGGCTGAGGACCTGGAGAGTGTCGACGAGGTGCAGGAGGAGACCGAGGCCGCGCATGGTGAGCTGCCGCTGGCGGGACTCAACCTGTTCAACCGCGCGCGCATCCGCATTCGCGGCGAGCGCCTGGGGCTCGAGAGCGTCACGCTCAGCGGTGGGCGCATTACCTTCCTGGGGGTTGACGTTCCCAAGAAGGTAGCCTTTGAGTTCAAGAATCGCTATGGCGCGGTGAACTTCCCCAAGAGCCGCAAGCTGTCGGTGCCCTACAAGGCGGGCGCCGGTGCGGGCAGCGGCCTGGGCCGAGGTCTCGACGCCAACGACGGCACCGGCCCGGTGGCGGCCGCGCTCATGCTACTGCAGCAGCTGGGTGCGAGCGACGACGACTAATTGGGTCGACGCTGCAAACGCCCCATTTGGGCAATCTGACCCCATCGAAAGGAAAGCATGTTCGGATACATCTATAAGAAAGATGTCGCCATGATCGCGGTTGTCCTGTGCCTTTGTCTGGGCGTGGGCAGTTTCTTCGATTATCAGATCTCGAGCGCGCTGTTCAATATCGGCAGCATGTACGGTCGCTTTATCGAGGCCGCTGGCGAGCTGCCGTTTGAGCTGACGGCGAGCGTCGCGGGCGTTATGCTCGTGCGTTCGGCACGCCCCGATTCCAAGACGAGCAAGTGGCTTGCCGCGCTGGGCGTTCTGGTCAACGTGGGCCTGACCGGCTACGAGATCGTTTCGTCCCTGAGGGTTGGCGGCAAACTCATCGCGGCTCAGTTGGTGCTGACGTTTGTGCTGGTCATCGTCGCCAACCTTATCGTCTATCGCCTCACGCGCGCGACCGACCCCGACGAGCTCACACGCTGGGCGTTGATGGTGCTGGCCGTGTGGGTCGCTCAGGCCATCATCCTCAACGTGGTTGTCAAGCCGCTGTGGTCGCGCCCGCGCATGCGCGTGATCGAGGTCACGCCGGGGCTCAATTATCAGCCGTGGTGGGTGATTGGCAACCCCGACAAGTGGAGCTATATTGCGGCCGGCGTAATCAAGGACGGCTTTAAGTCGTTTGCGAGCGGACACACGGCGCACGCGGCGATCGGCCTTATGCTCGCCGGGCTTCCTGCGGCGTCCTTTAAGGAAAAGCCGTCGCGACGCCGCGTGGTCTTTTGGGTCGCTGCCGTGGTCGCGGCGCTCGTCGCCTTTGGCCGTATCGTGATCGGTGCACACTTTTTGACTGACGTGAGCTGCGGCTTTGCCCTGGTGTTGGCACTTGAGTGCCTTGCCGCACGCATTGCCTATCCGGGCGGCGTACAATAGCGGCGTTTAAATCATCGGGCCCATGCCCGGCTAGAGAGGATTGCCATGCTCGCGTTCAACAACGACTATTCCCACGGTGCTCATCCGGCAGTGCTGCAGGCGCTCGTCGATACCAACATGGAGCCGCAGCCCGGCTACGGTACCGATGCGCACACCGAGCGTGCCAAGCAGCTGATTCGCGAGGCCTGTCAGGCCCCCGATGCCGACGTGTTCTTGCTGGTGGGCGGCACGCAGGCCAACGCGACGGTGATTGACATGCTGCTCGCGCCCTACGAGGGCGTCGTTGCCGCCGAGACCGGCCATGTCGCTTGCCACGAGGCGGGCGCCATCGAGTTTGGCGGCCACAAGGTGCTCACCATCCCCGGCTACGAGGGCAAGATGCACGCCGAGGATCTCGAGAACTATATCCAGGTGTTCTACGAAAACGAGAGCTACGAGCACACGGTGTTCCCGGGCGCCGTGTACGTGAGTCTATCGACCGAGTACGGCACGCTGTACTCCAAGGCCGAGCTCGCGGCGATTCACGCGGTGTGCCAGAAGCGCGAGATTCCGCTGTTTGTGGACGGTGCTCGTCTGGCCTATGCACTGGCGGCCGATGAGTGCGACATTACCCTGCCCGAGCTGGCGCAGCTGTGCGACGTGTTCTACATCGGCGGCACCAAGTGCGGCGCGCTTTGCGGCGAGGCTGTGGTGTTCTGCGGCATGCACGCTCCGGCGCATCCCATTCCGCGTATTAAGCAGCACGGCGCGCTGTTGGCCAAGGGCCGCCTGACGGGCGTGCAGTTTGAGGCGCTCTTTACCGATGGCCTGTATTTTGAGATTGGTCGACAGGCGATTCAGGCGGCCCAGGCGCTGCGTCGTGTGCTGCACGAGCGCGGCTACCAGTTCTTTTTGGAGACGCCCACAAACCAGCAGTTCGTGATTCTGCCCAACGAGGACATGGCCCGCATTCGCGAGCATGCGGCGATCGAGTACTGGGAAAAGTACGACGATACCCACACGGTGGTGCGCTTTTGCACCAGCTGGGCCACGACGCAGGAGGACATCGACGCGCTGGCGGCTGTCCTGTAGCCTGATGTAATGACGAGGGGCCGCCTTGCGCTGGGTTTGGCGCAAGGCGGCCTTTGTTTTTGAGAGAGAAGGGTTGTATGACCGAGATGTCCGAGCCGGCGATTCGCCTGGCGACGCCCGAAGACGCGCCGGCGTTGCTTGCCATCTATGAGCCGTATGTGCGCCAGACGGCGATTACCTGCGAATACGAGGTGCCGAGCGTTGAGGAGTTCGCCGGGCGCATCGAGCGTACGCTCAAACGCTATCCGTATCTGGTGATGGAGCTGGACGGGCGTCCGGTAGGCTATGCCTATGCGAGTCCGCTCAACAGCCGCGAGGCATACGACTGGTCGGTCGAGACGTCGATTTACCTGGCACGCGACGTGCGCCACGGCGGGCTGGGCCGCAAGCTGCACGATGCGCTCAAGCAGTGCCTGATCGCGATGGGCATCACCAACATGTGCGCGCTCATTGCCGTGCCGCACGACAAGGACGACGAGTATCTAACGCACAACAGCCAGGACTTCCATGCCCATATGGGATATCGCTTGGTGGGTGCTTTCGACCGCTGTGCCCAAAAGTTCGGCCGCTGGTACGACATGTGCTGGATGGAGCTGGTCCTGGCCGAGCGCACCCCCAACCAGCCCAAACCAACCTGGTTCCCCGACCTTCCCGCCTAAAACCACCACGAAGGTGCCTGTCCCTTTGTGGTGGTTAGCCGATGGGCTCGGTGTATTTGGCGCGGTCGGTGCGCTGGATACGCTTGGAGATATGGAGCGGGCGGCCGTCGGCGTCGTAGACGTAGTCGGTGATCAGGATTAGCGCCTGCCCGCGCTCGACGTTGAGCAAAAACGCCTCGTTTTGCGATGCATAGCACACCTCAAAGGTCTTGTGCCCCTGCGCCGGCGCGCGATGGAACTCCTGGCGCAGCGTGGCGTAGAGCGATCCGTTGATATCGCGATCGATGAGCGGGGCAAAGCTCGGCGCCAGGTAGGTGGTCTCCAGGCACAGCGGGGCATCGTCCAGATAGCGCAGGCGGACAAGTTTGACGAGCTTGCTGCCCGCGGGCACATCAAAAAACTTGGCCACGTCGCCGGCGGCCTTGGCAAAGCCCGAGTCAACCGTGCGTGTGGTGGGCTTCATGCCCTGACCCTGGACCTGTGCCGTGTAGCTCGAAAACACCAGGTTGTTCTCGTGGAGCGCCGGCGTGTCGGCCACAAAGGCACCGCGCCCGCGTTCGGTGCGAAGCAGACCCTCATCAACGAGTACCTTAAGCGCGTGGCGCACGGTGCTGCGCGACAGGCCCGATTCGTCCATGAGTTCCATCTCGGACGGCAGTTTATCTCCGCGGGCGTAGGTGCCGGCGGCAATGCGGTCGCGAAGCGTTGCCGCCAGACGCTCGTATTGGGTCAAGTTCTTTTTCGACGAAGTGCTCATGCGAACAACCTGTATCTAACTTGTATGCTTACAGAACCAAGCATGTATCCAACATGACAACAAAACCGCTGGTAATGGCTTGCCGAAAACTTTACCAGCAAAATTTCTAAGACAAATATAGCATACAACTAGTCGACATAACCAAAACATGTATGTAACTTGTATGCCATCGAGAGCATCAAACGAGAAGAAAGGCTGATGCACGATGACTACTCAGGAACAGGTTAAGGACGTCGTCTCCCAGGTTTTGGCTGACAAGGCAGACAAGGGCGGCATCAAGCGCGTCGTGTGGATTGGCGCCGGTGGATCCAACGGCGGCAACTATCCTGCCCAGTACTTTATGGAGCACGAGGCCACGCAGGTCGTGAGCTCCAGCTACACCAGCAACGAGTTCGTGCACGCCACGCCTGCCTACGTCAACGAGAACACCCTGGCCGTCGTCGTGTCCATGCGCGGCACCAAGGAGACCATCGTCGCCGCCCAGGTCGCCAAGAACCACGGCGCCAGCACCATCGCCATCTATGTTGACGAGTCCGGCCTCACCGAGGTCTGCGACTACAAGATCCAGTACGACAGCCTGGCCATCGACGAGTCCTGCATGGGCCGCACCAACTCCGCCGTCGTGACCATGATTGCTATGGAGCTTACGCAGCAGACCGAGGGCTATGCCGAGTACGAGGCCGCTATGGCCGCCTTCGACTTGGTCGACCCCATCTATCGCAAGGCTGTCGAGTACACCCGTCCGCTCGCTGCCAAGTGGGCCGAGCAGAACGCCGACAAGCCCTGCATCAACGTGATGGCTCAGGGCCCGCTCTTTGGTGCCGCCTACGTCTTTAGCATCTGCAACGTGCAGGAGATGCTGCAGATCGACTCCTGCACCATCAACACCTGCGACTTCTTCCACGGCCCCTTCGAGATCCTGGACAAGCGTACCTCGCTGTTCCAGCTCATCAGCGTTGGCCGCAGCCGCTGCAACGACGAGCGCGGCATCCGCTTCGTCAACCAGTACGGTGGCGAGCGCGTCTATCAGCTCGACGCCAAGGAGCTCGGCCTCAACGACATCAAGGACAGCGTGAGCGAATACTTCAACCACCTGATCTTCGCCCCGATCCTCAACAACGTCTACATGCGTGCGCTCTCCGCCGTCACCCACAAGGACTACATGACGCGCCGCTACATGTGGAAGCTGGACTACTAGGGGATAGAGCGGCCTAACAGCTCGATGTCCTCATAAGTTGCGGTGGAATAGTTCCTGTTTGGGGGCTTGAAGCCTCTGTTTGAGAACTATTTCACCGCAACTGTTAGAGCGGCACTTGGGGACGTTCCCTTTCTGCCGGCAGTTAGGGACGTTCCTTTTGTGCTGGCAGTTGGGGACACTCCTTGTGTCGAGAGATTTCCCGCTCACCGATTTGTGCCTTGAAAAATGTATATAACGACTATAACGTAGTGTGAAACATATTGGAAACAATACCGAGGAGGCTGCGTTGAAGAGGAGCAATCTGGGCTATGTGCTGGTGCTGATCGCCGCGCTTATGTGGGGCAGCATCGGAATCTTTGTAAACGGCATCTCGGCCATGGGCGTTTCGTCCCAGAGCATGGCTGCCTTTCGCTTGTTGGTCGGAGCGCTTATCTTGGCGCCGGTCCTGATGTTTATGGGCTGCCGTCCGGGTGAGGGGTCTACCGTGGTTCAGGGTCCGCTGACCCTGTTCAAGGCAAGCCCTAAAGAGCTTGTTTCCTGCGCGCTTGTCGGTATCGTCGGTTTGGCTGCCGCCAACACCTGCTATTACGAGTGCATGCGCGAGGTGGGCATGTCCACGGCATCGGTGCTGCTCTACACGTCGCCGGTGTTTGGCGTCGCGCTCGGCCGCGTCCTTTATCGCGAGGACGTGACCCTCAACAAGCTCGTTGCCATTGTCTTTAACATCGTTGGCTGTGTGCTTGCGGTGACCAATGGTGACCTTTCCGGTTTTCATTTTTCGGTTTGGGGCGTCACGTCGGGCGTGATTGCAGGCCTTTGTGGTGCGTCGCTCGCGGTGTTTAGCCGGATAGCAACCAAGACGGTCCACCCGCTGGCTGTCACGTTTTGGGGCTTTGTTTTTGGCGGTGCGGTTATGGCAGCTATCGCGGCTCCGTGGCCGGATGTCGCCGCGGCAATGTCGCCACAGCTGCTGCTGCTGTTCCTTGGCTTTGGACTCATCCCCACAGCCGTGGCTTACATCTTATATATGCAGGGTCTGTCCATGGGGCTCGAGACGTCGAAAGTTCCCGTCGTAATGTCATTCGAGACAGTCGTCACCGTACTGCTGGGCATTGGTGTCTACGCCGAGCCCGCCGGCGCGATCAAAGTTCTGGGCATCGTTTTGGTGCTCGCGTCCATCGTGATTATGAACACCGACTTTTCCAAGCTGCGCAACAGTGTGTTTGTCGGCCATGTCGTTGAGAGCATGACCTTTAAGCCCAACGCGTGGTGGACGGAGAAATCGCAGGACATGGATCTCTTCCGCGAGCGCACGGGCATTGCGCTGGAGCCCACCGTGCAGGAAAGCCCCTGGTACTTCGTGCGATAGGGGATTGGCGGTGTGTTTGAGCAGGTAGCGCCCGGCGTTTGATCGGGCGGCGCCTAGCCAGCGCCGACCTACCCAAGACCATCGTTTCGATTGCGTTAAACCCGCCAACGGTCGTTTTTCACCCGCGAACGGTTTATATACTAATTATCAATATAAGCAACGTATAAGACGTTATAATGACCATAACGAAAAGGAGGAGGCAAGATGAATCAGATCATTCTCGCATCTCATGGCGGCCTGGCCGCAGGCGCCAAAGACACGCTCGAGATGGTTCTCGGCGACGTGTCGAACGTCCACGTCGTGTCGCTTGCTCGTGACGACAAGGAGCCCATCACCAATAAGGTTGAGGCTATGATCGCCACGTTCAACGCGGACGACACCGTGTATGTGCTAACCGATATGCTCGGTAGCTCGGTCAACAACAACATGGTCGAGCTTTCCAAGAACGGCACGAAGTTCACGGTTGTCAGCGGTTTCAACATCCCGCTGGCGCTCACGCTTGCTATGAGCCCCGCCCCCGTCAAGGGCACCGAGCTCGCGGCCCTCGTCAACGAGGCCCGCACCGGTCTGACCAACCCCAACGCACCGGTCGAGGTCGCCGCGGCTCCCGCCAAGAAGGCCAAGGCGTCCCGTCACAGCTCCGGTCCCGCCAAGATCGTCCTCGCACGTCTTGACTACCGTCTGCTGCACGGCCAGGTCGTCTTTACCTGGACCACCAAGGTTCAGGCCGAGCGTATCATCGTCGTCGACAACGCTGCTGCCAACGATGACATCAAGAAGGGCGCTCTTAAGCTGGCCAAGCCCCAGGGCGTGCGCCTGAACGTCTTCACCGTCGAGCGTGCCCTCGCCAAGATGGACAAGCTCAACACCCTCGGCGAGCGCGTCATGTTCGTCTTTGGCAACACTGCCGAGATGCTGCAGTTCTGCCAGGGCTACAAGCTCGACGCCATCAACCTGGGCGCCACCGCCAACCACGACGGTGCCGATCAGGTCGGCGGCAAGGACAGCTCCGTCTTCCTCGACGCCAACCAGAAGGCCGACGTCAACCAGCTGCTCGACATGGGCATCAAGCTCTATGTCCAGCAGACCCCTACGTATCAGAGCGTCGACATCGACGCCAAGCTGTAATCAACCAGGCTTTTGCCTGACTGAAAGGAGAAGGGTATGAATACGTTCATCAGTGCGGTGCTCGTCGGCCTCGTCGGCGTGTTCTGCATGTGGGACTCCCGCCTGCTCGGTCGTCTTAACTTCGAGCAGCCCCTCGTTGGCGCTACGCTCGTCGGTCTGCTGCTGGGCGATGTGCCCACCGGCCTTGCCGTCGGTGCCGCCGTCGAGCTCGTGTCCATGGGCCTGGTGCAGGTCGGCGCCGCCGTTCCGCCCGATATGGTCCTGGGCGGCATCGTGGCCGCTGCCTTCGCGTGCCTGACCGATGCTTCCGCCGAGACCGCCATGACGATCGCCATCCCGGTCGCCGTCCTGGGTCAGCTCCTCGGCATCGTGTTCCGTTCCATCATCGCCGCCCTCACCCATGTGGCCGATAGCGCGATTGATAACGGCAAGTTCAAGACCGCCTACCGCATGCACATCTGCGCCGGCTCCGGTCTGTACGCCATCATGTACTTCCTGCCGATCTTCCTGGCCGTCTTTGTCGGTACCGACCTGGTCCAAGCCATCGTCAACATGGTTCCCGAGTGGCTGTCCGTTGGTCTGAACGTCTCGACCAAGATCATGACCGCCTACGGTCTGGCCCTGCTGCTCACCATGATGATCAAGAAGGGTATGACCCCGTTCCTGTTCATCGGTTTCCTGCTCGCCGCCTACCTCAACCTGTCCGTCATCGCGGTCGCTCTGATCGGTGTGTGCCTGGCTATCGTCTTCATGGGCTTCAAGTTCAACGGTTCCCATGCAGCCGCCGGTGTCGATTCCGACTACGATCCGCTCGAAGACGACGAAGACTAAGGAGGAACACACTATGGCAACCGCAACCAAGGACGTGTCCCTGAACAAGAAGGTCAGCCAGTTCTTCTGGCGCTCCTGGGCCATCCAGGCCTCTTGGAACTACGAGCGTCAGATGAACATGGGCTTCCTCTACGGCATGGTCCCCACGCTCGATCGCCTCTATCCGGACGAGTCCGACCCCAAGCAGCTCGCTGCTAAGAAAGAGGCTTACCACCGTCACATGGCGTTCTACAACTGCACCCCGCAGACGAGCGCTTTTGTCCTAGGCCTCGCCGCCTCCATGGAGGAGGAGTACGCCAAGGATCCCGAGAACTTCGATCCCGATTCGATTAACGCGGTCAAGACCTCCCTCATGGGCCCGCTTTCCGGCATCGGTGACTCCTTCTTCCAGGGCACCATCCGCGTTATCGCCTTTGGCCTGGGCGTTCAGCTGGCTCAGCAGGGCTCCATCATGGGCCCGATCCTGGCCATGCTCATCTCCATCGTGCCCTCCGTGCTGATCACGTGGTTCGCTGCCAAGATCGGCTACCAGGGCGGCCACGAGTACCTGAGCAAGCTCCAGGGTGGCGACCTCATGGAGAAGCTCATGTATGTCTGCGGCATCGTGGGTCTTATGTCCGTGGGCGGCATGATCGCTACGCTGATCGGCGCCACCACCCCGCTGCAGTTCGCTGAGGGCACCGTCGTGATCCAGGACATCCTGGACGGCATGATGCCCCAGATGATCTCGCTTGGCCTCACCGGCCTTATGTACTGGCTCATCAAGAAGAACGTCAACACCGGTTGGCTTCTCGTGATCGCCATCGTGGGCGGCATCGCCCTCTCCGCGGCCGGCATCCTGGCCTAGTCGCGACCCAGTGCTTCCCCCGGGGGCCTGCCTGGCATCCCATACCCCAGGCAGGCTTCCATCCCTGAACGTGTCAAAGGGACAGTCCCTTTGACACATCCTCAACGGGCCGGCGACTCGGTCCAAACCACGGTAACCCTGCGAGCGTCCGGCAATGTGGCGCCGCAAAAAATCGAAAGGAATGTGTCAGATGTACGAGATCGACCTTAACCTCCCTAAGCAGATCGTCGCTGACGTCCTGTCCAACCACGAGATCCACAGCGTCGCCTTCGTCGGCTGCGGCGCTTCCATGTCCGACCTTTACCCCGCCAAGTACTTCCTGGCCAACAACACGGACAAGCTGAACGTTCAGATCTTCACCGCTAACGAGTTCAACTACGACACGCCTTCCTGGGTCAACGAGCACACCTTCGTAATCACCTGCTCCCTCGGTGGATCCACGCCCGAGACCGTCGAGGCCAACAAGACCGCCAAGAAGCACAACTGCCCGGTCGTCTCCCTCACCAACAAGGCCGGCTCCGCTCTGACCGTCGACGCCGACCACGTCATCGTTCACGGCTTCCACGCCAACTACGCTGCCAAGTGCGAGAAGCCCGGCTACGCCATCGCTCTTGCTGTCGAGATCCTTCAGCAGACCGAGGGCTATGACCACTACGAGGACATGATCACCGGCCTCACCAACGTCTTCGATCTCTGCGAGAACGCCGCTCAGCACTGCAAGAAGCTCGCCAAGAAGTTCGCCGAGGACTTCAAGGACGACAAGATGATCTACTTCATGGCTTCCGGTGCCTCCGAGAAGATGGCCTATTCTCACGCCGCCTTCCTGTTCACCGAGATGCAGTGGATCGACGCCGCCGCCTACAACACCGGCGAGTACTTCCACGGCCCGTTCGAGGTTTCCACCGAGGGTAAGCCCTACGTCTTCTTCATGTCCGATGGCGCCACCCGTCCGATGGACGCCCGCGCCCTCACCTTCCTTGAGCGTATGGGCGCCAAGGTCGCTCTGATCGACTCCAAGGACTACGGCCTGGCTGACGCCGTGCCCGCGAGTGTCATCACCTACTTCAACCCGCTGCTGCACCTCGCCGTTATGCGCGAGTACGGCAACCAGATCGCCGAGGCCCGTCAGCACCCGCTGACCATGCGTCGCTACATGTGGAAGCTTTCCTACTAATCACAAGTAAGTAGACCTTACGGGTTGATTGAGAGGGGATGGGGTTTGCGCCCCGTCCCCTTTTTGCTTTGGGGGCGTGTCTGTCGCGTCGCAAAACACCAGATAAAACCTACCAAAATAAACCTGTCCCTTTTTGGCAGGTGGGAGGAGATGCGTATGATCAAGGCAGTGCTGTTTGATATGGACGGCGTGCTGGTCGATACCGAGTGGTTCTACAACCGTCGCCGCGTGGCGTTTATGGAGGAAAAGGGGTTCCACTTTGACGAGATCCCCGATCTTTCGGGGTCTAACGAGCCTGCCATCTGGAAGTCGCTGGTGCCCGACGATGTTGAGCTGCGCGAGCGCTTGCGCGTTGAGTACAAGCAGGTCTACAGCCCGGTTCACCCTGTTCCGTATGCCGAGCTGCTCAACGAGCAGACGGAGCCGGTGATGCGCGAGCTGCACGAGCGCGGCGTCAAGTGTGCCATCGCGAGCTCGTCCTATCGCGAGCTCATTGACGAGCTGGTGGAGATTGCCGGTATCACCGACGTGCTGGACTACACCATCAGCGGTCACGAGTGCAGTGCATTTAAGCCCGACCCCGAGATCTACCTGCGTGCCATGGAGGCGCTGGGTGTGGAGCCTACCGAGTGCCTGGTTATCGAGGACTCGCCTTTGGGCATCGAGGCCGGCAAGCGCTCCGGCGCGCGCGTCCTGGCACTGCGTCCGCACGAGGGCGTTAACCTGGACCAAACGGGAGCCGACGCCGTCATCGACAACCTCGCCGACATTCTGACCGCTTTGTAGCGTCAATTCGCCGCAAGAAGTGCGGATTCACACGTCTCTTGCGGTGGATTGGCTCATTTTGGCTTCGATTTAGATCCGTTTGGCTTCGACTCGGACTAAGTGAGTAGACTTTTTGGCACATGCCGAGCACAAAGCGTATCTGCCTTAGTAAAACCGCAGGTCGGAGAGGTGGCTGTTTTGAGTGCGCTTGGTAGATCGCGAAAAGTCTACTCACTTAGAATTTGGCTCTTTGGTTGGGGAGCTGCTGGCTCGTTTTGGTTGTCGAGAGAGGGTGAATTGAAGCGCCCTCTCGCGCTCCATGCTACAATCGCCGGCATGCCCCACAATTACATCTGCCTTCGAAAGGAGCCTACGTGGCGAACGCCATCGATCAGCTCACGGACCGCGTGCTCGTGCTCGGCCGCCTTACCATCGTCCGCCGCGCCATTACTGCCGTGGCGGTCACGATTTCCGCCGTTCTCCAGACATTCCTGATCCAGGCGTTCATTCAGCCTGCCGACCTGCTTCCGAGCGGTCTCACCGGCGTCGCGGTCCTGCTCGATCGCGTTACCTCGCTTGGTGGCGTTCACATCGACATCTCGCTCGGCATGCTCGCGCTCAACATCCCCGTGGCGCTCCTTTGCTGGAGCGGCATCAGCAAGCGCTTCGTCATCTTCTCGATGATGCAGGTCATGCTCTCGTCGCTGTTCCTCAACATCTTTCACTTCGCCCCGTTTTTGGGCGACAAGATCATGCTCATCATCTTTGGCGGCGTGGTCTCGGGCCTGGGCGCCGCCATCGCGCTTAAGTCCGGCGCATCCACCGGCGGCACCGACTTTATCGCGCTGTGGGTTTCCAACCATACAGGCAAGACCATCTGGGGCGTCATCTTTGGCTTTAACTGCGCTATCCTGGCGATCTTTGGCTTTATGTTTGGCTGGGACAATGCGGCGTATTCCATCGTGTTCCAGTTTATTTCGACCAAGACCATCGACAGTTTCTACCGACGCTACGACCGTGTGACGCTGCAGATCACGACACGCAAGGCAGACGAGGTCATGACAGCCTATGTTGACCATTTTCAGCATGGCATTAGCTGCGCCGAGGTCATTGGCGGATACAGCCGCGAAAAGATGTATCTGCTGCACGCCGTTGTCTCGACCTACGAGAGCCAGGACATTATCAAGCTGGTGTGCGATATTGATCCCGGCGCCGTGATCAATGTGTTCCACACGCTCAACTTCGTGGGCGGCTGGTGGGGCGGTCATGTCGACGAGCCCATGCCCACGGCCGTACCCGATCCCGACAAGCCCGCGCGCATGGCCAGCAGGCAGGCGCGCCTCAGCGAGCAGGACAGTCTGCAGCAGGACGACGGCAAGTAAGGATTTGCTGTATGTGGTGTATCGTTTTATCAAACTTAGATAGCATATAAAAAGACGTTATATACGTATTAGTTATTTCGCTATTTTGATAAGAGTGATCAGATATGCCCGCACCCAAAAATGCACCGCTTTACCAGCAGATTTACGACGAAATCAAGGATGCGATCGAGAAAGGTGTTTATGCACCCAAGGAGCGTATTCCGTCCGAACTTGAGCTTGCCGAACAGTACGAGGTGAGCCGCATTACGGTGCGCCGCGCCGTCGAGGAACTGTGTTCCGACGGCTATCTGGTTAAGCAGCAGGGCCGCGGCACCTTTGTCTCCACGCCGCACATCAACCGCCAGTTCCACGCTTCGACGCTGCAGACGTTCACCGAGCTTTGCGCCGATAACGGCATGAAGGCGGGCGCGCATGTGATCGATCGCCAGATTGTGCCGGCACGTCAAAACGAGATGGAGTTCTTTGGCCTGCAGAAGGACGCGTTGCTGCTGCACATCAAGCGCGTACGTACAGCCGACGGCGAGCCCATCTTTGAGGAGAACATCTTTGTGCCGTTTGACGCCTACCGTGAGCTGTTGACGGCCGATCTTGAGGACAAGTCGATTTTTGCCGAGGTCGAGCGTGTTAGCGGAACGCCGATTGTCTCGGTTGGCTACCGCACGGTCGAGGCCGTTCGCGCCAACGCCGAACAGGCCGCCGAGCTGGGCATTGCCCCGCACGACCCGCTGCTCAACCTGCGCGCCGGCTTTATCGGCCCCAATGGCGAGCCGGTCCTGATGGGTAAGCAGTACTACGTGGGATCGCGCTACGTCATGGTTATGTAAGTTACGCGGTTTTACCAAACCGCGTAACGGCTCGACGCTGCAAGCCCACCAGAGCGGCAATCTGCCTTTCAACTTCGGCGGCATGACCAGAAGGTCAATGCCGCCTTGTTTCAAGGCACCTTGCTCGCTCTGGCGGGCTTTCGCTGACATTGCCAAAACATCGACTACCCGCAGAACGAGCGTGGATAATCTCCCGTTTTTGGCTCCATATCGGGTCCAAAGTGGGAGATTATCCACGCTCGTTTGGCAAGTGTCCGAAAATCCACGCTCGTTCCCTTCGGATTGCATCGCCCGTGGCCGGCAGCCGTGCGGCACCGGTCCGCGTGGCGGCGTATAATCGGCGGCAGATGACTTGGACGTTAGGAAACCATGACCGATAGCATGCAGCAGACGGCGCTCGACACGCTCGGCGCCTATTTTGGCTACACCTCGTTTCGCCCGGGGCAGGACCGTATGGTCGATGCGATCCTTGCCGGCCGCGACGCGCTGGGCGTTATGCCCACGGGCGCCGGCAAGTCCATTTGCTACCAGGTGCCCGCGCTCATGCTGCCCGGTATCACCTTTGTGGTGAGCCCGCTGCTGTCGCTTATGGAGGACCAAACCCGTGCGTTGCTCGCGGCGGGTGCGCGGCCCAGCTATCTCAACTCCAGCCTTACTCCGGCCCAGCAAAATACCGTGCTCAAGCGGGCGCGCGAGGGCCGCTACCAGCTTATGTACGTGGCGCCCGAGCGCCTGCTCGAGCCGCGCTTTCTGGCCTTTGCGCAGGAAGCTGCGGCCGAAGGCGGCATCGGCGTTCCGCTCGTGGCCATTGACGAGGCCCACTGCGTGAGCCAATGGGGCCAGGATTTCCGCCCCGCCTATCTGCAGATTCGTGAGTTCATCGATTCCCTGCCGCAACGCCCTATCGTGGCGGCCTTTACCGCCACGGCGACCGAGCGCGTACGCGCGGACATTCAGCAGATGCTCGGCCTGCAAAACCCGGCGACGGTGGTGACGGGCTTCGATCGCAAGAACCTCTACTTTGGTTGCGAAGAGATGGGCGACAAGGCCAAGACCGCCTGGGTGCGCGACTACGTGATCGCGCATTCGAGCGAGAGCGGCATCGTGTATTGCTCGACCCGCAAGACGGTCGATGCGCTGGCAGGCGATCTTGCCGAAGCGCTGGGCCCCAGCGGCATTCGCGTTGGCCGCTACCATGCCGGCACGGGCAATGACGCCCGCCGCCAAAGCCAGCGCGCCTTTATCGACGACGACATCCAGGTGATGGTTGCCACCAACGCCTTTGGTATGGGCATCGACAAGCCCAACGTGCGCTACGTGATTCACAACAATGTGCCCGAGAGCATCGAGGCCTACTACCAGGAGGCGGGCCGCGCCGGCCGCGATGGCGACCCGGCCAGCTGCCACCTGCTGTGGAACGGCAACGATTTTCGCATGCGCCGCTTTTTGATCGACCGCGGAGATGCTGCCGACGAGGCACTTGACGACGAGCAACGCGCGTGGGCGCTCCAGAATCGATATCGTCTGCTCAGCCAGATGGAGGGCTACTGCAATACCACCGGCTGCCTGCGCGAATACATGTTGCGCTACTTTGGCGACGAGGCCGCGGCCGAGCATGCGGCAGCCGCCGCGGGCGGCACCGCCACGGACGAAGCCGAGGGCTGCGGCAACTGCAGCAACTGCCTCACGCAGTTCGAGGTCGAGGACGTCACCGATATGGCCCGCGCTGCCGTGCGCTATGTGGCCACGCGTCCCATGCGTTTTGGCAAGTCGCTCATCGCCGACGTGCTCCACGGCGGCAACACCGAGCGCATTCGCCAGATGCATCTGGACGAGGACCGCGGCTACGGTGAGCTGTCGAGCGAATCGGTCGGGCGCATCAAGGACATCATCGGCCAGCTGTGCGGCCGCGGTTATCTGGCCACCTCGCAGGGGCAGTACCCGGTCGTTGGGCTGGGCCCGCGTGCCGGCGAGGTCGAGGATGAGGCGTTCGCCTTTACCGTTAAGCGTCGCGCGTCCAAGCGCAAGGCCTCGGCCCGCGCCCGCCGCGCGGTGGATCTGCTGCGCGAGGAGGCTGAGCTGGATCAGCGCCCGCGCGTGGGCGACGATGCCGAGCTGTTCGAGCGCCTGCGTGCCTTGCGCAAGGAGATCTCGACCGAGCTGGAGATGGCGCCGTATATGGTCTTT
Organism: Collinsella sp. AF16-8; assembly: GCF_003462695.1. Lineage (NCBI taxonomy): Bacteria > Bacillati > Actinomycetota > Coriobacteriia > Coriobacteriales > Coriobacteriaceae > Collinsella > Collinsella sp. AF16-8. Next base: position 47,117 of record NZ_QRXX01000003.1, read on the forward strand.
TCCGACAAGGCTCTGCGCGGCCTGTGCCGCCTGCGCCCTCAAACGCGCGAGGAGCTGATCCGGGTCAACGGCATTGGCGAGAAAAAGGCCGACGCCTTTGGCGAGCAGTTTATGGCGGCGATTGAAGAATTTGAGTCCGAGCATGCGCGGGATGGAGCGTAATGATGGCAGCCGATAGCAAGACCGAACGTTCCGAGCGCGCCGAGGTGTCCGCCGTGCCGCTGTACCAGCAGGTTATGGACGACCTAAAGGGCGAGATCGCGCGCGGCGTGTACGCGGCCGCCTCGCGTATTCCTTCCGAGATGGAACTCGCGAAGTCCTACGGCGTGGGTCGCGTCACCGTGCGCCGCGCCATCGAGGAACTGTCGCGCGCGGGCTACCTCAACCGCCAACAGGGGAGGGGCACCTTTGTGTGCGCTCCCAAGCTCAAGCGCAAGATTGTCCAGAAAGGCGACGTCCAGAGCTTTTCCGAGGGTTGCGCCGCCAACGACATGGTGGCCGGAGCGCGCCTGGTGTCGCGCACGGTGGTTGCGGCGACGCACGAGGACGCGGCGTTTCTTGGCGTGGAACCCGGCTGCGAGCTCATTGTGGTCGAGCGCGTGCGCACGGCAGACGGCGTGCCCGTCATGCTCGAGAACAACGCCTTTGTGCTCGCCGACCATCCCTACCTGCAGACGCTTGCCGATAAGGACCTCGCCGACAACTCGATCTTCTCGCTCGTTGCCGAGCATTCGGGTCGCGCGCCGCTCAAGTCCGACCCCTGCACCGTGGAGATTGCGCTGGCGGATGCCCACGCGGCCCCGCTGCTGGAGGTGCCGGTCGGCGAGCCGCTCTTCTATATGGAGGCCTACTTTACCGACGCCGGCGGACGCCCTCTACTGCTCGGACGTCAAAAGATCGTGGGCTCGCGCTACGTGTTCGACATTTAACGTCCACAGATAGAACAACATAGAACAAATTTGCCGGGATGACTTCACGGGCGTTATTACACGTGTTATAAATAGGACAACATAGAACGACCGCAGGTACGAGCTGCCGTCGCTCAAAGCCGCCACACAAGGAGGAGCGTCACCGTGAACGCACACGATCTGATTCAGGAAATTATCGAGCGCAAGGGTAAGATCGAGAACGTCTTTTGGATCGCCTGCGGCGGTTCGATGATCGACCTGATGCCGGCTAACGAGCTGCTCAAGCGCGAGGCCACCACGTTTGCCTCGACGGTCTACACGGCACGCGAGTTTTGCCTGATGGCGCCCAAGAGCCTGGGGCCGAAGTCGCTCGTCGTCGCCTGCAGCCACAGCGGCAATACGCAGGAGGTCGTCGATGCCTGCGAGATGGCGCTGGCTGCCGGCGCCGAGGTCGTGACCATGACCGACTACGCGGGCTCCAAGATCGACAACGGCAAGTGGACCACCTGGGTCTATCCGTGGGGCAAGGGCGAGTCGCAGGCCGAGGTCCCGCAGGGCATCGGCGTGCTGATGGCTGCCGAGCTGCTCGACCAGCAGGAGGGCTACGAGGCGCTCGCCGACATGTACACCGGCCTTAAGCAGATGGACGCGCTGCTGCCCGCCGCCCGCGAGAAGGTTAACGCCGAGCTGGGCGATCGCTTTGCCGAGCTCTGCCAGCAGCACAAGTTCTTCTATATCCTGGGCTCCGGCCCCAACTTTAGCCAGACCTATGCCATGGCGATCTGCTCGCTCATGGAGATGCAGTGGCAGCACTGCTGCTACATCCACTCTGGCGAGTACTTCCACGGCCCGTTCGAGGCTACCGAGCCCGGCGTGTTCTACTTTGTGCAGCTCGGCTCGGGCGAGTGCCGCCCCATGGAGGAGCGCGCACTTGCGTTCCTCAACACGCACACCGATATGGTTATGGTTCTCGACGCGCTCGAGTACGGCGTGGGCGAGGTGCCCGCCAGCGTTCGTTCGTTCTTGGAGCCGATCTTCTTCTATGCGATGAGCTGCGAGCTGCGCGCCGCCCGCGGCAAGGTGTTCGACCACAGTCCCGAGATTCGTCGCTACATGGGCATCGAGCAGTACTAAGTAACGGGAAAACCATTCACCTTCGATTCGCAAGGGCGCAGCGCGAGTCAAAAAAGCGGGCCGCGCCGGGGATTTCCGGCGCGGCCCGCTTGGTATTGCGCTTAGATTCGCGAGGTGTCGCGGCAACCGACGCTTACTTGGCGTCGTAGGCCTCGGCATCCCACCAGTCGAGCTGGGCGATGTTGTCACGGATGTGCTGGCAGCTCTTGTGGAAGCCCTCGAGCTCGTACTCGGACAGGTCGAGCGTGTAGACCTCCTCGACGCCCTCGGCGCCGATCACGCACGGCAGGGACGTGAAGATGCCCTCCTCGCCATACTGGCCGGTCATGAGCGTGGAGGCGGAAAGCACGGCGTGCTCGTGGTGCAGAACGGCAGCGCAGACGCGCGCGGCGGAGTTGGCGACGGCGTACTCGGTGCACTGTTTGCCCTGGTAGGTTACGTAGCCGCCCTTGCGCGCGAGCTCCTCGACCTCCATGTGGTCAAAGGCGTACTTGTCGGGATTCTCGGCCTGAAGCTCGTTGAGGCTCTTGCCGGCGATGGTCGCGGCCTTAAAGGCGGCCAGTTGGCTAAAGCCATGCTCGCCAATCATGTAGGCGTCGATGGACTTGGGGCTCACGCCGACCTTCTTGGAGATCTCGGTGCGCAGGCGGGCGGAGTCCAGGCCGCAGCCCGAGCCGATGATCTTCTTGGGATCGTAGCCGGTCAGGTGCCACAGCTCGGTGCACACGACGTCGCAGGGGTTGGAGATGCTCACGAAGATGCCGTCGAAGCCGGCGTCGACGATGCGCTTGGCAAAGGTGCGGGCGGCGTCGGTGGTAAAGAACAGCTCGCCGTCGCGGTTGCTGGCGGCCAGCGCGACCTTGCCGGCGGCGTTGACGATGACGTCGCAGCAGGCCAGCTCCTCGTAGTGGTCGTAGCAGTTGACGATCTTGGTGTTGTACGGGACAAACGAAAGGGAGTCGCGCAGGTCCTGGACCTCGGACGTCACCTTGGCCTCGTTGATATCGCATAGGTACAGCTCATCGGCAATGCCCTGCATGAGCAGGCTGTTGGCGACATGTGCTCCTACGTGGCCCTGGCCGACCACCCCGATCTTACGCGTCTGGTACATATATGTATCCTTTCGGCCGAGTTTTTCGCGTCGAACCATTGTAGCGTCCTGTTGCCACTTTGCTAGGCTAAAGCGCCACAGATTTTGGGACATGCCGTAATCTCTACTTTTGGAGTGATTTGGGCCGCTGACGGCATCGCTGGGCGATGTGCTCGCGCGGATGGGGCCGGTCGTTGTACCATAGCTGCAACTGACTCGTAAGGAGCATCCATGCCCATTCGCATCCCCGACGCCCTCCCTGCCGCCGCGCAGCTCGAGAGCGAGAACATCTTTGTCATGACCGAGTACCGCGCGCTGCACCAGGACATCCGTCCGCTGCGCGTGCTCATCCTCAACCTCATGCCCACCAAGATCGCCACCGAGACGCAGATCATGCGCAAGCTCTCCAACACGCCGCTGCAGGTGGAGGTGGACCTGCTGCGCACCAAAACGCACGAGGCCACGCACGTGAGCGCCGGCCACCTGGAGACGTTCTACCGCACGTTCGACGACATCCGCGACATCCACTACGACGGCCTGATTATCACGGGCGCGCCCGTGGAGCAGATGCCGTTCGAGGAGGTCGACTACTGGCCCGAGCTCTGCCAGATCATGGATTGGTCCACCACGCACGTGCACTCTACGCTGCACATTTGTTGGGGCGCGCAGGCGGGGCTCTACCATCATTACGGTATCCAGAAGTACGATCTGCCGGCAAAGGCGAGCGGCGTGTTCGAGCATTATCTGGTGAAGCCGCAAAGCCCGCTGGTCCGCGGCTTTGACGACCGTTTCTATGCCGTGCATTCGCGCAACACCGATGTGCGCCGCGAGGACGTGGAGGCCGAGCCGCAGCTTGAGGTCGTGGCCGTGTCCGACGAGGTGGGCCTGTACATCGTCAAGTCGACCGACAGCCGTCGCTTCTTTGTCTTTGGCCATCCCGAGTACGATACCGACACGCTGCGTCTGGAGTACGAGCGCGACGTGAAGCGCGGGCTCAACCCTCAGGTGCCGGCGCATTACTTCCCGGGCGACGATCCCGCTGCCGAGCCGCGCAACGTCTGGCGCAGCCAGGCTCAGCTGCTCTACACCAACTGGCTCAACTACTACGTCTACCAGACCACACCCTACGACCTGGCCCGCGCCGGCGAGGAGCACTAGGCCGCTGTCGTGGCTGTGGCTGCGGCGGTTACCGTGGCCGCTACGCGACGAGCGTGGATAATCGGACACACGGGCGTGGATAATCGGACGCATGTTGAATGAGCGTGGATAATCTCCCGTTTTTAGCTCGTAAGGGGGCCCAAAGCGGGAGATTTTCCACGCTCGATTTTTCTGCAGCTGTTGTACCGGCGGCAGCATCATGCGTCGAGTACATACGGGCCGCATCGCAAACTAGGTAGTTTTGATCCACGGCATATTTTCTTTCAATGAAGTCGGTGGCTTTTGAGGCTCAAAATGTGGAGACAGGGACCTCTCGACAACCGTTCTACCTGCAGATATAAGCCATTAACCTAAAGCGTTCAAAACCGTCAAGCATTTGGTCAGCTTTTGGTTGGCATTTGGTCAGACTTCGCATGAAACCGCCTGGTACGTTGGCGCCGTTCCAAGAGTTGGGAGGCGACATGGCAAACATGACGGCGAATCAAAGACTCACAAGCCACATTAAAGCTTGCGAGCAGCAGATGAGCTGCGTGTACGCGCGCACGACGGCGGAGGCAAAGCAGATTGAGCGGCGGGTGGTGGCGGGAAGTCTCGAGGTGGTCATGCCGGGGTTGTATGCGCGTCCGGAATACTGGTCCGAGCTCAAGTTTCGGCAACGTTATCTGCATCGGGTGCGGGCGCTTGCGCAAAAGCACCCCGACTGGACGTTTTGCTCCTATACGGCGGCTGTTATCTATGGTCTTTCGGTTTCGCATGCCAATTTGACGCACATCCATATCGCCGCGATGCCGGCGCAATCGACGACGCCGGGCTCTCAGGTCATTCGCCATCGTTATGCTTATCGAACGCGGGCCAGTCAAATGGATATTGCCATGACCGATATCGATCAAACGATTACGGATTGCCTGGTCGACGCGTCGTTTGTCGAGGGGCTGATCATTGCGGACTCGGCGCTCCATGAGCAGCTTTTGTCGAAGGAGCACCTTGTTGAGGCAGTCAACAAGCTTGGTTTGAATCGTCGCGGTGTTGTGACGGCGCGCAGGGTTGCGCGGTGTGCCGACGGCTTGTCGGAAAGCGGCGGCGAGTCCAAGGCGCGTGCGCTGATGATCGAGCGCGGCTGGCAGGTTCCGGAGCTGCAAGTTGAGCTGTTCGACCCGGTTGAGCCGGGAAAGCCGTATCGCGTTGACTATCTGTGGCGCGTGGGTGACCGGTTGATTATTGGGGAGTTCGACGGATTCGTTAAAAGCGAGAAGGCGGCGGAGGAGGGCAAGCTCGCAAAGGCGCAATTTGACGAGCGCCAGCGCGAGTCGAGGCTTTCGATGCTCGATAACTGTAAGATTGTGCGCTTGTGCTGGGATGATCTAAGGGACCCGACAAAGCTCGATCGCAAGCTCAAGGTTGCCGGCGTGCCGCGTGCCTGCTGAGACGGTTACAGGACGTTAGGCTGCACGAGCGTGGATAATCGGACACACGAGCGCGGAAATCTGGACGCGTATTGGTTGAGCGTGGATTTTCAGACATACGAGCGTGGATTATCGGACGTTTGAATAATGAGCGTGGATAATCTCCCGTTTTTTGCCCCCGAACAGTCCCAAAGTGGGAGATTTTCCACGCTTATCTTGCGGGTGCGATACAACGACATTTAGGCGCTGACGATGTTGGGCAGCGGCAGGTCGTGGACGTCGGTGGGGACGTGGTCGATGCGCTGTTCGTCAAAGGCGATGCCGACGATTTGACATGCGGGCGAGAGCATGGACAGGTAACGGTCGTAGCAGCCGCCGCCGTAGCCCAGGCGCGCGCCGGTTTGGTCGAAGGCCACGAGCGGCACAACAATCATGTCGAGTGCTTCGGCAGGCACGATGGGGAAGCGGTTGCTGCCGATGTCCGCGGCAGCGAAGGCTCGCGTGGGATGAGTGATAAACGGAGCCGCGGACGCATCGTCGGCGGCAACTGCCCGCATGCACATACGCTGGCCACAAGCTGCGGCTTCGGCTGCCGAGAGCATGCACGGATAGGCTGCGCGCCAGCCGCGCGCGGCGGCCGCAGCGGCAAACGCGGCAGGGTCTGCCTCGGAACCCATCGCGGCATAGACGGCAACGGTGCGCGGCGCCGCGGCATCCAAGCGGCCCAGCAGCTCAACCAGCCGTGCACAGATATCAGCAGACTTCGCTGCCCGCAAGTCCAAATCAAGAGCATCGCGCCGAGCAATCACCGCCCGCCGCAACTCAGCCTTATCCATTCCAGCCCCCTCTCCCAAACCTACCAAAAAGGGACAGGTTTATTTTGGCAGGTTTTATCTGGGCAAATGTCGAAACCACCACAAAGGTGCCTGTCCCCTTTGTGGTGGTTTTGCTTGCTGTGGCTAGCTCAGCAGGTCGATGACGTTAAAGCCGGCGTTGCTCTTTGCGATGACGTCGCGGCCGCCAAAGACGCAGGTGGGCGACTCGGCTGCGATGCGCGTCACGTCGGTGCCGAGCGAGCGCAGCTCACCGGGCGTGGCGGCGAGCATCTGGGCGCGACGCTCCTCGCGCGCATGCGGATCGAGCCCGGCCAGGTAGGTCGTGTTGCGGCGCTTGGTGAGCGCGTACGGCTTCACCGGCGCGTCCATGCCGCTCACGCAGCTCACGATAAAGCCCTCAAAGGCGGCTTCGTCGGGCTCAAAGCTGCCGAGCCATTCGCCTGCGCGCGCCACGCGCTCAATCGAAGGATCGATCGCCGGGTCGCGGTAGGTGTAGAACGCCGCCTGACGCTCACCTGCCGCGCGGAATCCGCAGCCGTACGCCCCGCCCTTCACGCGGATCTCGTTCCACAGGTAGTCGTAGGAGAGCGCGTTGGCGGCAACCGCCCAGGCGCCCGTTACGTCGATGGCCAGACGGCGCGGATCGCACGCGCGTGCCGCAAAGCAGATGTCGCTGGGGATGACAAAGGCCTCGTGGCGGTCGCGCGGCGTCGGCACCACGAGCACGTCGTTGCCGGCAACGCCCGCCGCACCCGCACCCAGCCCCAGGCTGCCCGCGGCATCCCAGTACGCGTCAAAGTCCTCATCGCTGCCGGTAAAGCTCGCCATGCAGCCATCGGCCACAAAGATGCGGCCTGCCAGCTCGGCAAGCTTGGCGCGCAGGTCGTCCAGGCGCTCGTCAAAGTGGTCGAGCAGATCGCGCAGGAACAGGTAGAAGTCCACGCCCGAAAGCTGCTCGCGCACCACGGCCGAAGGCGAGCTGTAGCTCATCGCGCGACCGAGCGCCGCCGAGTGACCGTTGTTGATAAAGCCCTGCTCAAGCCCAATGCGAATCTGCGTGAGCACGTCGCGCACGCGGTCGGCGTCGGCATCTGCCAAAAGCGTGCTCGACCACACCTCGCGCGGCAGGCTCGCCAGCGCACCGATCTTCTCGGACAGGGCACCGGCGCTCACCAGCAGGTAGGGGTGCGCGCCGTTTACGTCGGGCTGGGTCATGACCTCGGTCGTAAAGCTCAAAAAGCCTAGCTTGCCGGCGAGCAAGTTGTCGAGTTCCTCGGCCGAGTGCTCGCTCGTGGGCAGCTGCTTGAGCAGGCGGCAGAGCAGCGTTACATAGGGCAGGTCCTCAAACGCGACGCAGCTCAGGTCGAAATACTGCATGGCGTAGGCCAAACGGTTGGTAGGGATGCCGTGGCGCAGGCAGGGGATGGGCGCGGTCGTGTCTACGACCAGCGGCGGCTCGGGGCGCGCCTCGCCAATGTCGGACACGCGCAGGCGCGGCAGCGTGGCCTTGGCCTCGGGCGTGTCCTCCGCCTCCTGCGCGGCACGCAGCGCGGCCGTGCGCTCGACCACGTCGGCCAGCTCGGCATCGGTCATGGCGTCGCGTTTGGCTGCCAGCTCGGCGGCTCCGGCGCCCTCCGAACCCTCGGCGGCATCCACCGGTACCAGCTCGACCAGCGCCATGTGGTCGTTTTCCAGCACGAGCTCGCGCAGCAGGTCCTCAAAATAGCTGCCGTCCAGCTCGCCGCGCAGTTCCTCGTACACCGGACCGTACTTGAGCGCCAGCGTTGCAGCATCGTCATCGTAGAGCCAGGTGCTCAGCGCGTCGCACGCAATGGCCACGCCGTCAGCGATACCGTAGTCGCGCTGGCGCAGGTCGTATTCGTTGCTACTGATGATAGCTTCCAGGCGCTCGCGCGGAACGCCGTGCTCGCACAGGTCGCGGCAGGCGTCCTGGAACACGCGACGCAGCTCGCGCGCCACGCCGGGCTGCGCGTTTTGCAGCATGATGAGCTCGTAGGGCTGCAGGCTCTCGGCCGCGGTATAGCTCACCACGTTGCCGCCCAGGCCGGCGGCCAGAATGGCCTTCTTAACTGGCGCCTCGTTAGAACCCAGCAGTGCCTCGAACAGGATATCCGCCGCGATCGTACGCTTGCGGTCGAGCGCGCTGCCCAGCACAAGGCCCAGGCCCACCAAGGCGTTCTCGGGCGTGGTGGACATCTCGATGCGTTTGTACTCGCAGGTCACGGGCGCCTGCACGCCCAGCGGATTGGGCGCCAGCGCGGACGGGTCCTCGCCGGCGGCAACGGCTGCGTCCATGCGGCGGCTTGCGGCACTCGGCTGCGACAGATAGCGCTCGTCCAAAAAGGCCAGTGCGCGGTCCACGTCCAGGTCGCCGTAGAGCGTGATGTAGGAGTTGGAAGGATTGTAGTGGCGCGCATGCGTGTCCAGGAACTGCTCGTAGGTGAGCGCGGGAATCGCGCGCGGGTCGCCGCCGCTTTCGTGCGCATAGGCGGTGTCGGGATAGAGCGCGGCGTTGACGGCGTCGTCCAGCACGCTCATGGGGTCGGACAGCGCGCCCTTCATCTCGTTGAACACCACGCCGTTATAGCGCAGCGTGCCCTCGCGCAGGCTCGCGGAGCTGCTGTCGCCTTCGCCCTCGGCGCTCTCCGGCAGGTCCAGCTCGTAGTGCCAGCCCTCCTGCTCAAAAATGGTGGGCTTGGTATAGATGGCCGGGTTGAACACCGCGTCCAGGTACACGTCCATCAGGTTGTACAGGTCCTGCTCGTTGGTGGTGGCAACGGGGTAGATGGTCTTGTCGGGGTAGGTCATGGCGTTGAGAAACGTCTGCATGGAGCTCTTGATCAGGTCGACAAACGGCTCCTTGACGGGAAACTTGGCCGACCCGCACAGTACCGAGTGCTCAAGAATATGGAACACGCCGGTGGAATCGGCCGGCGGCGTCTTAAAGCCAATGGCAAAGGCCTTGTTCTCGTCATCGCATGCCAGGTACAGCAGGCGAGCGCCCGAGGCGGTGTGGCGCAGCACATAGGCGTCCGAGTCGAGCTCGGGCACGGTCTCGCAGCGCTCGACGGCAAAGCCGTGGCAGGTAGTGCCGGGCACTAGCAGCGCGGCGGCAGCGGCGCGCGGGTCGGTTGAGGTGGTGGGCATATGCAGTCTCCTTTGACGCCCCAGCGGGGGCGAATCGAGTCGAATCCCCGAGAGTATACCCATATGGGGCCTTCGACCAATCTGCCGCACGAGCGTGGATTTTCGGACACACGAGCGTGGATTTCCGGACGCATGCCGAATGAGCGTGGATTTTCGGACGAAATCGGCCGCCAAAAGCCCAAAAACCGTCCAAATATCCACTCTCGATATCCGACCGTTCATAATCCACGCTCATCCGCCGCCCGCACAACTCTCATATCTCATTCGTCTCTAATACGAGAGATAACAGATAGATGAGAGATAAATATGAGAGATAACAATGCTGCAAAGAGACGGGCAACCATGGTATTGTCTCAATATAGATTGTTTTACCAGCAACAACATGTTTAAATGAAACAGATGACAGACATCTTATCTTTCATCTCTCACTCATCTCTAATATGAGAGATAACAGAAAGATGAGAGATAATTACGAGAGATAACTGAGAGACGAGGGAAATCTATCCGCGGCATTCTTCGCAGAACCGAGCGAAAGGACGTGCAGATGAACGAAAACGAACTAACCGGTCTGCTCGAGTCTTTAAGGCGCATGGGCTCGGACGATCTTAACGTCGAGGTCAAGGAGAGCGCCACGACACTTTCCCGCGACGTATGGGAAACGGTCAGCGCTTTCGCAAACACCGCCGGCGGCATCATCGTACTCGGAGTGAGCGAGCACGCGGGTTTTGTCCCAGTTACAAACTTTGAGACCGAGAAAGTGCTCAACCAATTCGTGGCGGGCATGGGCGATGCCGGCGGTCGTGGAAAGCTGGCCAATCCGCCCAAATACACCATTGAGCGCGTGGAGCTCCAGGGCACCGTGGTTCTGGTCATCACGATTGAGGAGCTCGACCCGTCGAGCAAGCCTTGCTATGTCATAGAGCGGGGCGCTCAAGGTGGCAGCTACAAACGCATCGATGACAAAGATGTCCCGCTTTCGTCGACCGAGGTTTTGGCACTGTCGTCATATGAACGGACGAGTCCTAGCGATCGCGATGCGGTGCCCGGTACGAGTGTGGGCGATCTCGACGAGTCGATGGTCGACCGCACGATAGAGCGTGCCTATTCGCTGACGCCTCGAGCGATGCGCGGTGCGGCGGACAAGAAGACAAAGATGGAGCGTCTGAATTTCCTCGACTTCCAGGGCAATGTTACCAAGGCCGGCCTCCTTGCCGCGGGCGTTTACCCTCAGCAGTTCTATCCCAAGCTCTTCATTGATGTGGCTGTCCACGTGGGAACTCAAAAGGGAGCTGCGGGGCCACTAAGGTTTATGGACCGCACAGTCTGCGAGGGCACCCTAGGCGAGATGATTTCGGATGCCGTCGCAGCTGTCGCCAAAAACCTGCGCCGCATCTCGACCGTCCAAGGCGTCTCGCGTATCGACTCGCTGGAGATTCCCGAGGAGGTTCTGCGCGAGGCAATCGCCAACGCCGTAATCCATCGAGAATACGGGGATCGGTTCTGTGGACAATCGATTGCCGTCGACGTCTTTGACGATCGTGTCGAGGTGACGAATCCTGGCGGCCTTTACGGGGGAAAGACTCGCGAGAACTTGTTTGACGGCAGCTCCCGATGCCGTAACGCGACGCTCGTGAAACTCATGTCGATTGTCCCGCTGCCGGATGGCGCAGGTTCGCCGGCTGAGGGCAATGGCTCGGGCATCCCGATGATGATCGATGCCATGCGCGCGCATGGTCTGGCCGAGCCCCTGTTCTGCCCGGGGTTCGATCGGTTCAAGGTCGTACTTTACCGTCCAAAGATCGAGCCGGTCGATCATGGCGGGGACTTGATTATGACGGCACTCAAGCGCTACGGCGAATTGGGGACGCGCGAACTGGCGGAGCGCACGGGACTCACGGTTTCCCAGGTTAGGGCACGCGTCAATGCGCTCATTGAGCAGGGTGAGCTTGAGCCGACGGCGCCGTCGACAAGCCGCAACCGCAAATATAGACTGTCAGAGCGCGTGGAATAAATGCGTTAGTGGACGAGGCGACCCAATAATCGACCCTCGATTGGCGCCCACTAAGGTAAAGCGGTTGTTGCCCAGTCGACGGTGATGCTAAAGACTCGGCTTACGCCGGCATGGCCCCGAACCCGTCCATCAAGAACAGCCTAAGAACCAGCTTGATGACATATCCCGGTTTGATTTCTGCCGTGCCAAAGACGCTGCGCTCGGCGAGCTCGCTGCAGTATGCGTAGATGTCGCGGATAAGGTCCGCGCCCGAAAGCGTAAACATGTAGCCTGCGTCCGAAAGCGCATTGGGCGCGGCGGGCAACTTGGCCATGTGGCAGAACGTTTGCAGGTCGGGCGCCATGGCGTTCTGGTAGTCAAGGTGGCTGCCGTCTTCTTGCGCGGCGAATTCCAGCTGGCGTACTCGATCAAGCGCCGCTGCCAGCACAAAGCTCGGTGTGGGAGCATTGACGTCCTCCGTGCTCGCCACAAGCCTGCCCGCCGCCTGCGTGACAAGCCAAGCGACCTCGCGCTGGCAACGCACGGCCTTGCGCGTAACCGGCTTGATGGACGAAGAAGAAACGCTCCCCTTAGGCGGATTCGAAGCAGCCATAAGACCCTCCCATGAACGACCCGGTCCAACAAGCCCGGATGAAACACGTGCTACATCAGTATACAGGGGAGTGGGGTAGCGGGGTACAAGCGCGCCAGCGGCAAACCGAGAGCATCAACAATGTGCCTCCGCTCTATTTGGACGATGGTACGTGGGTCATTAAGTACTCGGTTCAAGCGTCGGGTACCGTTGGTTTTCGAGACCAGAATTACAACCGTAAAATGCTCAACTGCATGGAATGTGACGTCCCAGTCGGAGTCATATTTGCAACCGAGGTGGGCTATAAGGTGCTCGGCCTTGCGTTTGTTGAGCGGTCCGAGCCCGAAAACGGATGGTTTGTTCTGCACGGTCCTGTTCATAAAGGCGGACCGGACCCTCGTTTTGCGCCCGACATGAGTTATCTGAAGCACATACCCGTCGATATTGAGTTTGCCGGACAGGGTGCGACCGACGATGAAATTTGGCTTTGGCGGTCTTTTACGATCGTGCTGTTTGATCGGATCGCGTGGCGATGCAATCTCGCGCACGCCTGCCGGTGCATGCTCTTCCTGATTTGTATAGCGAGAGGGGAGCGAACGTGAGCTGGCGAGGCGATATTGCGATGGGGAAGTACGGAAAACTGCCGTGCGCCCTTATAGACAACAAAATGTTTCCGAGCGTAGAAGTTGATTGCGGGTCGTTTGTCGTCGCCTGTCCTTGCTGCGGCTCGCAAATACCGTGCCTCGACATTCGGTTCATCGATGCGTGCGACAGACTTAGCGACGAAGTGAGAAAACGGACAGGCGTTCATATGCCGGTGTATCAGGAGAAATGCCCTGTTTGTGGCCTCGATATCGTGTATGACGCCGGCGACGAGGGATAGGTGACGCGGAGGAGCTGGCTGTGAAGACATCTCTGTCCCTATAAATAAACCCCCTCACCGAGCTGCTTGTGGAACTCGGCGTGATGGTCGCGTGCCCAGGTAAAGAGCGCCTGGTCAAAGTCGGTGCGCGTGGTCGGGACGCCAAAAACGCCGGCAACTTCGACGCGCACAAACTCCAGTGCCGGCAGCTTGTTGATGGCAGTGAGGGCAAACGGGGACGAGGGCTCCTCGAACAGATAGCGGCTGCCTTGCAGCGCGTCGCAACTGGTGCACGTGTTGCCGAGCGACGGGGTTTTGGAGGCTCGCGCGCCTACGGGCTTGTAGCCGCAGCGCTTATGAAGGTAGTCGCGGATCTCGCCCGGCGCGCAGCCAAGAGCGGGCACGATGGCGAGTGCGTTGGCGTTGGCCGTGTCGATGGCAATGTGCCCGGCCTTGTTGGGCGCGTGCGCGATGGCGATGCTCTGGTCGTTATCGGTTCGATAGGGAATGCCGAAGGCCGCGACCGAGGTCTCTTTGTGACACTTCCAGCACTCGCGCTTGCCCAGTACTAGATATATATACGGCGCTGAGGGGTCGGATCGGTCAACACCGGGCAGCCACTCGGCAAAGGGCTCGGGGTTGACGCCGCTGGGTACATACCAGATCTTCTTGGTCCGGTCCCATTTGGCGCCCAGCGCCTTGGCTTCTTCTTTGTGCGAAAAGGGGACATCGAGCTCGGTGCGCATGGCGGCTCCTTGGTGCTGCAGGTGCAAGTGGCTCAAGGATACCGCAGGGCGCAGACATCGCGGCGTTTTGCTTAGAAGTTGCGGTGCGGACTGATTGGTTATGCCGATGGATAGATCGGCAAGTAGATGGTCGGCTTTTGGCCAGTTGGGCGGTTGGAGCAGCTTGCGGCGCAGTTTTGTGCCTGGCTATTGTTGATGTTGGGGTATTGAATTTGTTTGGCAGCCATTCGTCAGGTGAATTGATGCTACGTTGCGATGACGGTTGGAACTGCCAGCGGATTTGGCGACATAAAACAAAACAGCCCAGAGGACATAGTCTCTGAGCTGCGAACATATGGTGGGCGTTAGAAGATTTGAACTTCTGACCTCTTCCGTGTCAGGGAAGCGCTCTCCCCCTGAGCTAAACGCCCGATCAAGGGTGCGCAAGCGCGCAAGGGATAATATAACGGAGCCTGAACTCGGTGGCAAGAACATTTTTAAAAATCGCTTACATTGTGGAATTCGGGGGCTTTGTCATATCCATTTCAAAAGAGCCTGCTGCCGCGATTTGACTGTCGCATAATGCAAGGCCATTGCGGTATCGAGCTATGGAAAGACGTCTGCGGAATTGTCCTACCGATAAGCGGACAAGCCTCCAGCTGGTGCCTTCGCCGTGGTAAGGTAAGCCGAATTGTTTCCAGGCTGCTTCGAGGGAATGGAATGAGCAAAGAGCGTGTCGAGCAGGTCGAAGGCGCAGGGGCTTCGGTGCCGATGACCGATATATCGAACATTGATGTGCCCGAGGGCACCGATGAGCTCAGCCGTAGCACCCGCCGCGCTTGGCGCGAGCGCCTGAACAGCGCTTCGACGCGCAAGATGATCACGGGCGTCTTGGCTACGCTGGTGGGCGGTTCGTTTTGGGGCTTCTCGGGCACCAGCGCGAGCTTTCTGTTCGATACCTACCACGTCGACACCTTGTGGCTTATGAGCGTGCGTCAGATTCTCGCCGGTCTACTCTTTATGGCCGTGGTTGTTACGCGCGACCGCGAGCGCCTGATTAAGCTCTGGACCACACCCGCCGATCGCAAGCAGCTGCTGCTCTTTACCGCCTTTGGTCTGCTGTTCAACCAGTTTTGCTATCTTTCGGCCGTGCGCCTGACGAACGCCGGAACCGCGACGGTGCTCCAGTGCCTGCAACTGGTCATCATTATGGGCTACACCTGCGTGATCGACCATCGCATGCCTCGCGTGCGTGAGGCCGTTGGCATTGGGTTGGCCCTGGGCGGCACCTTTTTAATCGCTACCGGCGGCGACCCTACCAGTCTGAGCATATCGCCGCTTGGCCTGGTCGCAGGCCTTATGTGTGCGGTCAGCGCCACGTGTATGGCGGTGATTCCCGCCAAGATCCTGCCCGAATACGGCAGCCCCATCGTCACGGGCTCGGCAATGCTCACGGCGGGCGTGGTCTCGTGCGTCTTCGTGCAGCCTTGGGCGCATATGCCGGCACTCGACGCTGCCGGCGTCGAGGCGCTCGCGGTATTCGTGGTTATCGGCTCGTTTTTTGCTTACATGCTCTATATGCAGGGCGTTAAGGACATCGGCTCGGTGCGTGCGAGCCTCATCGGAACTGTGGAGCCGGTTTCGGCGACCATCACCAGCGCCGTTATGCTGGGCACGGTGTTTTTGCCGACCGACCTTATCGGCTTTTCCATGATCATCGTGATGATGTTCCTCACGGTGTAGCTGGCGCCGCCGCCAAGACAGAAAAGGTGTTGTGCCGCATTTTCGCCAATTGATGTCCGTGTCTGGAGTTTAGCTGTCGATGCTCAAAATGCCATAGACTAGTAACGTTATGGACTTTTTCATTGCGACTCAATTGCGAGGATTTCTTTATGGCTGGTAATCACTTTAAGGGCAGCGATAGCGGCCGTCCTGCAGTTCCGCCGCGTCCGAACGGGGCTGGTAAGGCCGGCACGCCGGGCGGCGCTGGACAGGGCGGTTCCGGTAAGCGCGTGTCCCCGGGCGAGACGGCGATGTTTACCGCTCTGTACGAGCAGTCACAAAAGGCAAAAAAGACCGGCCGTGCAAGAGGGAATGTCTTTGCGGACGGTGCAACCTCCGCGTCGCAGCCGAGCGGGGCTCCTTCGGTACCTGCGAACAACGCAGGTGCTACCAACGCCGCAAATGCCGCCGGCAACGTTAATGCCGGCAAGGCCGCCAACAATACTCCCTCTGCCGGTGGCGCGGGGCTTACGGGTAACCTTGGCACGATTTACACCGGTGCCTCCGAGACTGGCACGTTCGCCCGCCTGGATGATAGCGGTGCCGAGTTTGCGGGCTCGGGTTCCAAGGAAGATTATTACGATTTTGGCTTGAACTACGGTAGCGACGCTTCGTCGAGTTCGACCTCTGACGGTCTGGTCCGTCATCGCCATCGCAAGGGCGAACGCAAAAAGCGTCACACCGGTGCCATTATTGCCGCTGTAGTCGCGGTGCTTCTCGTTGCGCTTGGCGCAAGCGGCTTTATGCTGCTTAACTCGGCAAAGACCGTAAAGAGTGAAGCGAAGGAGGCCGTCGAGATTGTCGGTGGCCTTAAGGACAAGGTCACGTCGGGCGATTTTTCGACGCTGCCTGACGACGCGAAGAAGATTGATGAGCTTTGCGACAGCATGAAGGCGGAGACCTCGAGCCCGCTGTGGACGGCGGCTTCGTTTATCCCGGTGTATGGCAGCGACATCAATGCGGCCCGCACCATGATCGACGCCCTGTCCGATGTCTCGAGCAATGCGCTGGTTCCCATGGCCGATAACCTTTCGCAGGCCACGCCCGGCAAGCTGTTTCAGGACGGCATGATTAACGTGTCCGCGCTGCAGGCGGTCGCCGATTCGCTTTCCAGCAGCTCGAAGGTGTTCAAGAGCGCCAACGAGAAGATCCAGGGCATTGGCGATACTCATATTTCCCAGGTGACCGAGCTGGTCGATAAGGCCAAGGACGGCTTTGCCACCCTCAACGGCGCGGTTGACGCGGCGGAGAAGGTCGCCCCCGTCCTTCCCCAGATGCTCGGCGCCAACGGCCAGACGCGCAACTACCTTGTGTATGCCATGAACAACGTCGAGATTCGTGCCTGCGGCGGCTTTGGCGGTTCGCAGGGCCTGATTTCGGTCACCGACGGCCAGATGTCGATTGGCGAGTTTGTTCCCCGCATTGGACTCAGCGAGGATGAGGCAGTCGAGAGCGTCGACGAAGAGGATGAGGCGCTGTTCGGCAACCACAGTAACCTGTACAACTCGGGCAATACCTATTCGCCTGATTGGCCCCGCAACTCGCAGCGTGTCGCAGCCCTGTGGAAATCTCAATATGGCCAGGACGTCGATGGCGTCATTGGTATCGACCCGGTGTTCCTGCAGTATCTGCTGGGCCTGGTCGGTAACGTGTCGCTGCCCGACGGAACGGTTGTCGACGGCACCAACGCCGCAAAGGTCCTCATGCACGATGTGTACTGGAACTATCCGGTCGAGGAGTCGGACGGCATCTTTGCATCCGTCGCCAGCGCTGCCTTCGACAAGATCCTTGGCGGTATCGGCGATGTCGATGTTACGAAGCTTGTCAGCGCCGTTGAGCGCGGTGCCGAAGAGGGCCGCCTGATCGCGTGGATGAAAAACGATGACGAGCAGAACGCTATCAAGGAGATAAACATCGACGCCTCGCTGCCCGATCCGGATGACCCGAGTGAAGATCCCGTTGCTGGTGTCTACTTTAACAACCTGAGCTTCTCCAAGCTCGACTGGTACCTGAATGCCGATACGCAGATTGGCCAGGGCATCAAGAACGGTGACGGCACATGCTCGTATCGCATCGCCGTTACCCTGACGAACATCATGACGCAGGAGGAGGCCGGCAAGCTGCCCGACTACGTCGCGGCGAGCGCGCCCGATGCCGCGCGCGACGACGAGCGTCTGAATGTCTCGTTGTTTGCCCCGACGGGCGGCAACATTACTGATCTGACCGTCGAGGGCACCCAGTTTGGTCTTGGCGCCGCTACGTGGCATGGAATCCCCTTCTATTCGGGCACCGTTGACCTGCATGCTGGCGAGACGACGACGATCACATATACGCTGACCACGTCAGCCGAGGCGGGGGACAAGCCGCTTACGCTGCGTCAGACTCCTACATGCCAGGCGGCTCGCGACAGCGCGTCGGCGTAGGGTTTTTCTGGTAGCGCAGATAATCGAGTACCATTTTGGGGCGGACAGGCAATCTGTTCGCCCCTATTTTGTAAGGAGAGCGCATGAAGTACTTTGGCACCGACGGCTTTCGCGGTGAGGCTAACGTTGGGCTGACGGTAGAGCACGCTTATAAGATTGGCCGTTTTGTGGGCTGGTATTACGGCGCCAACCGCGAGCGCAAGGCGCGCGTCATCGTGGGTAAGGACACGCGTCGCTCGAGTTATATGTTTGAGGCGGCGCTGGTGAGCGGCTTGGTCGCGAGCGGCGCGGACGCCTATATGCTGCACGTGATCCCCACGCCGGGCGTAGCGCATCAGACCGTGGAAGGCTGCTTCGATTGCGGCATCATGATCAGCGCGAGCCACAACCCGTTTTGCGATAACGGCATTAAGCTCGTCAATAGCGACGGTTTTAAGATGGACGAGGACGTACTGGAGCTCATCGAGGACTACGTCGATGGCAAGAGCGAGGTGCCGCTGGCCACGGGCAACCACATCGGCGCCACGGTGGACTACATGCAGGGCCGCAACCGCTACATTGCCTCGCTCATCGCCAGCGCGAACTTTTCGTTACAGGGCGTCAAGATCGGCATCGACTGCGCCAACGGCTCGGCGTCCTCGGTGGCCAAGCCGGTGTTCGACGCGCTGGGCGCCGACGTGCGCGTGATCAATGCCGCGCCTGATGGTTTTAACATCAACGTCGACTGCGGCTCCACGCATATGGAGCGTCTGCAGCGCCACGTGGTGGAGCAGGGCCTGGACGTGGGCTTTGCCTACGACGGCGATGCCGACCGCTGCCTGGCCGTGGACGAGCGCGGCCGCGTGGTCGATGGCGACCAGATCCTGTACGTGTGCGGCGTGTACCTGAACAAGCACGGTCGCCTTTCGGGCGGTACCGTGGTTCCGACGATTGCCAGCAACTTTGGCCTGATCAAGTCGTTGGAGCTTGCCGGCCTAAGTGCCGTGACCAGCGGTGTGGGCGACCGTCACGTGTATGCCAAGATGCGCGAGGGCGGTTACAGCCTAGGCGGCGAGCAGACGGGCCATACGATCTTTGGCGATATCGAGCGCACGGGCGACGGCATTATGACCTCGCTGCGCGTGATGGAAGTGATCCGCGCCGAGCGCGAGACGCTCTCGCAGCTCACGGCTCCGTGCAAGCTGCTGCCGCAGGCGCAGGTGGCCGTGCGCGTGGCGGACAAGGACGCCGCGCTCGAGAACATGGGCGTGCAGAACGCCATCGCCGAGGCCGAGGCTGCGCTGGCAGGCGAGGGCCGCGTGCTCGTACGCAAGAGCGGAACCGAGTCGGTTATCCGCGTGCTGGCCGAGGCGCCCGACCAAGCATCCGCCGATGCCGCCATGAAGCGCATCGCCAACGCACTCGAGGCTCTGTAGTTACGCGGTTTTACCAAACCGCGTAACTGCTCGACGCTGCAAACGCCCCTAAGCGGCAATCTGACGTTCAATTTCAAGGGCGCGACCAGAAGGTCAGCGCCCTTTCATTTCACGTCGCCTTGCTCGCTTAGGGTCGTTTTCGCTGACGTTGCCAAGACATTGGCGTCAACATGGTTGGCGTTGGCGATGGCGTGCTGGTCAATCCTTACAACTCGTACAGCGTGGTGAACTTGTCCTGCAGGTAGCTGCAGTAGTAGCGGGCGTCAAAGGCCATGCCGCAGGCGCCCTTGATGAGCTCCGGCGCGTCTTTGGCGCGACCCCACTGCCAAATGTGCTCGCCCAGCCACGCGCGAACGGGTGACAGATCGCCACTCGCGCAGGCACCGGTAAGGTCGACGCCGTCGCGGCACATGGCCGGCACAAACATGGCGTCGTAGGCGCTGCCCAGCGCATAGGTGGGGAAGTAGCCAAACGAGCCGCCGCTCCAGTGCGTGTCCTGCAGACAACCGCGCGTGTCGTCGGGAACGGGAAGGCCCAGGTACTCGTCCATAAAGCGGTTCCAAAGCGCGGGGATGTCCTTGGCCGTGGCCTCGCCGGCAAACAGCATGCGCTCAATCTGGTAGCGCACCATAATATGCAGCGGGTAGGTGAGCTCGTCGGCTTCGGTGCGGATCAGCGACGGCTGCGCAATGTTCACGGCGCAGTAGAGCGTGTCCTCGTCCACGTCGCCGTAGACCTCGGGCGCGTGACGGCGCAGTACCTGCAGCAGCGGTCCCATAAAGGCGCGGCTGCGGCCCACGGTGTTCTCAAAGAAGCGGCTCTGGCTCTCGTGGATGCCCATGGAAGTGCCGCCCTCCAGGCACGTGCGCGCATAAGCCGGATTGACGCCCAGCTCGTACATGGCATGTCCCGCCTCGTGGATGATGCTGTAGACGTTGGAGATGCAGTCGTCTTCGTAGATGTGCGTCGCGATGCGCGCATCACCCACGGCAAAGCCCTCGCTAAACGGGTGCTCAGTAAAGGCAAGCGTGGTGTCGTTCAGGTCCAGGCCGACGAGCTTCATAAGGTCGAAGCTCATGGCGCGCTGGGCAGCCTCGGGCACGCGGGCGTGCAAAAAGTCGGCAGCTGGCTGCTGGCCGCGCTCGCCGATGGCGTGCACGAGCGGAACGACCGTGGCCTTGACCTCATCGCAAAACGCGTCGAAGCTCTTGGCGGAAAGGCCACGCTCGTACTGGTCGAGCCAAACATCGTATGGGTCGCGCTTGGGGTCCATGAGCTCGGCCTGATGCTTAAGCTGGCCGACGATTCTATCCACATAGGGCTCAAAGCTCGCCCAGTCATTGGCCGTCTTGGCCTTGTGCCACACGGCGTCGGCCTCGCAGGTGAGCCTGGTCCAGGCCTCGGCCTCCTCGGTGGGAATGGCGCTTGCCTCGCGCTGGTCGCGGCCGAGCACACGGATCTCGTCGAGCAGCTGCGGGTCGTCGATCTTGCCTCCGGAGACGGTCTCGCGTGCCAGCGAGCGCACAAGTTCGACAGACTTTTCGCTGGTCAGCAGCTTGTGATGCTCGCCGGCAAGGGTGCCCATGGCATCGGCGCGGGCCGCGGCGCCGTTGGCGGGGGCAATGGTCGCGCCATCGAACTCGGCAATCTTGAGCAGGTACTCGCGGGTCCACAGTTTGCCCTCGAGCTTGCGGAATTTTTTGACGGCCTTATCGACCTTCATGCCTTTGGATGTCTTGCCCGCTGCGGGCTCGGCCTTCTTATCGAGTTTCTTTCCCATACCATATCCTTGATCTCGTGAGCCGGGCGCTTCGGGTGGGCGCGCGGCCAGTTTGCACAGCTACCTGCCTTGTACCCAGCACGAACAAAACGGAACGCGGCGATACGCCCACACAATGTGGTATCCTGTAGCCCAATGCGTTGACGGAGAGGGTTTTGCCCGCCGCGTCGCCGGCAAGAGAGGGAAGGTCATGGGCTGCAAGCCTTCCTGCGGTGACAAGGGCCAAGCGTTCACTCCCGAGCAGCGACCTCAACGGGCACGCGGCCAGCGGCGGCGAAGCCCCAGTAGGGAAGCCGTGAGCCTCGCGATAAGGGGCGCAGAGTGGGCACGGCGGGCCAGACATCCGCCGCGTCAAACAAGGTGGTACCGCGGAATTCAACCGTCCTTGGGCAATGCACATGCCCGAGGGCGGTTTTTTGTTACCGAACCGGGCCGCGTTTTCGCAACGTCAGGCGGCGGTAGTCGCCTCGGCAAGCGGGGAGCGCGAGAGACGAAAGGGAAGACATGAGTCTGATTGATGATCTGGTCAAACTCGAGGAAGAGGCCAAGGAGCTCGTCGCAGGCGCCGACGACGCCGAGAAGCTCGAGGCCGCGCGCGTCGCGCTGCTCGGCCGCAAGGGCCGCATCACCGGCCTGATGCGCATGATGGGCAAGCTCGCTCCCGAGGATCGCCCCGTCATGGGCAAGCGCGCCAACGAGATGCGTCAGCTGATCGAGGGCATGCTCGACGAGCGCAACACCGAGATGAAGGCCGCCGCCCTCAAGCGCGCACTGGAGCACGACGCCGTCGACATCACGCTGCCGGGCATCCGTCCGCAGATCGGCCACCAGCACCTGATCAAGCAGATTATCGAGGAGGCCGAGGACATCTTCTGCGGCATCGGCTACACCGTCGAGTCCGGTCCCATGGTCGACACCTCCTACTACAACTTCACCGCGCTCAACGCCCCCATGGATCACCCGAGCCGCTCGGCCCGCGATACCTTCTACGTGGTCGACAATAACCCCGGCAGCGTCGCGCACCCCGAGGCCCACGCCCACGGCGAGTCCGACGTGCTGCTGCGCACCCAGACTTCGGGCGTGCAGATCCACACCATGGAGTCGCAAAAGCCGCCCATCTACATGATTTGCCCGGGCACCGTCTACCGTCCCGACACGGCCGATGCCTGCCACCTTCCGCAGTTCAACCAGATCGAGGGTCTGGTCGTCGACGAGGGCATTACCTTTGGCGACCTTAAGGGCACGCTCGACTACTTTGTTAAGTGCATGTTTGGCGAGGATCGCAAGACGCGTTACCGCCCGCACTTCTTCCCCTTCACCGAGCCCAGCTGCGAGGTGGACGTGAGCTGCCACGTGTGCGGCGGCAAGGGCTGCAACTTCTGCAAGCACAGCGGCTGGATCGAGATCTTGGGCTGCGGCATGGTCGACCCCAACGTCCTGATCAACTGCGGCATCGACCCCGAGAAGTACACCGGCTTCGCCTTTGGTATTGGCGCCGAGCGCGTCGCGGCCCTGCGCTACGACCTGCCGGACCTCAGAACGCTCATGACGGGCGATATGCGCTTCCTGAACCAATTTTAGGCTTGCCCAGGCACCCCATCTTGGCGTTCAAACCGTCGCTCGCGTACCTTTAGTACGCGTCGCTCCTCTTTCACGCCAACCTGGGGCACCTGGACAACCCTAAGGCGAACGTCTTCATTTGATATTTCCTCCCTATGCGGAGATTAAGAACTAGGAGAGCTACATGCGCGTTTCTTACGACTGGCTCAAGACCATGATCGATATTCCGGAGGATCCCAAGACCCTTTCGGACGAATATATCCGTACCGGCACCGAGGTCGAGGCGATCGACACCGTGGGCGAGTCCTTCGACCACGTGGTGACTGCCAAGGTGCTCACCAAGACCCCGCACCCCGATAGCGACCATATGTATGTGTGCTCGGTCGACGTGGGTGACAAGAATCTCGACGCCGACGGCAACCCCGCTCCGCTGCTGATCGTCTGTGGCGCGCAGAACTTCGAGGCCGGCGACCACATCGTCACGGCCATGATCGGCGCCGTGCTTCCCGGCGACGTCAAAATCAAGAAGAGCAAGCTCCGCGGCGTCGTGTCCATGGGCATGAACTGCTCCGCACGCGAGCTCGGCCTGGGCGGCGACCACTCCGGCATTATGATCCTGCCCGAGGATACGCCCTGCGGCATGCCGTTTGCCGAGTACGTGGGTTCGAGCGACACTGTGCTCGACTGCGAGATCACGCCCAACCGCCCCGACTGCCTGTCCATGATCGGCATGGCCCGCGAGACCGGCGCCATCTTCGACCGCGATTTCCACGTTGAGCTGCCCGCCATCAAGGCCGAGACCGGCCGCGCGACCGACGACGAGCTTTCCGTCGAGATTGCCGACGAGGGCCTGTGCGACCGCTACGTCGCCCGCATCGTACGTAACGTGAAGGTCGGCCCCTCGCCCGACTGGATGGTCAAGCGCCTTAACGCCCTGGGCGTGCGCCCGCACAACAACATCGTCGACATCACCAACTATGTGATGATGCTCACCGGTCAGCCGCTGCACGCCTTTGATCTGGACACCTTTGCCGAGCGCGATGGCCACCGTCGCGTGGTGGTTCGCGCCGCCCAGCAGGACGAGAAGTTTACGACGCTCGATGGCGAGGAGCGCGTGCTCGACGCCGGCATGGGCCTCATCACCGACGGCGAGCGCCCCGTGGCGCTGGCCGGCGTTATGGGCGGCATGGATTCCGAGATCGAGGACGACACCGTCGACGTGATGGTCGAGAGCGCCTGCTTTAACGCCGGCCGCACCTCGCACACCAGCCGTGACCTGTCGCTGATCTCCGACGCCTCCATTCGCTTTGAGCGCCAGGTTGACGAGACTGGCTGCGTGGATGTCGCCAACGTTACCTGCGCGCTCATCGAGGAGATCGCCGGCGGCGAGGTTGCTCCCGGCTATGTCGATGTTTTCCCCGCGCCCAAGACCATCGACAGCATCAAGCTGCGCCTGGCCCGCGTGCATGCCATCTGCGGTGCCGACATCGAGCCCGATTTTATCGAGCGTTCGCTTACCCGTCTGGGCTGCACCGTCGAGCGCGACGGCGAGGACTTTATGGTTACCCCGCCGAGCTTCCGTCCCGACCTGCCGCGCGAGATTGACCTGATCGAGGAGGTCCTGCGCCTATGGGGCATGGGCCGTGTGACGGCGACCATCCCGGCTGCCAAGAACCACATCGGCGGCCTGACCCGCGAGCAGAAGCTCACCCGCAAGGTCGGCGAGATCCTGCGCGCCTGCGGCCTCAACGAGACCACGACCTTTGGCTTTGCCGCCCCGGGCGACCTGGAGAAGATCGGCATGCCCACCGAGGGTCGCGGCTGCCCCGTGGTGCTCATGAACCCGCTGGTGGCCGAGCAGACCGAGATGCGTCGTTCGCTGCTGCCGGGCCTGCTGCAGTCCGTGGCCTACAACGAGGCGCACGGTACGCCCAACGTGCACCTGTACGAGGTCGGCAGCCTGTTCCACGGTCGCGAGAACGCCAGCCTGCCCAAGGAGACCAAGTCCGTCGCGGGTGTGCTCTCGGGCCAGTGGAGCGAGCAGTCTTGGAACATGAAGTACCGTAAACTGCGTTTCTTCTTTGGCAAGGGTATCGTCGAGGAGCTGCTCGCCCAGCTGCGCATCGAGAAGGTTCGCTTCCGTCCCGTCGAGGGCGAGGGCTATGCCTTTTTGCAGCCGGGTCGTGCGGCCGAGGTTCTGTCCGGCGGCACCGTGCTGGGTTGGGTCGGCGAGATCCACCCCGAGGCGCGCGAGGCCTGCGGCATCGACGAGGTTGTCGTTGCCTTTGAGCTTGACCTGGACAAGCTGATCAAGGGCGCCCGCAACCAGGAGAACTACCGCGAGTTCTCGCAGTACCCGGCCGTTGAGCACGACCTTGCCATTGTGGTCGACAATGCCGTGACCTGCGAGGATCTTGAGCGCCGTATTACCAGCGCCGGCGGCAAGCTGCTCGAGGGCGTGCGCCTGTTCGATGTCTACCGCGATCCGGTTCGTATCGGCAAGGGCAAGAAGTCCATGGCCTTTGCGCTCACGTATCGCTCGGACGACCACACGCTTACTAGCGAAGAGGTCGAGAAGGCGCACCAGAAGATCGTCACCAAGGTGTGCAAGGGCGTAAACGGCGAAGTCCGCTCGTAATCTTTGCTGTTCGGAACCCGCCCCCTGCGGGGTTTTCACGGCAACGTCCTCGCCACTTCGCGGCTGCGGGATGTTGCCTTAGAAAACCCCTCTCGGGGGCGGGTTCCTGCGTTAACCTTGTTGCGAGCGGATCGCACCTTCTTCCGGGTGACCGGAAAGTTGGGAGTGCATGGGCCCTTTATTGGGCGGTGCGTGGACCTGGGCTAATAACGTACGTATTGCAAGGGCGTGCTGCGTTGTGGGCGGTGCGCCTTTTTGTTAGTATGCAGAGTCGGTGTTACGGATTGTTGGAAACGTAACACACAACGTTCTGATTGAGAGGGCTCATGCATATTCCCGATAATTATCTGTCCCCGCAGACCGATGCCGTTATGGCGGTGGCGATGGTGCCCGTATGGGTTCACTGCATCAAAAAGGTGCGCGCCACGCTCGATCGCGAGCATATGGCGTTCCTGGGCATCTGCGCCGCATTCTCCTTCTTGCTCATGATGTTCAACGTTCCGCTGCCCGGCGGTACCACTGGTCACGCCGTCGGCGGCGCACTCATCGCGCTGCTGCTGGGCCCCGAGGCCGCGGCTATCGCTGTCTCGGTCGCTCTGGCGCTGCAGGCGCTGCTGTTTGGCGACGGCGGCGTTCTGTCGTTTGGCGCCAACTGCTTTAACATGGCCTTTGTGCTGCCGTTTGTCGCTGCTATCGTGTTCCGTGCGCTCAACAGCCGTCTGCACGACAAGAGCTGGGGCACCTCGGTTTCTGCCATCGTGAGCGGTTGGGTCGGCCTGTGCCTGGCGGCCCTGTGCGCGGCAATCGAGTTTGGTATTCAGCCGATGCTCTTCACCAACGCTTCGGGCGCCCCTCTGTACTGCCCCTTCCCGCTGTCCGTGGCTATTCCGGCCATGTTGATCCCGCATATGCTGGTTGCCGGCGTGATCGAGGGCGTGGCGACGGCCGCCATCTACGGCTTCATTAAGAAGACGGCGCCGAGCATTATCGTCGGCCCCGAAGCCGCCGATGGCCAGCTTGCCGCCGATGGTACCGCCAAGAAGACTTCCCTGATTCCCACGCTCATTCTGGTCGCCGTGCTTGTCGTGGCTACGCCGCTCGGCTTGCTCGCCACCGGTGACGCCTGGGGTGAGTGGGACGCCGAGGGCGCCGCGACCGCCGTTCAGGAGGCTGGCGACGACAGCCTGCAGGCTTCGGTCGGCCTCGACACCCCGACCTTTGCCGACGCCCTGCCCACGGGCGATTATCTGCAGGCCTATTCCGAGGAGCAGGGCCTTGGCTTTGCCGGCCAGGCTGCGATGTATATTCTTTCGGGCGTGATTGGCGTGGCGGTGCTCACCATCACATTCCGCCTGGTCTCGCTGACGGTCAAGGAAAGCGGTGCTCATGGCAATAGCCGAGCTGCCTAGTTGGCTTGCGGCCGAGGAGCGATATGAGCCCGTGGGGGCTCGGCATCGTGTGATGCAAAAGAATGTCCTGCACCTGGCGAGCCTGCTTGAGCGGGTTCGCCTGGGTGGAGGCGCGAACGAGGGCGGGTCGATGGTCGACCGCGCCCTTTCTTGCGTTTCGGCTCCGGTGCGCCTGGTGGGGATGTTCGTCTGCGTTCTGTGCGTGTGTCTGACGCAAAGCCCGCTGTACCTGATGTTGATGGCGGCGATCGCGTTGGTGCTGGTCGCGGTGCGCCCCGTACGCGGGCTGCGCGCTACCTTTGTGCCGGCGTTGGCTGCCGCGGGGTTTGCCGTGGTTCTGGCGCTGCCTGCCCTGCTGCTGGGTGCTTCTGCCACGGGCGCCATGCTCAAGATTGCACTCAAGACGTTCATTAACGTGTCGCTGGTGCTGGGTGTTTCGTGGACGCTCACCTGGAGCCGCATGTCGGCGGCGCTTAAGATGCTGCACCTGCCCGACGAGGTCATCTTTACTATCGATATGGCGCTCAAGCATATCGAGGTGCTGGGACGCACGGCGCACGATCTGTGCGAATCGGTCATGCTGCGCAGCGTCGGTTCCGCGCCTGCGGGTTTTTCGCGCACCGACTCGCTGGCGGGTATCATGGGCATGACGTTTATCAAGGCGATGGAGTGCAGCCGCGCGATGGACGAGGCTATGCTTTGCCGCGGCTTTGCCGGCGTGTATCCGGCGCCTGCACGCGCCGGGTTTGGCTGGCGCGATGCGGTCTATGCGGCCGGCGTGGTTCTGCTCGCCGTGTTGTGCGCGGTGCTGTAGGCGCTGCTGGTTCCGGCTGGGGATGCAACTAGGGAAGGGCGACGTTTTGACGATCGATATGAATAGTGCGGCGGGCACGAACGGTGCGGGCGGCGCCGAGGCCACGCCGCTCATCGAGCTGCGCGACGTGGTGTTCTCCTATGCGGGCCATACGGTTGTCGATGGTGTGTCGCTGCAGGTCGATCGTGGTGAACTCGTTGCCCTGCTCGGTCCCAACGGCTGCGGTAAGACGACGATTATGCGCCTTATTAACGGCCTTGAACTCGCGGACGCAGGGGCATACCTGTTTGACGGGCACGCGATCGACGCGGCGTTTCTAAAGGATTCCGCGGCCGCTCAGCGTTTTCATCAGCGCGTAGGTTTTGTGTTTCAAAATGCCGACGCCCAGCTGTTCTGCGCTACGGTGGGCGAGGAAGTTGCTTTTGGTCCCGCGCAGATGGGGCTGCCGGCAGACGAGCTCGAGCGCCGCGTGCGCGATGCCATGGAGCTGTTCCAGGTTGCCGATCTGGTCGATGCCTCGCCCTATCAGCTTTCGGGCGGGCAAAAGAAGCGCGTGGCGCTGGCTGCCGTCGTGTCGATGAACCCCGATATCCTGGTGCTCGACGAGCCTACCAACGGACTTGACGAGGACTCGTGCGACATCGTGGTCAACTTTCTACTGGCCTATGTTGCTGCCGGTAAGACGGTCTTGATGAGCACGCACCATCAGGATTTGGTACGACGCCTGGGTGCCCGCGCCATCTATATCGATCGATATCACCATGTGGTCGAGGCGCCGGTGTCTTCGTATGGAACCGAGAGCGGCGCTGCGGAATAGTTGCTGCGTAGAGCGTGCGTAGCGGCCCGCGCGGCTTTGCCGTGATGGTATAGTTATCCAGGTTTTTATGGGGGTGGCTATGCCAAGCTGGAACATTCATATCGCTCAGACGGAGCGTTTGCTGGAGTGCACCGGCGCGCTTGCCAATAGCGTGCGCGACCGCAATGCCTTTTTGTTTGGCTGCGTGGTTCCGGATATCTTCGTGGGCTATATGGTCCCTGGTATCGCTGATCCCATTCCGTATCGCATTACGCACTTTGCAAACCCCGAGCCTATCCCTAAGCCGCGCGAGCACGAGTTCTGGGATACCTATGTGGCGCCGCTGCTCAAAGGGGCGTCTGTTGGTACGCCGGCTGCCGCGACCTCGATCGCCGAGGAGCGCGAGCGACTCAATCGGGTGCATTATCCCCAACGCTACAAGGACGCCGAGCCGGTTGCTGGTCCCGGTGCTAGCGAGCTTTCGCTCGCGCCCGGTGACGTGGCGCAGTCGCTGCTCGATTTGACGCTGGGCGTCTGGTCGCATCTGGTGGCGGATACCGTATGGAATACGCGCGTGAATCAGTACCTGGAGGCGCACGGCGGCAAGCCGTGCGAGGAATTCCGCATTAAAAAGCAAGGCGACTTTGACTGGTTTGGCAAGACGCTGGGCATCGTTTCCATTCCGCGTGCGACCGATCGCCTCTATACCGCTGCGACGCGTTTTGGGCAGTATCCCATCCATAAAGAATATGTGCTCAAGACTATCGGCGTCATGCACGAGATTGTACGCGAAAACCCCGGCGAGCCCGATCATCCGCCGTATCGCCTGCTAACCGAGGAGTTTTTCGATGCAACGTTTACCGAGGTCATCGAGCTAACCGAGGCGGGATTTGCGGTTCGCGTTGCTGCTTCTGACGTTCCCGCAGTCCCCCTGATCGCTAGCTGCTAGCCGGCCGGCTTAACGGTGAACAGTTCATCCCAATTGACCAACAGCTCCCGTCGCAGGGCATATTCGGTGGTACGCTCGACATCGGAAAGGTTCGCGACTGAACACAAATCGATGATGCGGCATACGAAGAAGGTCTAAAAAAGGGCCCGGAAGGCAATGCCTTCCGGGCCCTTTGCAATGCAAATCTGCTTGCAAGTGCGATTTAGCGCACCTGAGCGACGTAAGCGACGTTGGTCGAGGAGACCTTGTCCTCGAGCTGGACGCTCATGCGGGGATCGCCGGCGGTGGCGACGGTCAGGTCGCCGGCCTCGACGTAGCCGAGCTCCTTAGCGGTCTCAATCGCCTTGACGATCGTGCCGTTGACGGTACCCTGGGTAATCTCGGCTTGGTGCGGGATAACGCCCCAGTACATGATCATCTGCTGGACGGCCCACTCGTGGCGGGAGAACGCGCAGATCGGCATGTTGGGACGGAAGTGCGAGATCAGGCGAGCGGTACGACCGGTGGTCGTCGGCACGGTGATGCACTTGGCGCCAACGGTGGTGGCCATGTTCACAGCGGACATACCCACAACGTTGTTGACGACGCGGGTGCCGTGAGCATCGGCCGGAACCTCGAGCGGAGCGTGGGCCGGGAGGTACTTCTCGGTCTCGAGAGCAATGCTGGCCTGCATCTTGACGGCCTCGACCGGGTACTTACCGGCAGCGGACTCGCCGGACAGCATGACGGCGTCGGTGCCGTCATAAATGGCGTTAGCAACGTCGGCAACCTCGGCGCGCGTCGGGCGCGGGTTCTGCTGCATGGAGTCGAGCATCTGCGTAGCGGTGATAACGGGCTTGTAGGCCGCGTTGCACTTGGCGATGATCTCCTTCTGGATGTGCGGAACGAGCTCGGGCTTGATCTCGATGCCCAGGTCGCCACGGGCGACCATGATGCCGTCGGAAGCCTCGAGAATCTCGTCGAAGTTCTCGACGCCCAAGGCGCACTCGATCTTCGGGAAGATCGTCACGTGCTCGCCGCCGTTCTCGCGGCAAAGCTCGCGGATGCCGCGGACGGACTCGCCGTCACGGATGAAGGAAGCGGCGATGTAGTCGATGTTCTCGGTCAGGCCAAAGAGGATGTCCTGACGATCGCGCTCGGTGATGGCGGGCAGCGAGATGTTGACGTTGGGCATGTTGACGCCCTTGCGCTCGCCGATCAGGCCGTCGTTCTTAACGACGCAGGTCATGTCCTGGCCACTGACGGACTCGACCTCGAGGGCAACCAGGCCGTCATCGATCAGGATGAGGGAGCCCTTCTCGACCTCGGAAGGCAGAGCCAGGTAGTCGAGGGAGATGTGCTCAGCGGTGCCGTGGAAATCCTCGGACGTGGGCTGAGCGGTGACGACGATCTTATCGCCGGTCTTGACGGCAACCTTCTTGCCGTCGACCAGAAGGCCGGTGCGGACCTCGGGGCCCTTGGTGTCGAGCAGGATGCCGACAGGCAGACCGAGCTCCTTGGAAATACGGCGGACGCGCTCGATGCGACCGTGGTGCTCGTCGTAGGAGCCGTGCGAGAAGTTAAAACGGGCGACGTTCATGCCCGCCTTGATCATCTCGCGGATGGTCTCGTCGCTATCGCAGGCGGGACCCATGGTGCATACAATCTTAGTGCGCTTGTACATTCAGACCTCCATCTGACATCGTCTTGCGCTGATAGATAAACCATAAGAAATAAAACCGAGATGATTATAACGAAATGCCGACCGAATACCCCAAAAAATCGACCGTATGCCGAAATGGAAGTTCATTTTTTGCGGGAAAAACGGTATATGAAAAATCTTTACCAACCACTCCAAGCGCTGCTATCTGGGCGATATGTCAGTTTGGCGATGTGCCGAAGAAAAAACGTTTTACCAATGTTGAGCATCACACGGTCTGCACCGTTGCGTGCGGACCATATTTCCAAACCGATTGTTTTGGCTAGACGCGTCGCTTTGGGGTACCATAGCTCCACTATCAACTGCCGCTCAGCACGGCAGCCTTGATGAGCCCTTGCCCTTCTCCTGGGAATTATGATCGGGCATCAATCTGCTGAGTGGCCCGAATCCCAGGAGGGGACTCTATATGCAAAAGGAATACCTGTCCGCCGCGGCGGAGGTGCTCAGCGACCAAGGCGTCGATGAGAACCTCGGCCTGAGCAACGACGAGGCGTCGTCGCGCCTCGCCAAGACAGGCCCTAACAAGCTCGAGGAAGCCGAGAAGACGCCGCTGTGGAAGCGTTTCTTTGAGCAGATGGCCGACCCCATGGTCATCATGCTGATCGTTGCCGCCGTCATCAGCGCCCTCACGGGCATGGTCAAGGGCGAGCCCGACTTTGCCGATGTCGCCATCATCATGTTCGTCGTTATCGTCAACTCGGTGCTGGGCGTGGTCCAGGAAGCCAAGAGCGAGGAGGCCCTCGAGGCCCTGCAGGAGATGAGCGCGGCGCAGTCCAAGGTGCTGCGCGACGGCAAGCTCGTGCACCTGCCGAGCGCCGAGCTCGTGCCCGGCGACGTGATCATGCTCGAGGCGGGCGACTCCGTCCCGGCTGACTGCCGCGTGCTCGAGAGCGCCACGATGAAGATCGAAGAGGCCGCACTCACCGGCGAGTCTGTGCCCGTAGAGAAGCACGCCAACGTGATCGAGCTTGCTGCGGGCACCGATGACGTGCCGCTCGGCGACCGCAAGAACATGTGCTACATGGGCTCCACCGTCGTGTACGGCCGTGGTCGCGCCGTCGTGGTCGGCACCGGCATGGATACCGAGATGGGCAAGATCGCCGGCGCCCTGGCCGAGGCCAAGGAAGAGCTCACGCCGCTGCAGGTGAAGCTCGCCGAGCTCAGCCGCATCCTCACCATTATGGTGATCGTCATCTGCGTCGTGATCTTTGGCGTTGACATCCTCCGCCACGGCGTGGGCAACGTCCTTACCGATCCGACCGCCTTGCTCGACACCTTTATGGTCGCGGTCTCGCTCGCCGTCGCCGCCATTCCCGAGGGCCTGGTCGCCGTCGTGACCATCGTGCTTTCGCTCGGCGTGACCAAGATGGCCAAGCGCCAGGCGATTATCCGCAAGCTCTCTGCCGTCGAGACCCTCGGCTGCACGCAGACTATCTGCTCCGACAAGACCGGCACCCTTACCCAGAATAAGATGACCGTCGTCAAGCACGAGCTCGCCGCGCCCAAGGAGAAGTTCCTGGCCGGTATGGCCCTGTGCTCCGATGCCCAGTGGGACGAGGAGCTGGGCGAGGCCGTGGGCGAGCCGACTGAGTGTGCGCTTGTCAACGACGCCGGCAAGGCAGGCCTCACCGGCCTGACTGCCGAGCATCCGCGCGTGGGCGAGGCCCCGTTTGACTCGGGGCGCAAGATGATGTCCGTGGTCGTCGAGACCCTGGACGGCGAGTACGAGCAGTACACCAAGGGCGCGCCTGACGTGGTGATCGGCCTGTGCACCCACATCTACGAGGGCGATAAGGTCGTCCCCCTGACCGAGGAGCGCCGCGCCGAGCTCGTGGCCGCCAATAAGGCCATGGCCGACGAGGCTCTGCGCGTGCTGGCGCTGGCAAGCCGCACTTACACCGAGGTCCCGAGCGACTGCAGCCCCGCTGCGCTCGAGCACGACCTGGTCTTCTGCGGCCTGTCCGGCATGATTGACCCTGTCCGCCCCGAGGTCGCCGACGCCATCCGCGAGGCCCACGACGCCGGTATCCGCACCGTCATGATCACGGGTGACCATATCGACACCGCCGTGGCCATTGCCAAGCAGCTGGGAATCGTCACCGATCGCAGCCATGCCATCACCGGTGCCGACCTCGATCGCATGAGCGACGAGGAGCTCGACGCGCACATCGAGGACTACGGCGTGTACGCCCGCGTCCAGCCCGAGCACAAGACCCGCATCGTCGAGGCCTGGAAGTCGCGCGATCAGATCGTGGCCATGACGGGCGACGGCGTCAACGACGCCCCGTCCATCAAGCGCGCCGACATCGGCGTGGGCATGGGCATCACCGGTACCGACGTCACCAAGAACGTTGCCGACATGGTGCTTGCCGACGACAACTTCGCCACCATCATCGGTGCCTGCGAAGAGGGTCGTCGCATCTATGACAACATCCGCAAGGTCATCCAGTTCCTGCTTTCGGCCAACCTTGCCGAGGTGTTCTCGGTGTTTATCGCCACGCTCATCGGCTTTACCATCTTCCAGCCGGTGCAGCTGCTGTGGGTGAACCTGGTCACCGACTGCTTCCCCGCGCTCGCGCTTGGCATGGAGGATGCCGAGGGCGACATCATGAAGCGCAAGCCGCGCAACGCCAAGGACGGCGTCTTTGCCGGACATATGGGTCTGGACTGCGTGGTCCAGGGCCTAATCATCACCGTGCTGGTGCTGGCGAGCTTCTTTGTGGGCGTGTACTTTGACATGGGCTACATCCACATCGCCGATATGATCGCCGGCAATGCCGACGAGGAAGGCGTGATGATGGCGTTCATCACGCTCAACATGGTCGAGATTTTCCACTGCTTCAATATGCGCAGCCGTCGTGCGTCGCTGTTCACCATGAAGAAGCAGAACAAGTGGCTGTGGGCTTCCGCCGCGCTGGCGCTGGTGCTGACGGTGATCGTAACCGTGCAGCCGACGCTTGCCGAGATGTTCTTTGGCCCCGTGACGCTTGAGCTCAAGGGTGTTCTTGCCGCGCTGGGCCTGGCCTTCCTGATCATCCCGCTGATGGAGATCTACAAGGCGATCATGCGCGCGGTCGAGAAGGAGTAAGTTAACCTGTCCGGGCCCGCCCCTGCGTGTTTTCTTCTTCGCTGGTCCTCGCGCTTCGCGCTGCGGGATCGCTCAGAAGAAAACACTCCCGGGGTGGGCCCTACGGTATCCTTACTGGCTTTTCTCCCGCGCGGATGAAAAAGGGCTGAGGGAAAGAAGGTGAGCGGCCGAGCAATTGCTCGGCCGCTCGTTTTGAATAAAGGATGTGCCCTTTGGAAACCCCTCTCGGCGGGCGGGCCCTGCGGTGACGTTGCTGACTTTTCTCCCGTGTGGATGATAAAGGCTGAGGGAAAGTGTGTGAGTCGGTCGAGCATTTGCTCGACCGACTCTTTTTTGTGGGAAAATACCTGCTCAGTTGTGATTTGTGGTGCTGGGAGGCGCTTGTGGGCAAGGCTAAGGCTAAAGCGAAGAAAAAGACGACGGGGGCGCGGGCTAAGCGCGATCGTCGTCGGAAGCTCGCGACCGAGGCTCCCGCATCTGCTGAGGAGTTGCTGGCGAGTGTACCGGGGCTTGACGCGCTGCGGGACGTTCCGGCGTTTGATGACCTGCCGGTCGATGAAGCCCAGCAGGCTGCCTTTGATGATTTCTGCGCGCATGCCGAGGAGCCCGAGCAGATGCAGCTTGGCGCCGTGGTGCGCTTGGATCGTGGGTTTCCGCTGGTGGCGACTGCCGACGATACCTTCCGCGCCGAGCATGCCGTGGGATTTGCCAAGTCGCGCGGTGGGGACGAGGTCCTGCTGCCTGCCGTGGGCGATCGTGTGGCGGTGCGCCGCGCTCCCGGGCACGATATGGGCGTGATTGAATGCGTACTGCCGCGCCGTACGAGCTTTGAGCGTTGGCGCGGCCGTGCCCGCGGTGAGCGCCAGGTGCTCTGCTCCAACGTTGACAGCGTGCTGATCGTGCAGGCGCTCGGCGCCGGCGAGGTGCTGCTCGATCGCGTGGCGCGCTCACTGGTGTTGGCGCTCGATTGCGATGCCGAGCCGGTGGTGGTGCTCACCAAGGCCGACCGCTGCGAGGCCGATGAGCTCGAGCGCGATCTGGACCGCGTGCGTCGTCTGGTGGGTCCGGACGTGCGCGTGATCGTGACGTCTTCTGCCGAGGGCCGCGGTCTGGATGAGGTCCGTGCCTGCGTGCCTGCCGGGAGCTGCGCCATGATTCTGGGCGAGTCGGGTGCCGGCAAGTCGACGCTGCTCAATGCACTGCTGGGCCACGATACGTTGGCGACCGGCGGTGTGCGCGAACGCGACGACCAGGGCCGTCACACTACCGTCGCGCGCGTGATGGTGGCGCTGCCGGGCGACGCCGGCGTGATCGCCGATGCCCCGGGTCTGCGCAGTTTGCCGCTCGTGGGTCACGAGCGGGGTCTGGCACGCGCCTTCCCCGAGATTGTCGAGGCATCGCGTGCGTGCCGGTTTGGCGACTGCACGCATACCCACGAACCGGGTTGCGCCGTTCGCGAGGCCGAGGACGCCGGGCAGATCGACGGCCTGCGTCTGGAAACGTTCCAAAATCTGGCGTCATCCATGCGCGTGAGCGCTCAAATGCTCGATCCCGATGTCCATCTGTAATTGAATTTATCTATGACAGCCGTCTCCCAACTGTTCGGGAGACGGCTTTTTTGCTGCGGAAAAGCCTCGAAACATGCAGTTTGCTGACGTGCTGACCAAAACCTTGCCACGAGCTTGACGGGCTGGTCAGCTTTTGGTCAGCGATTGGTTTGACATCGAAAACCAAGATCGCGATTGCGCCGCTTTGCACTCTGACCGCTCAGACAATGGTGGTACGGGCATTCGCCCGGCACTGCCATGAGAGGAGCGGCTGTGAACAAGAGCAAGCGCATCGCCATCAGTCTGGTCGCGGGCGTGCTCGCTGCTCTGCTCTGCATGGTTTACGGCTCGTCGATCCGCTCGCAAGCCGAACAGGTCCAGGCTGAGACCTTGGCCAAGTACGGTGGCGATCGCGTCGAGGTATGCGTCGCGGCGCGCGATATCGATGTGGGCGAGACCCTCGATGAGACCAATGTCATAACCCAGGAATGGCTGACGAGCCTGCTGCCGCGTGACGCGGCGACCGAGCTGCGCCAGGTGCGCGGCGACGTGACGACTTCGCGTATTCCCAAAAACGCCGTGATCTGCAATGTCTACACCAAGGCCGAGAGCCACAAGCTCGAGGTGCCTAAAGGCAAGGTCGCCGTTTCGGTGGCGGTCGATGCCGAGCACTCGGTCGGCGGCGCCACGGGCGTGGGCAGCTACGTGGATGTGTATGTGCAAAAAGACGGCGTAACCGATCGGCTGTGCGGCGCGTACGTGATCGATACCAGTGAGGATTCCGGTGCCACGCGCGAGGGCAAGATCGAATGGGTGACGCTGGCGGCTGACCCCGAAGACGTCAAGGAACTGCTGGGCGCCTCGGGCAAGGGAACGGTCAGCTTGACGATTCCCGCCACGGCGCGCGGCAAAAAGAGCGGAGGCGACGAGTGATGAAGGCGATCTGGCTTGCGTGCTGCGCGTGCGGCGATTACGGGCTGTTGCAGCGGGAAGTCGAGGGCCGTGACGCGGGTGCACAGGTGCTTCGCGTGGGTGACCTGGACGGGCTGGTTTCCATGGCGCGGGCGTTTCCGTCGCGCCGCGGGGCTGCCATCATCGCGGCGTCTCTGTTTGATACCGAAGATGTGCGCAGGACTGTTGCGCGCCTGACGGCCGAAGGCCGCGTGAGTCGCGTGGTCGTGTTGATAGAAGCGCTCGATCCGTCGGATATCGAGGGGCTGTTTCGCGCGGGGGCGACCGAGGTCATCGCTGCGCACAGTATATGCGGCAACAGGCGCGCGGGCGAGGGAGCGGTTGATTCCGATCGGCGCATGACGATTGAGCCCGATGCTTTTGTTGATAGGGAACCCGGGGCGCCTCGCGCTACAAGAGGCCCGCGTGTTGATGATTATGGAAAAGCGGAAGCCGAGCATGGTCGGCGCCCCCGGAACCCCCTTGTATACGATGACGCTGGAGGGCCGGCGCAGCATGCTGGCGACTCCCCGGCTGTAGATATGGGATACGTGCACGGCGTGAATCTGGCGGATGAACTCGACGAAGTTGAGGGCTTTGCCGGGTGCGGCGAGTTGTCGCTGATGCAGCATGAGCAGATTGTACAGAACGAGCCTGCCTCGCAGACCGAACAAGCTGCCATGCCGGCTTGGATGCAGCGTGTGGTTGCGGCGGGGGGGACGGGGGCGCTGCCACCGACGCCCGCCCCGCCGCCTCCGATGCCGCCGGCAGACGCTACCGCTCCGCCGCATCGAGCTCCAGTCATCTGCGCTATTTCGGGTTCGGGCGGTTGCGGCAAGTCGACGATCGTTGCCACCATGGCACACACATCGTCGCTGTTGGGCTTGCGTGCCGCCGTGCTCGACCTGGACCTGATGTTTGGAAACCTTTACGACTTGTTAGGCGTCGATGCTCCGCGCGATATGGCGGCACTTATCGAGCCGTCGGCGGCGGGCACGCTCACCGAGCCGGATATCGTAGCCACATCGATGCGCGTGGCGCCGGGCGTTACGCTCTGGGGTCCCGTCGCGGCGCCCGAGCAAGCCGAGCTCATGGCGCGTCCGGTGGAGCTACTGCTTGATGTTCTGCGTCGCGAATCCGACGTGGTCTTTATCGATACCTCGGTCTTTTGGGGCGACGCCGTGGCGGCTGCGGTGGCGGCGAGCGACCGTTGCCTGGTCGTTGGCGATGCGGCGGTGTCGTCCGCGACATCGGCGTCGCGCGTCATCGAACTGGCAAGTCGAGTAGGTGTGCCGCGCACGCGCATGAGCGCCGTGTTCAACCGGTTCGGTGCGCGCGGGGCAGACGAGGACGTCGCCATGCGCTTTGAGATTGCCTGTGCGTTGAGCTCCAAGATTCGTATCGCCGATGGCGGGCAGGATCTCGCCGCGCTCATGGCGTTTGGGCGCGCTGACGAGGCGGTGGGGCAGACCAGCGCTTTTGCGACTAGCATGCGCGAGGCCACGCGCGAGATGCTCGTGGAACTGGGGTGCGCCGTCGGCCCTTGGAGCGATATGGTCGCCGACCGTGCAACGCGTACCGAACGCCCGCGTATCCGCCTTCCCTGGTCGCGCGAGGGTCATCAGCGATGAGCCTGCAAACGAGGATTAAGGCTGCCGGCGCTGCAGCGGCGGCAGCGCCTGTAGATGCGGGGCGTCGCCGCGCGGTGAAACGACGCACCAAGCGCGCCGTGATGGACCGCATGGGTTACGACGAAGTGGCGCGTATCAGCGCCTATATCGACCCGGCACTTGCCCGCTCGGAATTGCGTCCTGCGGTGGAGGCGGCGCTCAATGTTGAGGAGTCGACCGATCTCGCGACGCCCGAGCGCGAGACCATCATCGACGAGATCTTGGATGACGTGGTGGGCTTGGGGCCGTTGCAGCCGCTCATCGAGGACGACACCGTTACCGAGATCATGATCAACGGCTGCCGCTCGGCTTTCTTTGAACGCGGCGGCGTCTTGTACCCCATCGAGCATGCGTTTGAGGATGATGAGCAGATCCGTGTGCTTATCGACCGCATTATCTCGCCACTTGGCCGCCGTATCGACGAGCGCAGCCCCATCGTCAACGCCCGCCTCAAAACGGGTTATCGCGTCAACGCGGTGATTCCGCCTGTGGCGATTGACGGACCGATTCTCACCATCCGAAAGTTCTCGGACCGTATCTGCTCGCTGGACGAGCTCGTGGGGTTGGGATCGCTGCCGCTTTGGTATGCGCAGCTGCTGTCGTGTGCGGTGTCGCTGCGACAGGACCTGGCGGTTGCGGGAGGCACGGGATCTGGTAAGACCACCCTGCTCAACGCGTTGTCATGTGAGATTTCCACCGGCGAGCGCATCGTGACGATCGAGGACTCTGCCGAGCTCAAGTTTGCGCATCATCCGCACGTGGTGCGCTTAGAGGCGCGCGAGGCTTCAATTGAGGGCGAGGGCGCGGTGACGATCCGCGACCTGGTAACTAATGCCCTACGCATGCGCCCCGACCGCATCGTGGTGGGCGAGGTGCGCGGTGCCGAGTGCTGCGACATGTTGCAGGCCATGAACACGGGCCACGACGGGTCGCTCACCACACTTCATGCGGGTTCAGAACAGGAGACCGTGGTGCGTCTGACGTTGCTTGCACGTTATGGCATCGATCTGCCGAGCGAGCTCATCGAGGAGCAGATTGCCATGGCGCTCGACGGCATCGTGATGTCCGAGCGCCACGCCGATGGCAGGCGTTTCGTCTCCTCGTATTCGGGGGTGCGACGCGCCGCATCGGGTGGCGTAGAGCTCGAGCGCTATGTGACGTTCGATGCCGCCGAGCGCACCTGGACGCTTGACCGCGAGCCGCCGTTTATCGCAGAAGGCCTGCGGTCGGGGACGCTCACACAAGAGGAGGTGGACGAATGGAGATCACTGTGCCCCTCGTCGTAGGGGGCTTGGCAGGGCTTTCTGTCGCGACGGCGTGCGGAGTGGAACCTCGTGTGCCGCAGGTACCGCCGGCGGAGCTGGCACGTCAGGCGCTCGAGACGGTGGCAGAGAAGCTGCCGCGTGAGCTGGTGGAAAACGATCTGCTGAAAAAGATCGCCCGTTCGTGGGCATCGCTGGCTCCGGCGCATCGCCTTGGCCTCGTGATCGAAGATGCTTCGGGACGTTTGGCGTTTCTGCTGCTATCGAGCGGTGTCTGCTGCGTTTTACTAACGATGGTGTCGTTATCGCCCCTCGGATTTGCCACGGGACTTGTTGCTCCGTTTGCCGTTGGTGCCGCTTGGGATGGCTTTGAGAGCCGGCGCGAGCAACACGATGCAGAAGAGGCAATGCCCGAGGCGTTTACCGCACTTTCCATGTCGCTTGCCTCGGGACATTCGCTGGCCCAGGGCATGCGCTTTGTGGGCGCTCATGCGCAAGAGCCAGTGCATACCGAGTTTTTGCGGGTGGCGGCGGCGATCGATTGCGGCATCTCGGCGACCGACGCGCTCGATGACTTGCTCGTACGTATCGACGCCCCCGGTCTTTCGCTTGTGACCTTGGCGCTTAAGGTGTCTCAGCGCACCGGCGC
The DNA here is from genome assembly GCF_003462695.1 of Collinsella sp. AF16-8. Lineage (NCBI taxonomy): Bacteria > Bacillati > Actinomycetota > Coriobacteriia > Coriobacteriales > Coriobacteriaceae > Collinsella > Collinsella sp. AF16-8. The sequence continues at coordinate 87,415 of NZ_QRXX01000003.1, forward strand.
TCCGCTTGCCGACTTACTGTCCGAGGCGTCGAGCATGGTGGGGGAGCGCATTGAGCTCAAGCGCCGCCTGGATGTTAAGACGTCGCAGGCCCGCATGTCTGCGCATATGGTCGCGGCGATGCCGGCGGGCATGTGCGCGGTGTTGGCGCTGCTTTCGGCAGATTTTCGTCGCGGTCTTGCGACGCCCGCCGGCGCGGGCGCTGTGGTGCTGGGTCTTGCCCTCAACGCCGTTGCCCTGGTGGTTATCCGGCGCATTATGCGGGTGGAGCTATGAGCGCCCCGGTTGCAGTTGCGGCTTGCCTGTGCGCCCTGAGTGTATTTGTCGCGACGGGTTTGGATCGGGCGGATGCACGCAAGATCGCAGGGGCCTGCAAGCGCGAGGCGGTGCTGGTCGCTGCCGCGGGTCGCTCGGTGGTCGATGCTCTGACCGCGCGAGTGAAGGGCGCGGTTGGAGCGGGCGGCCCGGCGCGAGTGTCGCTCGGCGAAGTTTCCGAGATGATCGATGTTGTGCGCTTGGGTCTTTCGGCCGGTCTTTCGTTTGATGCGGCGCTTGAGATTTTCTGCGCCAACCGCCGGTCAGTGCTGGCTCTTCGCCTTGAGCGCGCCTGCATGGCGTGGCAGGTGGGCGTGGGCACGCGTGAGGACGAGTTGTTGGCCGCCGCGCGCGACCTGGACGTGCGAGCGCTCGAGACCTTTGCCATCACGGTGGGGCAGGCGCTCGCCCTGGGTGCCCCACTTGCCGAGACGCTGGCCGCTCAAAGTCGCGAGATCCGTGCGGCTCATCGCGCCGCGGTCGAGCGCGAGATCGAGCGTGCGCCCGTCAAGCTGCTGATTCCCACCGGCACGCTCATCTTGCCGGCGTTGCTTCTGTCCATATTGGGCCCGCTGCTGGGAGCAGGCGGGATGATGTAGGGAGGAATACATGAACACGATGACTGACACTGCTGGCAAGGTGCAGGGCTGGGCGTTTTGCCGGGCGGCACATGTTCGTCAGCGCGCCAAGGAACTATTGCAGGAGGAGAGTGCGCAGGGTACCACCGAGTATGCCATCTTGGTCGGCGTGCTCGTGGTGATCGCGATTATCGCCATCGTCGCATTTAAGGGCAAGGTCCAAGATCTATGGAACGCTATCAGCGAGGGCATCAACAGCCTGTAGAGGGCGAGCGCCCCGTCGGGGTGCTGCTGGTGTTTGCTTGCCTGACCGTGGCGATAGCGGCGGTGCTTTGGGGGCTTAACGCCGCGCGGCAGCAGCGTCCTGGGACCGCCTCCGATTTGGGCTCAGATTCGGCGGTGGCGTCTCAAAAAGATGAGATGCGAGATGCGGACGATTCGGATGTCGCTGTCACGGCGCAAACCTTTCTGCGGACGCTCGACAAGCGGTCTGGCACTGCGACGGATTCGCCTGGGGGCAACGCGATTGTGGTCCGGCTTGCATGGTCCGAGGACCGACCGATGACCGAAGCGGCGGCGGATATGCTGCGTTCCTATCGCGAGGTACCCACGGCGCAACTTGCTCTGAGCGGCTATCTCGACATCAAGGGAAACGTGTGGGGCGCCATCGTGCGTGACGGACGCGGCTGGGTCGATATGGTGACGGTTGCTGCGGATACTGGCGATGCTTCGTGTCGTCTGCGCGCCGTGCGCCTGGTCCCGCAAACAATAAGCTCAAAGGAGGGGTCGTGAAATGCATGGCGTTCTGCGTGAGGAGGTTGCCCAAGCGACTGTGGAATACGCCATCGTCACGGTGGCGCTGTTATCGATCGTGCTGGCGATTGCGGGACTTTGGCGTGCTGGCACCGATGGGCGCTTGGCGGCGCTGGTTGAGCGGGCGGCATCCCATGGCGTTGCCTCGACGTCGGTTATCGACGCCGCTGCGGGTGCTGAGGACATCGCGCTGTATTGATATCGCGCGCGAGGACCGGGCGCAGTCTACGGTCGAGGCCGCTTTTTTGCTGCCGACGTTTCTGGCACTCATCCTTCTCGCGCTGCAACCGGTGTGCCTGCTCTATACGCGCGCGGTCATGGAGTCTGCCGCCGCCGAGACCGCGCGGCTCATGACCACGACGACGGCGGAGGACGACGATCTTAAGGAGTTCACCCGCCGCCGACTTGCCGCAGTGCCCAACGTTTCGATCTTTCATGCCGGCGGGCCGTTGTCGTGGGATATCGAGCTTGGCCGGGCCGGTGCGGGTGGCGTCTCGTCCGTGTCCGTTTCCGGCGAGGTCAAGCCGTTGCCTGTGATCGGTGCGTTTGCGCAGGCTATGGGTGGTACCGCCGAGGGCGGCTACGTTGAGCTCAAGGTCGATGTCTCGTATCAATCGCGTCCCGAATGGCTGGAGGGAGATTATGATTCGTGGATTGCTGCATGGGATTAGGCGCTGCCTGTTGCGGGTGACGCAAGGGTTTGCGGCCCGCCGTCGACCAGGCGCTCTCCGCAAACGAGGCGGCTTTATGGGTCGAGCCGGTGTCGATCTGTTTATCGAAGACGGTGCCTATACCACGCTTTCTTCTGCCGTGGTCATCCTAGTGGTGCTCACATTGTTGTTTTCGTCGACCGCGGCGATATGGAGCATGTCGCGTGCCGGGGACACCCAGGTGGCGGCTGATAGCGGCGCGCTGGCGGGTGCCAACGTGGTGTCGTCCTATCACACGGCTGCCACGGTGGTTGATGCGAGTATCTTGAGTCTGGGGCTGGCGGGGTTTGCCACGATCGGGACGGGCCTGGTCGCCATCCTCATCCCGGGTGCCGAGCCGGTTGCCGGCAATATGGTCGACACCGGGATCGAGATCATTAAAACGCGCAACAAGTTTGCCAAAAGCGCATCGGAAGGCTTACAGAAAATCGAGACGGCTCTGCCGTATCTGATCGCCGCGCGTGCCACGCAGGCGGTGTCGGCGCAGGATACCGATAGTGTGACCTATACCGGTACGGCGCTTGCCGTGCCCAGGACATCCGAGTCGGACTTTGCTGCGCTCAAAGGGTCAGAGATCTCGACCGATACCATTAAAGACACATCAGATGATTTAGAGCGTGCGGCCGAGGAGCTGCGGAAGGCCTCGGAGGAGACGGCGAAGGCAAAGGAGCGCGCTTGGCTGGCGGATTGTGGTGGGTCTGACAAGGGCTCGGTCGGCAGCTGTTCTTGTATGTGGGAGCGCGCAAAAAGCCTAACGGATCTCTCCGGTGTTCAAAATCCGCATTACTCATCGAGCGTTACGTGGGAGCCTCAAGTTGCCCTTGATCGCGCGAAGGACTACTACCATTGGCGTCTGACAAATGAGAAGCCCCAGGGCTCGAGTGTCGAGATGAAGGCAGAGTCTGCGGCGCGTAAGGCGTTTTATACCTATGCGAACGCGGAGGTCGATCGGGCATATATAACCGAGAACGGAGACAGGGTTTCCTCCTATATTCCGCTGCTGCCGCGCAACTCTGATGAGGTTCGGGCGACGGAACTCTATACCGATGCGGTGTGGCCGACTAGCGTGAACGATGACAAGGCGTATCTGCATTACGGGACGACCTGCCCTAACTATAAGAAAGGGACGCCGAGCGGATTTGCTTCGGTTGCCGATTACGATGGACAGGATAAATGCAGCAAATGCCATTTTGGCGTTTTGTCGCTTGGTGCTGTTGCGGCGCCTTCAACCTCTATCGAAAACGGCTTCGAGTATCACTTTGACAAGTTTAAAGACGCCCTGGAGGACTACGTCGACTGTCGCAACAAGGAGCTCGAGCTCGAGCGTCAGACCGAGGACGAAGCCGACCGTGCGGGCAATGCGTTCGATACCGCCATCAAAGAACTTTCCGGTGAGCGCCCGCGTATCGCTCCGCCCGGTCGCAACGGCGTGGTTGCCTTTGCGGTTTCGGGTGCCATCTCGAGCTCCGATGAACTCAACTCTTCGTTTAACACGGCAGTTAGGCTTGGCGATCGCGGTGCCATCTCTGCCGCGGTGCTGGCGCCCGATGGGGCGACGGCGCAAAACAACGTGCTTTCGCGATTTTTCTCGACATTGAAGGAACGCTCGGGCGGCGTTGCCGGCGTGCTCGACGGCGTCATGGATGTCTGGGGACGGCTGCTTGTGGGATACGGAGACATCCAAGGTTCGGCCGACGAACTTATGGACGAGATGATTAAAGGCCTAGGAGGGGGCAGCGGCGCGTTGGGCTCCATTGCATCGTGGCTCGGCGATACCGTTTCGGCGTCCGTGGCGGCGCTGGGTTTGGAACCGTGCGACTTGCGCCTGCGAAAGCCGGTGCTGACTGATTCCGCCAACGTCATTAAGAGCCCGGGGTCTGACATTGCTGGTCTCTCTCAAGCGCAAGACAAACTGCGAAGTATTCCGTTGGGCGTGACCGATCCCAAGGCGCTTTGCGAGGCGTTGGAATATCAAGTCGAACGCACCATCAGCGGTACGGTGTTCACGCTTGCGGAGATTCCTCTGCCCGGCGGCGGCTCCATCCCGCTCACCGTCGATGTCGCCACGCTGGTTGGCGCTCTGGGCGGTGGGTCGTAATGAGTATCCGCATGCGTCTGCGCGAGGAGCGCGCCCAAGCGACGGTGGAGATAGCAGTGGTTACGCCCGTTTTGCTGGTGCTGGCACTCATCGTATACAACGTCATGATCTATGCCAGCGCTGTCGCGCGCTTCGACCGCGTGGTGCCCGACATCGTGTTGGCGCACGCCGTGGCGCCGAGCGGGGAGGGCGACGAAAGCTCTGTCGATGCCTCGGCGACGGTCCGGACTCAAATTCTGAATGCCATGGAAGGCTATGACTTGCAGATCGAAGTGTCGAGCGAGCAAGGCGCGGAGGCATCGGATGGTGGCCTGCTCTCCCTATCCGGTACGTTTAGGACCTACACCTGCACCATGCACTATGAGCCGTGGCCGACTTCTCTCAGCATCGCTGGCGTTCCGCTGGGGGCGCCGACAACGTTGTCGCACGAGCGCGCGGTGACGGTCGATCCATGGCGTCCGGGGGTGGTCATGTGACCGCGGTCTCGTCCTACATCGCCTACGCGCGGGCACTCAACAGGCTGGGTTGGACGCCGGCCGAGTTTGCGGTGGCGGAGTCGTTTGTCGTGCGCCTGCGCGGCATGCTGGGACGGCGTCCGGTTGCCGCCAACGGCTTGCCGCTCGTCATGGCGTTTCCACGCTGCTCTTCGGTCCATACGTGTTTTATGGCCTATCCCATCGACATCGCCTTCATCGATCGCGACGGCAATATCCTCGCGCGCTACGAAAACGTATGTCCCTGGCGTATGTGCTCCTGCCCCGGCGCCTGGGCCGCACTAGAGCGCTCTTCAATCATTGTTTCGACCCCTGCTCTCCAACGCGTGCCGGCTTAAGAATTGGCGACAGCGGACTTTCGTCATACGAAATTGGGTAAGATGGAGGAGAAGATGCATGGATGTTGAGATCCATCCCAACGCTAAAAAGCACCTGACGGAAAAGCAGGTGCTAAGCGCTTGGCTTGCGGTTACTGAGTGCATTCGTCGCGAGTCGAAGGACGAGCCGCCGAGATGGCTTGCGATTGGATGGCTCCCAGACGGACGAAGCGTGGAGCTTGTCGCGGTCGAGCTTGTCCGTGGGTGGCTTATCATTCATGCCTTGTCTCCAGTCCAGAAGAAATTTTGGCAGGAGATTGAACAGGCTCGGCAAAGGGGTCGATGATGGGCAAGACGTATACGGCCGCTAATGGTCAGGTTGTAACGGATGAAATGATTGACGCGTGGTGCGAGTCGTACGAGCGCGGAGAGTTTCCGGATGGCGAACACACCGTTGGTGGGATCGTGCATGGACGGCCCCCACTCTCAGGTGAGGGGACGGCAACGCTGTCGGTCAAGATTCCTCTGGGAATGAAGGAGGCCATTCGTCGACGGGCGGCTGCCGAGGGGATGACGCCAAGTGAGTTTGCCCGTGCGGCTCTGAGCGAAAAACTTCTTGCTGCCGGCTGATGCCTCTGACGTGCCGATTTATAGAACCGAGGCTGTGCTCAAAAACTTTTTTAAAATTCTCGGTTGACCGGAACGCGTCCTTGGTTATACTAATCAAGCCTTGAAACAAGGCACACCTCAAATGGCTGGGTAGCTCAGTTGGTAGAGCAGAGGACTGAAAATCCTCGTGTCAGGGGTTCGATTCCCTTCCCCGCCACCTTGAATTGACTAGGACCTCTGCAAAGGGGTCCTTTTCTTTTATGCAGCCCCCACATGGAATCGAGCCCCGTGAGGGCGCGGAGCTGAGTAAACGCGTAAGCGTTTGCCAGCGCAGCTCGCAAGGCGCGTAAGCGCCGCAGCGGTCCGTCCGCGCAGCGCGCGGACGCGATTCCCTTCCCCGCCACCTTGAATTGACTAGGACCTCTGCAAAGGGGTCCTTTTCTTTTATGTAGGGTTCTGCGGAAACTGCGTCCCAGAATAAGGGCTCAGAACGGGACATGCTTTCCGGTGCCTGCCTCTGGCGCGCGTACACACCTCATCGCACCATCCCGAGCCCGCCTGTTCCCAGACATTCCTCCCACTTTCGCGTCACTTTACAGACCGTTCGGTCGCCTGTCCGCACACGCGGGTATACTCAAAACGATACTTATCCTATGCAATACGATGCGGGTTCGACCTGCATGATCCGAAGGGGGCAGTGATGGAGAGGATACTCGGCGTTAATCTCTCTGGCTGGTTTATTCCCGAGCCTTGGGTGACCCCGTCGCTGTACGCGGCGACCGGTGCATCCAACGCGGCCGAGCTACAGGAGGCCATGGGTACCGCCGCCTATAACGAGCGCATGCGCCGCCATTACGAGACGTTTGTGAGCGAGGACGATTTTCGTCGCATGGCGCAGATCGGTCTCAATGCCGTGCGTCTGCCGGTGCCTTGGTATGCCTTTGGCTCACAGGAGTCCGATGCCTCCTACATATCGGTTGTCGATTACATCGACCGCGCGATTGAGTGGGCTGCCAAGTACGACATCCGCGTGCTGCTCGATCTGGCAACTGTGCCCGGTGGCCAGGGCGATTCCAACGATTCGCCCACCACGCCGGAGGCTGTTGCCGAGTGGCATTCGTCCACTAACGGCCGCCATGTCGCACTCGACGTGCTCGAGCGCTTGGCCGATCGCTACGGCGAGGCCGAGAGCCTGCTGGGCATTGAGCTGCTGGACACGCCGCAGATGAGCGTTCGCAAGAGCCTCTTCACCATGACGGATGGCATTCCCGCTCACTACCTGCGCAATTTCTATCGCGATGCCTACGAGCTCGTCCGTTCGTATATGCCCGAGGATAAGATCGTCGTCTTCTCGTCGTCGGGGCATCCCAGCGAGTGGAAGCATTTTATGCGCGGCGCCAAGTACAAGAACGTCTACATGGACCTTCACCTGTACCATTACCGCGACGAGTATGCGCTCGACATCACGAGCCCTCGCGGGCTGACGACGGCGATTTCGCGTAACAAGCGCGAGCTTAAAGAAGCGATTTCGACTGGGTTCCCCGTGCTGGTGGGCGAATGGTCGGGCGCGGCGATCTTTGCCAACTCGTCGGTTACGCCCGAGGGCCGCAATGCCTACGAGCGCGTGTTTATCGCCAACCAGCTGGCTTCGTTTGCGCCGGCTGCCGGTTGGTTCTTCCAAACGTGGAAGACCGAGAAGCGCATTGCAGCATGGGACGCCCGCGCGGCGCTCGGTACGCTCGAGCGCGGCATGATTGAATAGGTTGATATGACGCAAAACAGCGCCCATACGGGCAAACTCTATGTGGTCGGCACGCCCATCGGCAACCTGGGTGACCTGTCCCCGCGCGTTGGCGAGGCCTTTGCCGCTGCCGATGTCATCTGCTGCGAAGACACGCGTGTGACGTCAAAGCTGCTGATGCACCTGGGCATTTCCAAGCCGCTTGTCCGTTGCGACGAGAATGTGATCGCTAGCCGCGCTGCCGGCCTGGTCGACCGTCTGCTGGCGGGGGAGACCCTCGCCTTTGCCTCGGACGCCGGCATGCCGAGCGTGTCCGATCCCGGCCAGGCGCTGGTCGAGGCGGCGCGTGAGGCCGATTTGCCCGTCGAAGTTATTCCCGGGCCCTCTGCTTGCGTCACGGCGCTTGTTTCGTCCGGCATTCCCTGCGAGCATTTTTTCTTCGAGGGCTTTTTGGGCCGAAAGCACGGCGACCGTGTGCGCCGTTTGCAGCGCCTTGCCGTGGTGCCCGGCGCACTCATCTTCTACGAGTCTCCACATCGCATCGTGGCGACGCTCGAGGCCGTGGCGGAGGTCTTTCCCCAGCGTGAGGTTGCCGTCTGCCGCGAACTCACCAAGCTGCACGAGGAGGTCTTGCGCGGGCCCGCTGACCAGCTTGCCGAGGAGCTGCGTGCTCGCGGCGAGGTAAAGGGCGAGATTGCGCTGGTCATCGCGCCGCCGAGCGAGGATGAGGAGGCCGGCATCGCGCCGGTTGGCGCTGCGGTAGCGGATCCCGACGAGGCCCTGCGCGAGGATGTCCGCGCCGCGCTCGAGGAGGGGGAGCCCGCGTCTGCGGTGGCCAAGCGCCTGTCTCAGAAGTATTCGCGCCGCAAGCGCGATGTCTATGCCATGGTGCTCGATATGCAATAGATGGAGGATATCCAGCCCTTGCGCTAGAATCATCCTCTGTATGCAACGTTTTTCTGGAGGACAAACCCCATGGATCAAAGCAAGCCTTCGTTCTTTATCACGACGCCCATCTACTACGTCAACGCCGATCCGCACCTGGGCACGGCTTATTCCACCATCATCGCCGACGTTCAGGCTCGCTATCGCCGTTCCGCCGGCTATAACGTCAAGTTCCTGACCGGCATGGACGAGCACGGCGAGAAGGTCGCCGAGGCCGCAGCCAAGCATGGTATGACGCCGCAGGAGTGGACCGATAGCCAGGCCCCGCACTTCAAGGAGCTTTGGAGCAAGCTCGAGATTTCCAACGACGACTTCATCCGCACCACCGAGCCGCGCCAGCATCATGCCGTGCAGTATCTGTGGGAGCGCATGAAGGAGTCCGGTTACCTGTATAAGGGCAGCTACGACGGTTGGTATTGCGTGCCTGACGAGACCTACTTCACTGATACGCAGGTCCAGAAGGGCGACGAGGAGTACGGCAGCGTCGGCCAGCATCTATGCCCCGACTGCCACCGTCCGCTTGAGCGCGTGCAGGAGGAGTCCTACTTCTTTAAGCTTTCCGCCTTCCAGGACAAGCTTCTCAAGCTCTATGACGAGCACCCCGACTTTGTCGAGCCTGCGTTCCGCATGAACGAGGTACGTAGCTTTGTCGAGGGCGGCCTTAACGACCTTTCCGTGAGCCGCACGAGCTTTGACTGGGGCATTCAGGTCCCGTTTGACGAGGGTCACGTGACCTACGTGTGGTTCGATGCGCTGCTCAACTATATGACGGCCGTCGGCTACGGTGTCGACACCGACGAGGCGCGTGCCGAGCTGGCCTATCGCTGGCCCGCGCAGTTCCACATCGTGGGTAAGGACATCATCCGCTTCCACTGCGTCATTTGGCCCGCCATGCTCATGGCCATCGGCGAGGCCCTGCCCGAGCACGTCTTTGCCCACGGCTTCCTGACCGTGCGCAATGCCGAGACAGGCAAGGCCGAGAAGATGTCCAAGAGCCGCGGTAACGCCATCGCTCCGCAGGACGTTATCGACATGCTGGGCGTCGAGGGCTATCGCTATTACTTTATGACCGACGTGGTCCCCGGCACCGACGGCGCCATCAGCTTCGATCGCATGGAGCAGGTCTACAACGCCGATCTGGCCAACAGCTGGGGCAACCTCATTTCGCGCTCGCTCAACATGAGCGCAAAGTACTTTGACGGCTGCGCCCCGGCTAAACCGGCGTCTGCCGACGCGTTCGATAACCCGCTGGCAAAGATTGCCGACGGTTTGGTCGAGCGCTACATGGCCAAGATGGACATGCTCGATTACGGCGGAGCCAAGGATGAGGTCATGGAGCTCATCCATGCCGCCAACCACTACATCGAGGACTCCGAGCCCTGGGCGCTTGCCAAGGACGAGGCCAAGGCTGACGAGCTGGCATTTGTGATTTACAACCTGCTCGAGGCCATCCGCATCGCCGCCCACCTGCTGATGCCGCTCATGCCCCAGACTTCTGTCGAGGCTCTGCGCCGCCTGTCCTGTGAGGGCGAGGCCGCGAGCGACGACCTCAAGGGCATTTGCGCTTGGGGCCTGCTTGCTGGTGGTCAGCCCGTCGAGAAGGGCGATCCGCTGTTCCCGCGTCTGGCGTAGAGACCGCGCGAGCGCCATATCGGCAATTTGCTGTTTAGCTGTAAGGGCATGGCCGCCACGGTCCATGCCCTTTTGTTTCAAGACGCCGCCATCATGCTAAGGAGGCAACCATGACAACTTCGCCTTTGGCAAACCCCACGGCCACCAGGGAGCTGCTGGAGGAGTTTGGCCTTGCGACCAAGCATCGCCTGGGCCAGAACTTTCTAATCGACAATCATGTGATCGAGCGTATCTGCGAGCTTGCCGAGCTTGCAGGTGACGAGCGCGTACTCGAGGTGGGTCCGGGTTGTGGAACGTTGACACTTGCGTTACTGCAGGAAGCGGCGTGCGTTACGTCCATTGAGGCCGATCCCGAGCTTGAGCCGGTGCTCGATGCCCACGCCGCCGACTATGCCAACTTCCGCTTTATCATGGGCGATGCGCTCAAGGTGACGCCGGAGCAGATTGAGCAGGCCGCCGGTGGTGAACCCACGGTGTTTGTCGCGAATCTGCCCTATAACGTGGCGGCGACGATCATTCTTCAGTTCTTCCAGACGATGCCCACGCTTAAGCGCGCTGTCGTCATGGTGCAAAAGGAGGTTGCCGATCGCATTGCCGCAGTGCCGGGCAACAAGACCTATGGCGGCTATACGGCAAAGCTCGGCCTGTATGCGCAGGTGACGGGTCGCTTTGAGGTGCCGCCGCGTTGCTTTATGCCGGCGCCGCACGTGGACTCGGCCGTCGTGCGTATCGACCGTGTTGACGGTGTGGTGCCCGAAGAACTCGATCGCGAATTTGTGGCCCGCGTGATTGACGCTGCATTTGCTCAGCGTCGCAAGACCATCCGCAATTCCATGAGCGCCAACGGTTTTGCCAAGGACGTGCTCGATGCCGCCTTTGAGGCTTGCGGTATCGCACCCACCACGCGCGCCGAGACGCTTGATGTTGCCGACTTTGTCCGTCTGGCCCAGGAGCTAATCCATGATGCCTAATGCCGAACGCGTGACGTTTACCAAGAAAAAGAAGACGGTTGCTTGTCCCGTGCCCTTGGCACCGCTTGCTGACACGCATGCGCATCTGCTTTCGTTTTGGGGCAAAGAAGTGCCCGAGACACTCGTGCGCGCCAAAGCCGCGGGCATCGACCTGTTGGTGACGGTCTTCGATCCCATTGCCGATAAGCGCAGCGTGACGGACTATAGCGACTGGCTGACGCGCGAGATTCTGCCGATGCAGGATATCCCGCAGATCAAGTATCTTGCCGGCGTGCATCCGTATGGCGCGCCGGACTATACCGACGACGTTCACGCACAGGTCGTTGCCGCACTCGATGACCCCTTATGCGCCGGTATTGGCGAAATCGGCCTGGACTACCACATGGACTATGACGACGACATTGCGCCGGCACCCCATAACGTGCAGATTGACTGCATGGCGCGCCAGCTCGAGCTTGCCGTGTGCCATAACGTGCCGGTGGAGCTGCATCTGCGTCACGAGGACACGGACCAGGAGCGTACCTCGCACGTGGACGCCTACAACGTGCTTCGTGAGGTGGGCGTGCCCCAGGCCGGTTGTGTGCTGCACTGCTTTGGCGAGGACCGCGCCACGATGGAGCGCTTTGTGGAGCTGGGCTGCTATATCGCCTATGGTGGTGCGGCCACCTTTAAGCGCAACGACGACGTGCGCGAGGCATTTGCGGCAACCCCACTCGATCGAATTTTGTTCGAGACGGATTGCCCGTATATGGCTCCGGAGCCCATCCGCGGTCTTGAATGCGAGCCCGCAATGATCTCCATTACGGCAAACGCGCTGGTTAACGACCGTGTCGATCGCACAGGTGAGGACCCCGAAACAATCGCGCAAGCCGCTTGGGAAAATGCCTGCAAACTTTTTCAAAAATAGTTCTTGCGTTCGCGGTGGCGCTCCGTTATTCTAATTCCTGCACGCGGGCGTGGCGGAATTGGCAGACGCGTACGGTTCAGGTCCGTATGGGGGCAACCCCATGAAGGTTCAAGTCCTTTCGCCCGCACCATTAAATGAAAGAGCTCCCAGCAATGGGAGCTTTTTTGTTATGGGCCCATCGCGGGGACTTGAACCTGCGAAGGAGCGAGCGTAAAGAAAACGCGGAGCGTTTTTAGCGAGTTGACGAGTCCGCCGGCAGGCGGTCGAAGCCGGTGCGGATCCGCGAAGCGGATACGCGGACGTCCTTTCGCCCGCACCATTGATTGAAAGAGCTCCCAGCAATGGGAGCTTTTTTGTTATGCACGATCTCCTTGGACGGGTATCCTAATGCCAACGTGTGCCTATCAGAGGAGAGACCATGCTATTTTCCGGTATCATCGCCGCCCTTACCAGCCTTTTGATTCCCATCATCATCCTGTTGCTGCTGCTCCCCAACGCCTGTTATGTCGTTGAACAGCAGCACGCCGTAATCATCGAGCGCTTGGGTAAGTTCAACCGTATCGTCAACGCGGGCTTCCACATGAAGGTACCCGTGATCGACCGCAAGGCCGCCACGGTGAGTCTGCGCACCATGAAAAACGGTTTTGGCATCGACGTTAAGACCCAGGACAACGTGACCATCGGTCTTGAGGTCTCCGCTCAGTACCACGTGAGCTACGACATGGGCGCCGGCCCGGCAGATTCGGGCATCTACAAGAGCTACTACATGCTGCAGGAGCCCGTCGACCAGATGCGCGACTTCATCACCGACGCCCTGCGCTCCTCCATCCCCGTCTACACACTCGATGAGGTCTTTGCCAAGAAGGATGACATCGCCAAGGATGTCAACGCTACCGTTTCCGAGCAGATGGCCGCCTACGGCTTCACCCTCGTGTCGACGCTCATCACCAAAATCGCACTGCCGACCGAGGTTGAGAACTCCATGAACGACATCAACGCTGCCCAGCGCAAGCGCGCTGCCGCGCAGGAGCTCGCCGAGGCCGACCGCATCAAGCGCGTCACCGAGGCGACCGCCGAGGCCGAGGCTATGGAAAAGGCGGGCGAGGGCATCGCCAACCAGCGCAAGGCCATCGCGCTGGGTATCAAAGATTCGCTCGAGATCATCCAGGAGACGGGTGTCGGCAATGACGAGGCCAACCAACTGTTCATGTTTACGCAGTGGTCCGAGATGATGACGGAGTTCGCTCGCACGGGTAAAACCTCGACGGTCGTGCTGCCGAGCGACTTTTCGCAGTCGGCCTCGATGTTCGAGCAGATGCTGGCCGCCGGCAAAGTTCAAAACGATTCGAAGGAGTAGACGCGCGTGAAATACACCGTCGTTTGCGTCGGTAAGCTCAAGGAGCGCTTTTGGAAGGACGCGTGCGCTGAGTACACCAAGCGCCTAGGTGCCTATGCCAAGGTGGATATCCGCGAGGTGGCCGATATCGACCCGGCTAAGGCGGGCGGCGTGGATGCCGCGCGCGACAAGGAGGGGGCGGCGATTCTTGCCGCCTTGCCATCTCGAGCGCATGTGATCCTGCTGGCTATCGAGGGCAAGGAGCGCTCGAGCGAGGAGTTTTCGGCGAGGCTCGACGATCTTATGCTGCGAGGCAGCAGCGACATTGCCTTTGTAATCGGCGGTTCGGACGGCGTGAGCGATGACGTGCGCGCACGAGCCGACGAGATGCTCAGCTTTGGACGCATTACCTTGCCGCATAACCTGGCGCGTGTGGTGCTGCTGGAGCAGATTTACCGTGCCTGCAAGATCAGTCGTGGCGAGCCGTATCACAAATAGGTCGGCAATACGAAACAATGGCGTGGGACAATACCTTTCGTTTTGAGGAATGTGTCTGAAAGGACTATGCGATATGAAGATTGGATTTGTCGGTTTTGGCAATATGGCGAGCGCTATGGCCGATGGCTGGATCGCTGCCGGTGTAGCTGCGAGCGACATGTGCGCCTGCGCGGGTCGCTACGACGCACTGGTTGAGCGCTGCGAGGCGCGCGGCATGGTCGCCTGCCACGATGCCGCCGAGGTTGTCGCCGCATCCGATATCGTGGTCGCTGCGGTCAAACCGTACATGATCGAGAAGGTATTCGCCCCGCTCAAGGATGCTCTTGCCAAAAAGGTCGTTCTGTCGGTTGCCTGGACCTGGGACAGTGCCAAGTGGGAGCAGGTCCTGCCGGGCGTCGCGCATATCTCGACGGTGCCCAACACGCCGGTTTCGGTGGGCGAGGGCGTCATCGCCTGCGAGAAGGCTTCGACGCTTAACGACGAGCAGCGTGCTGTGGTGCTCGACCTGCTCGGTAAGCTTGGCGCTGTCGTCGAGCTCGACACAAGCCTGCTGTTTGTGGGCGGCACGGTGGGTGGTTGCGCTCCGGCGTTTGTCGCCATGGCAATCGAGGCCCTGGGCGATGCGGCGGTCAAGCACGGTATCCCGCGTGCGGATGCTTATCGCATTGTGAGCCAGATGGTGCTGGGTACGGCAAAGCTGCAGCTTGCAACTGGCCAGCATCCTGCGGCGATGAAGGATGCCGTATGCTCGCCCGGTGGTGCCACCATCAAGGGCGTCGTTGCGCTCGAGGACGCCGGCATGCGCAGCGCCCTGGTCAAGGCAATCGACGCAACCCTCCAGTAAAACCGACCAAAAAAGGGACAGGTTTATGTTGGCAGGTTTTTCCTGCGGTTTTGTCCTTTTAGCGAAAAGTGCCCCGCAACTGGCTCAATTCCAGTTGCGAGGCACTTGCGTTTGCCCAGATAAAACCGACCAAAATAAACCTGTCCCTTTTTGGCAGGTTAGTCCCAGAAGCTGTCTTCTTCGTCCTCGGACTTGGGGCCGCGGTCGACATACATCTTATGGGTGCGCTTCTCCATTACAAAGGCAATAATCGCAAACAGCAGGATGCCGCCGGCGAAAAGGATGGCAAAACCGGTGCGGGTGCCAAACAAAAAGGAAAAAACTGCGTCCATTGGGTGCCTTCTTGCGTAGTTGAGTTGGGTCGTAAACGCTCATAAGTATATACTTGCCCATACATGTACAAGGTTGCAACCTAAATGGAATGTATATCGCCGGAGGATCTAATGCTTGATATCAAGTTTGTTCGCGAGAACCCCGATGCCATCGATGTCGCCATGGCTAACCGCCAGACGTCTTGGGATCGCGAGAAGTTCTTTGAGCTCGACGACGAGCGTCGTGCCGTCATCACCGAGGTCGAGGAACTTCAAGCCACGCGCAATGCCGAGTCCAAGAAGATCGGCGCCCTGATGAAGGAGGGCAAGAAGGACGAGGCCGAGGCCGCCAAAGAGGCCGTGCGCGCCGTCAACGAGAAAATTGACGGTCTGGCCGAGCGCCGCACCGCCCTCGAGCAGGAGCAGTACGACTTCATGGCTCACCTGCCCAACATTCCTTGCGAGGCCACGCCGTACGGCAAGGACGAGGACGAGAACATCGAACGCCGTCGTTGGGGCACCCCGCGCGAGTTCGACTTCGACTTTAAGCCGCACTGGGATCTGGGCACCGACCTCGACATCCTTGACTTCGAGCGCGGCAACAAGCTCTCCGGCAGCCGCTTCACCGTTCTCGGTGGCGCCGGCGCCCGTCTTGAGCGCGCCCTCATCAACTTCTTCCTCGATACGCACACCAGCCGTGGTTTTAAGGAGTGGTGGCCGCCCATCGTCGTCAAGCGTCAGACCATGTTCGGCACGGGCCAGCTGCCCAAGTTCGAGGACGACGCCTATCACGTCTCGGGCGACAACTTCCTGATCCCCACCGCCGAGGTCGTGCTCACCAACCTGCACGCCGGTGAGGTCCTCGACGCCGATACCCTGCCGCGCCGCTACACCGCCTTCACCCCCTGCTTCCGCGAGGAGGCCGGCTCCGCTGGTCGCGATACCCGCGGCATCATTCGCCAGCACGAGTTCGACAAGGTCGAGATGGTCAAGTTTGCCAAGCCGGAGGAGTCCGACAAGGAGCTCGAGAGCATGACCGCCGAGGCCGAGTTCCTGCTGCAGCAGCTGGGTCTTCCGTATCGCGTGATTAGCCTGTGCACCGGCGACCTGGGCTTCTCTGCCCGTCAGACCTACGACGTCGAGGTCTGGCTGCCGAGCTACAACGCCTACAAGGAGATCAGCTCCTGCTCCAACTGCGGTGACTTCCAGGCCCGTCGCGCCAACATCAAGTATCGCGACCCCGAGAACTTCAAGGGTTCGCGCTACCTGCACACCCTTAACGGTTCCGGCCTGCCGGCTGGCCGTACCATGGCTGCCATTCTGGAGAACTACCAGAACGCCGACGGCACCATCACGATCCCCGAGGTCCTGCGTCCCTACATGGGCGGCCTCGAGAAGATCGAGCCGGTCGCGTAACTTGGCTGCATAGGCGATATGCAAGGGCGCTCCTTCGGGGGCGCCCTATTTCGTGCGCAGGTCCATACCATGTCGTGCGGACAGCTCAATAGAAAACACACGAACAACTGTTCTGTATACAGCAATCTACCTGCTATGCTTTTGCTAAATAAGAGCGAGAGAAAGGGGACGCGATGGAGCTGTTTGATGATCGGGTGGTTTTGTTTGAGAGCGACGAGGGCGGAGAGTACCTGCTTGTGACGTGTGAGCCGTCTGGCATGGGTGGCCTGGTGGTTCGACAGACGAGTGAGGGTCCGTTGACCCAATGGTGCTACGAGGAGTCGCCGCATGTGGTTGAGACGTTTGTGGCGCACGAGGGGCTTGTGGCCCTGGAGCATTTCTATGGGGTCCGGACATCTAACCAGGTTGCTCGCATGTTGAGTATCTCGTTTGCCGATTATGATTGTGCCCAGCGGGTGAGATCGCTCCTGAGGGAACTTGATGCTAAGTTTGACGTGATCGAAAAGCCAATCGATCGTACGGGGAATGGCGGTATATGCGGAGCAGCATGACAAGACTGCGTTCCACAAAAAAGTTTGAAATTGTGCTTGACTCCAATAAGCTAAAGTGGTTTTATATGTCTTGCGCTGCGGCGTTACCTCAGCTGGATAGAGGGTCTGACTACGAATCAGAACGTCATAGGTTCGAATCCTATACGCCGCACCAATTGAAATTGAAAGCCTCCGGCAACGGGGGCTTTTCTTTTAGGCGGACGCCGCATGGATTCGAACCTCGGTCGAGGCGCGGGCGTCAAGAAAACGCGGAGCGTTTTTAGCCCGCGGGCGAGTCCGCCGGCAGGCGGGCGAAGCCGGTGCGGATCCGCGAAGCGGATGCGCGGAATCCTATACGCCGCACCAATTGAAATTGAAAGCCTCCGGCAACGGGGGCTTTTCTTTTATGGCAACACCGCATGGATTCGAACCTCGGTCGAGGCACGAACAACTTAATTATCACTCCGTAAAATTTTTTCTAATTGTCGCTTGACCCATCGGGGGCTCGCGTGCATAATAATCCGTGCGTTGCGGCGTTACCTCAGCTGGATAGAGGGTCTGACTACGAATCAGAACGTCATAGGTTCGAATCCTATACGCCGCACCAACTGAACTTTAAAGCCTCCGGTAACGGAGGCTTTTCTTATATGTCGACATACTTGAGGAGTTGCTTTCGCCGTGTTTGAAAGTATCGATTCGATCGACTGCATCAAATGAGTAAAAATCAAATTCGATAACTTTTTTTGAAAAAATGCTTGACCATTATTCAGTCCATGTGCATAATAATCAACAAGTCGCGGCGTTACCTCAGCTGGATAGAGGGTCTGACTACGAATCAGAACGTCATAGGTTCGAATCCTATACGCCGCACCATTTGAGATTAAAGCTCCCGGCAACGGGGGCTTTTCTTTTACGTAAACACTGCATTGATTCGAACCTCGGTCGAGGCGCGGGCGTAAAGAAAACGCGAAGCGTTTTTAGCCCGCGGGCGAGCACGCCGGCAGGCGGGCGAAGCCGGTGCGGATCCGCGCAGCGGATGCGCGGAATCCTATACGCCGCACCATTTGAGATTAAAGCTCCCGGCAACGGGGGCTTTTCTTTTACGTAAACACTGCATTGATTCGAACCTCGGTCGAGGCGCGGGCGTAAAGAAAACGCGAAGCGTTTTTAGCCCGCGGGCGAGCACGCCGGCAGGCGGGCGAAGCCGGTGCGGATCCGCGCAGCGGATGCGCGGAATCCTATACGCCGCACCATTTGAGATTAAAGCTCCCGGCAACGGGGGCTTTTCTTTTGCGTCAGCTTGAGTGCTTTCGTCCAAAGGGACGATTTCCTGTCGACTCGTGTAAGATTCCGAGTAGATGTCGCGACTTATTCGCGACCACTCCTTCTTCAAGCGACCGATCAGGGTGATATTTCGTGGCAGAGCGTCCGACATACAAGCTCAGGTTTCTCGATCCCAAGAAGCGCTTTCCGGCGATGCCCGAGCAGCCTGCGGGACGCTCATATGGCGTAGTCTGGAAACTCTTTGGCGAGGATCAGCATGAATCTTGCTATGTCGTCGAATTCGTTGGCAAAAGTCATGTGTCGCTTTTGGGCTACGTAAGCGTTTCGGGCGAGGTGTACAAGGTGGACCGCCCCGTTAGCGAGACTCCGCTGCCCAACGATCCCGACATGGAACTGGTCCTTGACGAGTCGGACTCCGGTATTGGTGAGATTGTGGTTCGGGGAGCCAACGGCACAATGCGCGCGTGCGCGCGAACCGTCGGCTCTCCCGAAGGCCCCATGCGCGAGCAGTCCGACCACGAGACATGGAATTCGACCCGCTCCCTTCCTTACGGTGAGTTCATGGCATCGATGTTCCTGCGCTACGTGATATTCGCTGACTCCGAAAATACCATTGCGAGCACGGCGGACGCCGACGGACTCGACGAGGGTATGCAAAACGTTGTCGACAAGATCAAGCTCGTAAAGTTGCCCGAGCCGGTCGAGGTGTTTTTGGGCTTTAACACGGCACCGCTCCCTGATGCTATCGAGACGCTGCTTTACCGCATTGACCATGCCGAGAATCCGAGCGGTATCGAGCGCTATGCCGCCGCCCTTATGAGTGAAATTGACTTGCCCCGCTTGCGCACCATCGCCGCTAAGTCCGAGATGAGCCTGGCTCGCATCGATCGCTCAAAGCTTTTCTATCTCAATTTTGATCGCAGCCTGCTGGACCAGGACGAGATTGACATGCTGCTTGCCATCGAGTGCCGTCTTAACCGTCTCTCCGCCATCCTTGAGCACATCGGGGCCGGATTGGTCCCTGCGGCATCCTCGCCGAGCCTTGAGGGCTGCGCGCTCTTTGATGCGTGGCATATCGCCAAGACGACCAACGATGTTCCCCGACTGCTCGATACGGCCTCGAGCGATAACCCGTGGGGCAAACCGGGTACGGTGGCTTGCCAGCCGGGCGGTGAGTGGGATGTGCGTACCCGCTTCGCGCGTATTGTCGAGGCACTTAACGTGGTCACGCGGCTCGACTATACCTATCGGGCAAACGTTGCCGAGGGGATCATGCTCGTTCGGTTTGGGCAGTCTGTCGTTGATGCTATGCCACAACGTGAATACGACGCTCAAGATGACGCCTGGCGCGAGTTGGACGAGGACACGCGCGCGATCTGGGCTGCGGAGCACGATGCGCGCGTGGCGCTCACGCTTGCGGCAGCGTGTTTTGCCGCGGGCACCTGCATCACGCGCTGCTATGTGCAGATTGCTGCTCCCGACAGTGAGCAGGGCGAGTGCGTTGTCGCAACGTATTTCTTTGGGCGCGCGGCCTATCTGGCCGATTGCGTGCCTGTCGCCAAGGATCTTGAGAGCATGGACATGGACGATATGCCGTGCAAGCGTGTGCTTGAGGCATATGAGTCAACCGCTCCGGAGACGATTGAACCTGCGGAGGTTCATGCTCGTCCGCGTGATGACCATCGCATGCTGCCGCGGGCGCTGCGCGATCTACTGCTTGCCGATACGGCTGACGAGCTGGAGGTCATGGAAGAGGACGACGACCCATACGTGGCCCGTGTTGTTGAATTGCGCGAGCAGGCAAAAGTCGACCGTACAGGTGCTTTTGAAGGCTTTTCTCGTCTTGTTGAGGAGTTGGAGGCTAAGTGCGCCGTCGCCGAGCTTTTGGCGACAGGTCCGGCTCAAACGCAGTTTTGCGATAACCAGCTGGTGCGCATGGTGCTACCGGTGTTGGAAGAAGACCGCTCTGTGCGAATCCTTCGTGCGCCCGATGCGCTGTACTTTGCCCAGCACGAGATCTGCAGCTTTTACGCCGAGCAAGAGGACTTTGAACGAGCACTGCCCGAGGTGCGCCATCTTTACGATCTGGCGCGCTCGTCCATGCAGTCGCACTTTGCGCTCATCAACGTGCTTGCGCGTCTGGAGCGCTTTGACGAGATTATCGAGGTGGCGCGCCACGGCCTACGTATTGCCAGCGATCGTTCTGCAATCGGCTACCTGTTCTATCGCTTGGCGTTTGCCTATTGGAATTGCGATCAGCTCGACCTGGCGCTGGCTTGTTACCGTCTGGTGCCGCGCGGCGAGGAGTCGGGCAGCAGCGCGCTGGAAGAAATGCAGGGCCTTATGAACGAGATGGGCGTCAGCGAGCCTCCGACGTTCGAGGAAGCGGTCGAGACCATCCACAAGGCTGGACTAGAGCTGCCGCCAGTGTCCGCCGTGACGAATCAGTTGGCAGATGCCGCTGTGCAACTGGTCGACAACGGTTTCTTTTTCCTGGCGCGCGGTTGTATCTTCCAAATGTGGCGCACCATGGGCAACGACGAGCTCGGCTCCCTCAACCGCTCGCTGGGGTAGGCGAAGCTTTCAAGAAGGAAAGGCTGCTAGGCAATTAGAAAATTTCCTCTTGCTCATCCTTGGCTGTTTGGTTACTATAGAACGGCTGTTACGGAGAGCTGACCGAGAGGCCGAAGGTGCTCGCCTGCTAAGCGAGTATGCCCCAAAAGGGCATCTGGGGTTCGAATCCCCAGCTCTCCGCCAGTATGACTTGAAAGAAGGGTCCCATTTGGGGCCCTTTTTTGTGCGGAGAAAGGAGGCTGGGGATTCGAACCCGAGAGGGCACGGGCGTTAAGCAAACGCGAAAGCGTTTGTAGCCCGTGGGCGAAAAGCCGCCAGGCTTTGAAGCCGGAGGGCATGCGCAGCATGCCCGGACATCCCCAGCTCTCCGCCAGTAAGACTTTAAAGAAGGGTTCCGAAAGGGACCCTTTTTTAGTTGAACCACGTTAGCTGGGGATTCGAACCTCAAAAAAGGAGGCATCCTTTCGGACGCCTCCTTTCAGCGGACTTATTATTCTTGCGCCCTACACCTCGGGCGCCTTGGCGACGGTCTCGCTTTCTGCCGTGAGTGGGCGGTTGTCGATGCGACGGCCCAAGCGATCGAGCTTCACGAGTAGCCATTCAATGGGATTCGGCCCTGCGCCTTCCTCGTCGGCAACTAGGTCCATGACGGCGATCTTGGTGCCGTCCTGCTTGAGCGTGACGCTGCCCACCTTGTCGCCCACATGCACCGTGCCCGAAAGATCGTCGTAGCTAACCTTTTCGGTCACCTCGCCGGCAAGGGAAAACACGGTCGCTTGCGCCGTAGGATCGGCGAGTGTGGCGTCGATCGTCTTATCCGTCCAGTCGGTTTGGCCAATGCGCGCCATAAGCGGGTTGCCGTTGGCAGTCTTTTCCTGCGTGTTGGCGATTGCGACCGTCACCTTGTGACCGTAGTACCAATTGGCAAGGGTTGCGGTATCGGTAAAGCGCTGGTCGGTGGTGGTGGAGTTCAAAACGACGGTGTAGATCTCGTCGCCATCGCGGTTGTAGGCACCCGCAAAGCAGTAGCCCGCGTCGTCGGTGGTGCCGGTCTTGCCACCGATGTTGCCATCTTGGCCCAGCAAATAGTTATGCGTGTCCATGGAATGCGAATGGTCGGTGCCGTCGGCGCCCGTGACCTCGATCCAGGAATCCTCGCTCGCTACGACCTCGCGGATCGTGTCGTTTTTCATGGCCACCTGCATCATCAGCGCCACGTCATGTGCGGTTGAGTGCATGTCGCCGGCCCATTCATCAAAGTCCAGACCGTGTGGGTTCTCAAAGACCGTGCCGGTGCAGCCGAGCTTTTTGGCGCGCTCGTTCATGGCCTTCACAAAGGTTGCCTCGGCGTCTTTGGTCTTAGGGTCGATCTTCTTGCCCACATATTCGGCGAGCACGACGGCGGCGTCGTTGCCCGAGGGAATCATCAGGCCGCGCAGTGCCTGCTCCACGGTAAGCTCGTCACCTTCGAGCAAGCCGGCGGTCGAATTACCCACGGTGGCTGCGGCGTTGCTCACCGTGACCTTCTCGTCCATCTTGCAATTCTCGACGGTTAGGATTGCGGTCATGACCTTGGTGATCGAGGCAATCTTGACCTGCTCATCGGCGCCGCGGGCATAGTAGACGGTGCCGTCTTTGCCCATGACGAGGGCATTGGTCGCATCGATATCGGGCAGGTTTTCGGCCGTGATGCCGCGCGCATCGGCGGTTTTGCCGCAAACATTGTCGGTCGTGAGCGCTTGGGCGCCGGCGACGGTGGGCACGCCAGCGGCAAGGGCGATGGCGCAGACAAAGCCGGCGGCAAGCTGGGCTGAGCGCTTTGCAAAAGAGGTGAGGGACTTCACGGATTTCGCTTTCGACGGGATGGTCTCTTCTGGAACTAGAGTATATCGTTTGCCGGCGTCGGCGATCATCGCGTGCGTGCGTGGCCCACATCCGCGCCTGAACGGGCACAAGGGTGCTTAAGGCCGACTTAATCACCCACGCTTGTTGTGTGTGGCGTGCGTCGCCTCGGGCATAATGGAGCGCGAGAGGAGCACGCATGAACGAGCGCATTTTGGTAGTTGATGACGAGAAGGCCATCGCCGACTTGGTTGGTATCTACCTTACAAAAGAAGGCTTTGACGTACAGGTCGCCTATAGCGGGGCCGATGCTGCCAAGGCAATCTTGGGGCAGGAGTTCGATCTGGCGCTGCTGGATGTCATGCTGCCCGATATCGATGGCTTTGAGCTGCTGCGTACGATCCGTTCCAGCCATACCTATCCCGTGATCATGCTGACGGCGCGCGATGCCCAGCAAGACAAGATCGAGGGCCTTTCGCTTGGCGCGGACGATTACGTGGTTAAGCCGTTCCGTCCGCTGGAGCTCATCGCGCGCGTGCACGCTCAGCTTCGCCGCTACACCAGCTACGGTAGCCGCTCGCAGGCGGCCGAGTCGCCGACCATCCAGCTCGACGGACTGGAGATCAACCGCGATGCTCGTTCCGTAACGGTGGACGGTGCACCGGTGCGCCTCACGCCCATCGAGTATTCCATCTTGCTGTATCTGGTCGAGCATCGCGGCAGCGTGGTAGCCGTGGAGGACCTGTTCCGCGCGGTGTGGAACGAGGATTTTATGCCCGGCTCCAACAATACGGTGATGGTGCACATTCGCCACCTGCGCGAAAAGATTGGCGACGACGCTCAAAAGCCGCGCTTTATCAAAAACGTCTGGGGCGTCGGCTACATAATTGAATAGCGCCTTTGATGGTGGGGAAGTGGATATGACAAAAGACGATAGGCAGGCATTCGAGGTGCCCGATCGACTCTTTGAATACGTACGGGCAGTCGTCGACAACCGTGCACTTGCGACGGTGCTGCTCTTTTTGCTGAGCCTGCTGCTGATTGGCATCGACAACATCGCCGGAATCTTAGCGGTGCTGCTTGTCGGCTTTTTGCTGATCGATCGATTTGAAATCGTACGCCGCTGCGTGGTGATTGGCGGTGCCGCGTGGGCCATGACGTTGGCGATTGGCGCCATGGCACTCGGCGGCATCGAAGGGCCGGTGCTGTTCGATGCCGGCTTTGTATTCAACATGCTTGGCTTTGTGCTGGCGCTTGCCGTGTGCGTGCTGTTCTTTTGCGGCCGCGCCCTGTACTACCAGGGCTATGAGCAAGGCGAGCAGCATGCCGATTGTGTGCTGGCCGCTCGTATTCAAGATCGCCTGATCGATCACCCCGACACCTGGGACAACATCGACGGCGACTTCCTGGAGGTCGAGGGCGCACTCAACCGTGTGCGCGATCGCGAGCGCAAGGTGCAACAGGCCTTGCGTGACGAGTCTCATCGCAAGGACGATCTGGTCACGTACTTGGCACATGACCTACGCACCCCGCTTGCCAGTGTGGTGGGCTATCTTTCGCTGCTTCAAGAGGCTCCTGAGCTGCCGGTTGAGCAACGTGCGCACTTTACGGGCGTGGCGCTCGACAAGGCGCACCGGCTCGATGCGCTCATCGAAGAGTTCTTCGATATCACGCGCTTTGACTTCCACGATATCGTGCTCACGCGCGGCTATGTTGATCTGGGGTTGCTGCTGGCTCAGGTGGCTGACGAGTTCTATCCCATCCTTAACGAGCAGCATAAGGAAGCCCAGGTTGATATTCGCGAGGACCTGACGGTGCTCGTGGATGGCGATAAGATGGCCCGCGTGTTTAACAACATCATGAAAAACGCCGTCGCCTATAGCTATGAGGGCTCGACTATCACGATTGAGGCCAGGCGCCAAGACGATGGCGGCGTGCGCGTGCGCTTTATCAATCAGGGCGATCCTATCCCTGCGGCTAAGCTCAAGGTGATCTTTGAGAAGTTCTATCGCCTGGATGCGGCGCGTGCGACCAATCGCGGTGGTGCCGGTTTGGGCCTTGCTATTGCCAAGGAGATCATCGCGGCACACGGCGGTACCGTTGCATGTGAATCGACGCCCGAACACACGATATTCACCATCGAGCTGCCCGCCGCATAGCTAGCGTGCCCTTACAAACACTTGACAATGTGCTCACGTGCGTATGAGCCGCGATTCCTACTATCGATACTGCTGAATTGATATCGATATGGAGGTGTGCGGTATGACGGCTGCTGCGGCTGTGGAGCCCACGGAGCTTGAAGAACTCATGGAAGCGCAGGCCGAGGCCGCGCATGAGCGCGAGGTTGGGGATGCGACTCGCCCCACGGCAGAGGATCTTGCCGCCTCGCCGACGCGCATCGACGTCGAGGGCCTCGACCTGTTCTACGGCGACCACCATGCGCTCAAGGACGTGAATATCAAGATCCGCGACAAGCAGATCACCTCGTTCATCGGGCCTTCGGGCTGCGGAAAGTCCACGTTGCTGCGCTGCTTTAACCGCATGAACGACGGCATCAAGGATTGCCGCATCGAGGGCAAGATTGCGCTCGATGGTCAAGATATCCTGGGCGATTACGACATCTGCCGCCTTCGCCAGCGCGTGGGCATGGTGTTCCAACGCCCCAACCCATTTCCCATGAGCATCTACGACAACGTCGCCTACGGTCCTCGCGGTATGGGTGTGCGCGACCGCGCCGTGCTCGATGAGCTGGTCGAGGACTCCCTGCGTCGCGCTGCCCTGTGGGACGAGGTCAAGGACAAGCTCAAAGAGTCGGGCCTGGGTCTTTCGGGTGGACAGCAGCAGCGCCTGTGCATCGCCCGCGCACTTGCCGTGCAGCCCGACATTCTGCTGATGGACGAGCCGACCTCGGCGCTCGACCCCGTGTCGACGCTGGTGGTGGAGCAGCTTGCCTGCGAGCTCAAGGAGATCTGCACGTTGGTGGTCGTTACGCACAATATGCAGCAGGCGGCGCGCATCTCCGACTCGGTCGCGTTTTTCTTGCTGGGCGAGCTGGTGGAGCACGCGCCCACCGCTCAGCTCTTCAAAAAACCGACCGATTCGCGCACAGCGGATTATTTGACGGGACGTTTTGGCTGATACCATCTCGTAAAGGTACCTTTAGGGTTAAGATGCGGTCATGCCGGCCGCAAAGGGGTTCAACATGATCTACTACGTCGAGGACGATGACAACATCAGGGATTTGACGGTCTATGCGCTGCGCAAGCAGGGAATCGAGGCCGAGGGCTTTTCGTGCGATGGCGAGTTTAAGGCTGCCGTGGCGCGACGGGTGCCCGATGCTGTGCTGCTCGATATCATGCTGCCCGACACCGATGGCCTGGCGATTATGCGTCGCCTGCGTGCCGATCGCCTGACGGCGACGGTGCCCATCATGATGCTTACCGCCAAGGACACTGAGCTCGACAAGGTGATGGCGCTCGATGGCGGTGCCGACGATTACCTGACTAAGCCGTTTTCGCTCATGGAGCTTGCGAGCCGCTGCCGCGCACTGCTGCGTCGCGGCGGCATGGTCAAGCAGGCGAGCGATGTGCTCAGCGTAGGCGACATCGTGCTTTCGCCCAGCCATCGCGAGGTGACCGTTGCCGGCGAGCCGCTTAAGCTCACCCTGCGCGAGTTCGACCTGCTCGAGTACCTCATGCGCAAGCCCGGCGTGGTCTTTACCCGCGAGTCGTTGCTGCAGAGCGTGTGGGGCTGGGACTTCGACGGCGGTTCGCGCACCGTTGACGTGCACGTGCAGACGCTTCGCCAAAAACTGGGCGAGCATGCCAGCGCCATCGAGACCGTGCGCGGCGTGGGTTATCGCCTGGCCGAGCCTTCTGCCGGTGATGGTGCCGAAGGCGACGACACCGCGGCCACCGCATCGGAGGAGTAACCCGTGGTCTTCGCCCCCCAGGGAAAACATACGCTGTCGCACCGCGTTTTTGTGACGATCTTTGTCTGCGCCATGGCGGTTATCGTGGCGTTTACGGTGCTGGGTGCGTTCTTTGTGCAAAACACTTTGGCGGATGCCACGAGTGCCAATCTGGCGCAGGAAACCGAGCTCATTGCTGCCGCCCTCGACGAGCAGCAGGAGCCCATCCCGTTCTTGCGTAGCCTCGATCGCGAGGACTTGCGCATCACGCTGATTAACAAAGATGGATCGGTTGCCTACGACAACGAGGCGTCGCCTTCCACACTGCCCAACCATGGCGATCGCCCCGAGGTCATCGAGGCCTTTGAGAGTGGTTCGGGTTCCGCGGAGCGCGCAAGCTCTACACTCGACGAGATTATGCTGTATCGCGCCGTCACCCTTGATAACGGCCAGGTCGTTCGCTTGGCGCAGGCCCAGCCTGGCGTTGCGGCGATTTTGCTGTCGATGCTGGCGCCGATGCTGCTTATCGCAGCAGCGGGTGCAGTACTCTCGTTTTTTATGGCGCGCCGTGAGTCCCGTGCCATCATCGCGCCGTTGCAAGAGGTGGATTTGGATCACCCACGCCGTAGCTATGAGCACGCCTATGCCGAGATGGTCCCCATGCTTGAGCGCATCGAGTCGCAGCGCCAGGAACTCAAGCGCCAAATGGCGGTGCTAGCGGACAACGACCGTATGCGCCGCGAGTTCACGGCGAATATCACCCATGAGCTCAAGACGCCGCTTACGGCGATTTCGGGCTATGCCGAGCTCATCGCAAATGGCATGGTCGAGGGCGAGGACGACCTGCGCAACTTTGGCGGTCGCATCTATCGTGAGGCGGGCCGCTTGGCAGCGCTTGTCAACGACATCCTTACGCTGTCTAACTTGGACGAGGCCGAACGTGCAACTGAAGGCGAGGCAGTGCCCATTGGGTCCACGGAGCCTATTGAGCTCTCGCGTGCGATCTACGCTGTTGAGCAGCGTCTTGAACAGGTTGCCCGTCAGGCGAATGTGACGATAAGTCATGAGACCAAGCCTGTGGTCATCGAAGGCGTGTCGCGCTTGGTCGACGAGCTCATCTATAATCTGGCAAGCAACGCCATCCGCTACAATCGGCCCGGCGGTACGGTTACGCTGCAGTGCGGCACCAACGACGAAGGCCATCCGTTCCTCGCTGTCGCCGACACGGGAATCGGTATCGCGCCTGAAGAACAGGGCAAGGTATTTGAGCGGTTCTATCGCGTGGACAAGAGTAGGTCCAAGGCACGCGGCGGAACCGGCCTGGGGCTTGCCATTGTCAAGCATGCGGCCCTGTATCATCACGCCACGCTTGATCTGTCGAGCGAGTTGGGCGTGGGAACCACCATTACGGTGACGTTTCCCATACAGCAGGACGAGCCATTCGCATAGCGATACAACACAGATATTGATGTAGACGCCGCATTTGACTTTCGGGTGCGGCGTTGTTGTGCAATTTTACGATTGCTTCCGACATTTTTACAGGAGAGCCTGTTTCTTATGTATAGAGTTTGGTCTCGGTAAAAAGATGCGATAACATACGGACAGTTTTGTCAATCCGAACTGGGGAAATGAAAGGCAAGCTGCATGACCCTTCTCGAACTGTTCCAGCTGCTGAAGAAGCACCTCAAGCTGGTCATCACCCTTCCGGTGGTCTGCGCGATCGCCATGGGCATCGTGTCCTTCGTTGCGATGGACAACACCTATACCGCGACGACGAGCATGTACATTCTCGCCAAGACCGACGATAGCGGTCAGATGAGCTACAACGATCTCTCGGCGAGCCAGATGCTTTCCAACGATATCGCCACGCTGCTGGATAGCGATAGCGTTAAGAGCGGCGCCGCCAAAGAACTGGGCCTTACCGATCTGGATGACTACAAGGTGTCTGTTTCCTCCGAGACCACCACGCGTGTCATTACGCTTTCGGTTACCGGCACCGATGCCAAGGAGACGGCTGAGGTCGCAAAGGCCATTGCCAGCTCGGTGAGTACGGTCGCTCAGAACGTCGGCGCTGCCCAGAGCATCAACGTTATCGACGAGGCTAAGACCCCCGAAGCCCCCAGCGGCCCCAAGCGCACGCTGTATATTGCCGTCGCGTTCCTCGCCGGTATCTTTATCGCAGTTGCCTATGTCGTTTTGGCAGACATGCTCAATACCCGCATCCGCGGTGCCGAAGAGGCAGAAGAGCTCCTGGGTATTCCCGTTGTTGGCCGAATTCCGGCTATGAAAGGTGGTAAATAGGCATGGCTAAGGCAAAGAACACCGATAAGCTCGTTGTGCAGAATGCCGCCAAGACCCTTCTGGCCAACATCCGCTTTGCGAGCGTGGATGACCCCATTCGCACCATCACCGTTACCTCCTCGATTCCCAACGAGGGCAAGTCTACGGTTTCCATTAACCTTGCTCAGGCAATCGCCACGAGCGGCAAGAGTGTCCTGCTGGTCGAGGCTGATATGCGTCGCAGGTCCCTTGCCGATATGCTCGGCGTCCGCTCCCGCGGCGGACTCTATGCAGTCCTGTCCGAGCAGGTTTCTATCGACCAGGCGATTGTCGAGACGGGTCAGAAGAACTTCTACTTCCTCGATGCCGAGCCGCACATTCCCAATCCTGCCGACATCATCGTCTCCCATCGCTTTGCCAAGCTGGTAAAGGCACTGTCCGCCAAGTTCCAGTACGTCATCTTCGATGCTCCCCCGGTCGGCACCTTCATCGATGCTGCCGAGATTGCCAGCCTGACCGACGGCGCGCTGTTCGTGGTGCGCGAGAACTTTACCAAGCGCGAAGAGGCGCTCAACGCCATCGGTCAGCTTAAGAAGTCCGAGAAGGTCAAGCTCATCGGTACCGTCATGAATTACTGTGAGACCGAGACCAGCGAGTACTACTATTCTTACTACACCAAGGACGGTAAGAAGGTTAAGAAGGGCTCCGACAATCAGGGGACTTCCAAAAAGGGCATCTTCACCAACCGAGCAAACGTTTAGTTGATTAAGGCTGACCTATGCGTGACATTCATTGCCATATCTTGCCGGGTGTAGACGACGGCGCCGCCGATCTCGATGAGAGCTTGGCGATGCTCGAGGCTGCCAAGCGGGCCGGTGTAACCAGAATCGTTTGCACTCCTCACTGCCGTGATCCCTATTTTGATTACGACAAGATGTGGGATGCCTTTGAGCTGCTGCGTGATAACGCTGACGGTTTTCCGCTCCAGATGGGCTTCGAGGTCAACCATCGAAAGCTCGTTGAGCTTGGTATCGATGCCGCGGAGCACCTGCATTTCGATGGGACCAACGAGTTTCTGCTCGAGCTTTCGACGCATGCCGATGCGTATGCGTTTAGAGAGTACGAGAACACGATTTACGATTTGCAGTGCCGTGGCTACCAGGTGATCATCGCTCATCCTGAGCGCTATCGTGCGGTTCAAAAGGATGTAAGCGTGGCGGAGCGCCTGGTCGATATGGGCTGCAAGCTGCAAGCTTCGGCGGACTTTATTGCCGGCGGTCGCTTTGGTCGCGAGAAAAAGCCGGCACAGCGCCTGTTCGATCAGAACCTGTACAGCTTCATCGCGAGCGATGCCCATAACGTGGGTCATTACGATTGCCTGGCGAAGGCTCGCGCGAAGTTTAGCGTGCGCGGAGCTCATTTTCGCTAAAATCTGTCCCTAACGTTCGCATTGAATGAAAGGGCAGCATGGATATCCAACTTAAGACGGGATGCTTTGATGACGCGGCGTTGGTGCGCCGCGTCGTTTTTATGGACGAGCAGGGCTACGAGAATGAGTTCGACGCTATCGACGAGGATCCGAACTGCATTCATGTGACGCTCTATGTAGACGGCGAGCTTGCCGGTTGCTCGCGCGTGTTTCCCGAAGAGCTTGAGCGCGCGGCTGACGCAGGGGCTCCGGTGTCGCCGGCGTGCGACTTGGACGAAGGCGTCGCGGCGGGGGAGACCTACATTATGGGGCGCGTGGCTGTGCTGCCGAGCATGCGCCGTCGCGGTCTGGCGAGCAAGATTGTCGAGGCCAGTGATACGTGCGCGCGTGATGCCGGCGCCAAGCTCATTAAGCTGCATGCGCAGGAATACGTGCTGCCGCTCTATGCCAAGGCGGGCTACACGCAGATTGCCCCGGTGGACTACGAAGACGAGGGCCAGCCCCATGCTTGGATGGCCAAGCGCGTAGATGGCAGATAGGGACGTTCCTTTCCTGCCGGCAGTCGGGGACACTCCTTGGCAATTGGCGTATCAGAGCGTTTGGACATACAGTTTTTCGATTCCGTATGTATATATGCGCGCTAATGGGTTATAAAATCTAAGTCTGGACATAGCAGGTCTGCGATGCGGCTCGGGCAACCGGGCCGTTTTTGCGGACGGGGGTAGCGCGAAAGGACTGCACATGCGTCAATTTAAGACCGAGAGCAAAAAACTGCTCGACCTCATGATCAACTCCATCTACACCAATAAGGAAATCTTCCTGCGCGAGCTTATCTCTAATGCGAGTGACGCCGTCGACAAGCTCAACTTTAAGAGCCTGCAGGACCCGAGTGTCAAGCTCGACCAGGGCGACCTGGCTATTCGCGTCTCTTTTGATAAAGACGCCCGCACCATTACCATCTCGGATAACGGCATTGGCATGACCGCCGAGGAGCTCGAGCGCAATCTGGGCACCATCGCCCATTCCGGCTCCGAGGAGTTTAAGACCGAGAACGCCGAGCAACAGGGCTCCGATGTCGACATCATCGGCCAGTTTGGCGTGGGCTTCTACTCCGCCTTTATGGTTGCCAGCCACGTGAAGGTCGTCAGCCGCGCTTATGGCGAGGACACCGCTCACGTGTGGGAGTCTGATGGTCTTGAGGGTTACACCATCGAAGACGGCGAGCGCGCCGAGCACGGCACCGATGTCATCCTGACGCTGCGCGAGAACGAGAAGCTCGACGCCGACGGCGAGGCCGAGACCTACGATCGCTTCCTGACCGAGTGGGGCCTCAAGAGCCTGATTCAGCAGTACAGCAACTATGTGCGCTACCCGATTCAGATGATGGTGAGCAAGAGCCGCCAGAAACCCAAGCCCGAGGACGCCGGCGACGACTACAAGCCCGAGTACGAGGACTACCAGGAGCTCGAGACCATCAACTCCATGACGCCGATCTGGAAAAAGCGCAGCTCCGACGTTGAGCAGAAGGATTACAACGAGTTCTACAAGTCCACGTTCCACGACTTTGACGATCCCGCGCGCACTATCAGCTTCCATGCCGAGGGCACGCTCGAGTACGACGCCCTGCTGTTTGTGCCGGGCCGCGCCCCGTTCGATCTGTACAGCAAGGACTACGAGAAGGGCCTGGCGCTCTACAGCTCCAACGTGCTGATTATGGAGAAGTGCGACGACCTGCTGCCCGACTACTACAACTTTGTCCGTGGCGTCGTGGATTCCGCCGACGTGTCGCTCAACATCTCGCGCGAGACGCTGCAGCAGAACCGTCAGCTCAAGGCTATCGCCAAGCGTGTGGAAAAGAAGATTACCGCCGACCTTGAGGACATGCGCGACAACGACCGTGAGGCATACGAGAAGTTCTTTGAGAACTTTGGCCGCGGTCTTAAGTACGGCATCTACTCGAGCTATGGCATGAAGGCCGATGAGCTCGCCGACCTGCTACTGTTCTGGTCTGCCAAGGAGCAGAAGATGATTACCCTGGCCGAGTATGCCAAGGGCATGCCCGAGGATCAGAAGGCCATCTACTACGCCGCCGGCGACTCGCGTGAGCGCTTGGCCAAGATGCCCGTCGTGAAGGGCGTGCTCGACCGCGGCTACGATGTACTGCTGCTGACGCAGGACGTGGATGAGTTCACCTTCCAGGCCATGCGTGAGTACGTGGCTGCCGATATGCCCAAGGTCTACGAGGATGACGCTGCTCGCGAGGCTGCCGAGAAGGCAGTTGCCGATGGTGCCGAGCCCGAGATCGGGGATCGTCACCTGGAGCTTAAGAACGTCGCGACCGGCGATCTTGACATGGCGACCGATGACGAGAAGAAGGAGGCCGAGGACGCCACCAAGGAAAACGAGGACCTCTTTAGCGCTATGAAGGAGGCACTCGGTGACAAGGTCGAGAAAGTTGCCGTCTCCGCGCGCCTGACCGATGCCCCCGCTTGCATCACCACCGAGGGTCCGCTTTCGCTCGAGATGGAGAAGGTGCTCCAGAAGGGGCCCGAGGGCGCGCCCGACGGCATGCCCAAGAGCCAGCGCGTTCTCGAGCTCAACGCCAAGCACCCGGTCTTTGACAAGCTTGTCGCTGCCCAGAAGGCAGGTGACGCCGACAAGATCAAGCAGTACTCCGGCCTGCTCTACGATCAGGCCCTGCTGGTCGAGGGCATCCTCCCCGAGGACCCCGTTGCCTTCGCGGCGGCTGTTTGCGAACTTATGTAGTTTGGTAGTTACGCGGTTCTACGAACCGCGTAACTACTCGACGCTGCCCTTCGTTCCGCCGTTCTAACGAACCTATTGGTTCCGTCGTTCTAACGAACGACGGACCGGTCGACGCTGCAAACGCCCCTAAGCGGCAATCTGACGTTCAATCGTCGGTCGCGTACCAAAGTACGCTTCCCTCCTCTTTCACGTCACCTTGCTCGCTCAGGGGCGTTTTCGCTGACTTATGCTCAACCTGCGACGCTTTCGTGGCCCTAAGTAGTCATCGGGGACGTTCTTGTTTGACTAGTCGTTTAAGAACATTCCCAATGACTATTCGGATTGCTAATTTGTGCGGGCTGTGGTTTTGTGACCTGCTGAAATTAAAGATACTGTACAACTGTACACTAACTCATCTTCGTAGTATATTGCTACCCGCAAAACTCAGCACCATTGTGCCGCGAGGCACTAAAGCGCCTACGTACAATGGTTGTCGATAGTACGATTCGATTCAACGACAGGATGGATGGTCCAAGCGTGAGTCTCGGCAGCAAACTATCCAACGCAAAGGTCTCCTTTGCGATATTCAAGCGCGACATTAAGCGACTTCTTGTGAACCCCGTCGCCTTGGTGGTTACCCTGGGCGTGTGCGTTATCCCCTCGCTGTATGCCTGGTACAACATCGTGGCAAACTGGGATCCGTACGGAAACACCCAGGGTATCAAGATTGCCATCGCCAACAACGATCAGGGCACTCAGAATGACTTGGTGGGCGAGCTCAACGCGGGCGACAAGGTCGTCGATCAGCTCAAGGAGAACGATCAGTTGGGCTGGACCTTCGTCGATTCGGCGGCCGATGCCAAGGAGGGCGTCGAGAGCGGTGAGTACTATGCGGCCATCGTAATCCCCAAGAACTTCTCGGATAACCTGGTCTCGATGCTCGACGGTAACTACCATCAGCCCAAGCTTACGTACTACGTCAATGAGAAGAAGAGCGCTATTGCACCCAAGGTTACCGACACCGGTGCAAACACCATCGAGCAGCAGATTAACTCGGAGTTCGTCTCCACGGTGGGTGAGACCGTTGCCAGTATTGCCAAGGATGCCGGAGTCGATTTAAAGGACAAGGCAACCCAGGCTCAGGATTCGTTGGCCGGTTCGGTATCAGAGGCTTCTGACACGTTGGGCGAAGTGCGCGATTCGATTGGCGACATGAATGCCGCCATCGATAAGACGAGTGGTTCCATTGCCTCGGCAGATGCAGCACTTGCCGGTCTGCAGGGTCAGGCGCCGTCGCTGACGCAGGCGATCTCCCAGGGCAACGACCTGCTGGGCGAGGCTCGCGCCACGGCGGGTAACTCTGTCGCCTCGCTCTCCAAGGCGCTCTCGGAAGGCAGCCTTGCGCTCACCAAGACGTCAGCCTCCGCGAACGCTGCGATTGGCAAGCTGACGGGCACGATCACATCTACGACCACCCGCATCGACAACTCGCTCGAGTCTCTCCAGGCGACGATCGACCACAATAAGGCCGTTATCGGGCACTTGGAAATTCTCGTCAATGACACGTCGACAGGTTCCAAGGAAATTGACGCGCGCATTGTATCGACCATCGGTTTGCTCCGCGAGCAGAATGAAAAGCTTCAGAGCATCAAGGACGGTCTGTCTGCACAGTCGAGCGCCATGGCGAATGACGCCGCGGCTGTCTCGGGTGCCAGCGACGCTATCAATAACGCAATCCAGACCGGTGCGACCAACCTTGGCCAGGCCCAGACGGACCTGGGTCAAAACGCGCTGCCGAAGGCCTCGAGCGCGCTTGATTCATTTGCCGCCGTCTCGGGTGATCTGACGGGAATCGTGTCTGGCCTCACGCCTACTATTGCAAGTGCGCACGGTACACTTTCGCAACTCAACGCTACGCTCGGTCAGGCCAAGACCACGCTGTCCCAGACCGACGCCTCGCTTGCCAAGGTCCAGGACAAGCTCGCCACCGCCGCCAACGACATCGCGGCGCTGCAGACCTCCGAGTCCATGGGCGAGATGGCCGACCTGATGGGCGTCGACGTCGATGACGTTGCTGACTTCATGGCATCTCCGGTCGAGCTGACCTCCAAGTCGATCTATCCGGTTAAGAGCTTCGGCTCGGGCATTGCTCCTTTCTACACCAATCTGGCGCTTTGGGTGGGCGGCTACGTGCTCATCGCCATTTACAAGCTCGAGGTCGATCGCGAAGGCGTTGGCAGCTTTACCGCGCGTCAGGGCTACTTTGGCCGCTGGTTGCTCCTGGTGATTCTGGGCGCGTTGCAGGCCATTATCGTTACGGTGGGAGATCTGGTTATTGGCGTACAGTGCGTCAGTCCGCTCCTATTTGTGCTGGGCGGCATCGCCATCTCATTTACGTACGTCAACATCATTTACGCGTTGTCCACTACGTTTAAGCATATCGGCAAGGCAATCGGCGTCATTCTTGTCATCGTGCAGATCCCGGGTTCGTCGGGCATGTATCCCATCGAGATGATGCCCGGCTTCTTCCAATGGCTGCATCCGCTGCTGCCCTTCACCTATGGCATCAACCTGCTGCGCGAGACCGTCGGTGGCATGTATTCGTTCAACTATCTGTTTAACCTGTGCATTCTGGGCGTGTTCTTGATCGTGGCGCTCTTTATCGGCCTGCAGCTGCGTCCGCTGCTGCTCAACCTCAACCTGCTCTTTGATAAACAGCTTGCCACGACGGGCCTCATGATTTGCGAGTCCAACGATATGCCGCGCCAGCGTTACTCGCTGCGCACGGCCATGCGCGTCATGCTCGATTCCGATTCGTACCGTCGTGAGCTGCTCGACCATGCGGTGACTTTTGAGCACCGTTACCCCTACTACATCAAGGGTGGATTTGCCGCCGTGGTGGGCGTACAGGTTCTGCTCTTTGTGCTGTCGACGGTTCTCGACTTGGACAACAACGGCAAGATCATCCTGTTGGTCATCTGGATCATCTCGGTTATTGCCATTTGCGGCTGGCTCATTAACATCGAGTACATTCGCGCGAGCCTCAATACCCAGATGCGCATCTCGGCGCTCTCGGACGAGGACCTGCGTCGCGAGATGCGCGAGCACACGGCCGCCATCCCGGCTGCTCGTCGTATGTTTGGCCTCAATGCCAGTGAGCGTGGCTCCAAGGACGGCGACCAGTCCACGGGCCGCTTGCCGCATATCGGCTCGCACCAAAAATCTCAGGGCACCGATAGCGCTGCAACAAATGATGGGGGCACTGCCCCGCTCGGAAAGCATTCCAAAGGAGGTGAGGCATAAATGAAGAACATCCTGCACCTGTTTAAGCGCGATGTCCAAAACGTGTCTCGCTCCGTGATCGGCATGATCGTCGTGATGGGCCTCATCATCGTGCCGTGCCTGTACGCGTGGTTTAACATCGCCGGCAGCTGGGACCCGTACGGCAATACCGGCAATCTTAAGATCGCCGTGGTCAATACCGATGAGGGTTACGAGAGCGACCTGATTCCCGTCGAGATCAACGTGGGCGAAAACGTGACGGCGACCCTGCGCGGTAACGAGAACTTTGACTGGGTTGTCCTCAACGATCGTGACAAGGCTATCGAGGGTGTTAAGTCGGGCGCATACTATGCCGCCGTCGTTATCCCCAAGACGTTTAGCGCCGACATGATGACGCTTTTCTCGACCGACGTGAAGCACGCCGACATCGAGTTCTACGAGAACCAGAAGGCCAACGCCATCGCCCAGATCGTGACCGAAAAGGGTTCGAGCGCCGTCCAGAGCCAGGTGAATGAGACCTTTACCAAGACCATCACGACCATCGGTCTAAAGACGGTGTCCAGCTTGCTCGACTACATGAGCACCGACCAAGTCAGCAACTTTATCGCCAACCTGTCCTCGACGCTGGGCGATTCGGTCGAGGACCTGCAGGACGTTCAGGCCAATGCTTCGTCGCTGGCGGGCATTTTGAGCTCTACATCCGATTCGTTGACGTCGGCGAGCGGTATGCTCAAGCAGACGGGCACCGTTGATGAGTCGACGAAGCAGTTGATGGAGCACGCCGAGAGCGGCATTAGTGATTCCAAGGAAGCACTCAAGGCCGCCAACGACGCCATCAACGCCGCGATTGACGGAAGTGCGGGCTCGTTTGACAACGTGTCCGCCGAGCTTGCGAAGGCATTCGATGCCGCGAACCAGCATGTCAACGTTACGGTGACCCAGCTCAACGAAGCCGCGTCGGCACTCGAATCGCGTGCCAAGGAAATCGACGACACGGCCGACCAGCTCCGCAGCTTTGCCGATCAGGTGAGTGACGAAAAGCTCCGGGACAGCCTCAAGTCTGTGGCTACATCGCTGGGCAGGATCGCGACGGAGTATCGTAACAACGCCAAGGACCTGAAGGCAACCGCAAAGTCCCTTTCCGACAGCATGGCAGAGGTCAACAGCACGCGTGCCGAGGTCGACCAGGCCATCGCCGATGCCAAGGCGGGCATCTCGGGCGCTAAGTCTGACTACGACTCTACGTTCTCGGTTAAGGCCAAGGAGCTCAAGAAGACTATTTCGGGCGTTTTGGATTCGCTCAACGGTATCTCGGGCGACCTGGATAGCGCTGTTGCCGGCCTGACCGACGCATCCGGTTCGCTGGCAAAGGGTCTCTCCAAGGCCGCAAAGCTGGTCAACAAGGCTTCCGATCAGCTGGGCGAGGCGTCGGACAAGATCAGCGCGTTCAAGGACGAGCTCGACGGCGCCCTGATGTCGGGTGACCTGGCGACGATCAAGACGATGATCGGCAACGACCCCGAGGGCCTGGCCGTGTCGCTTTCCGGCCCCGTCGCGCTCGACCGCAAGCCGGTCTATCCGATTCGCAATTACGGCTCTGCCATGGCGCCGTTCTACACGATTCTGTCGCTCTGGGTCGGCTCGATCGTACTGGCGGCCATGATGAAGGTCTCGGTCGACGATGAGCTCATCAACGAGCTCATCCCCGTACGCCTGCACGAGATCTATCTGGGCCGTTACCTGTTCTTTGGCGGTTTGGCCCTGCTGCAGGCAACGCTCGTGTGCGCGGGCGACATTCTGTTCTTTGGCATTCAGTGCGACAACCCGCTGCAGTTTGTGCTGGCGGGCTGGGTCGCGAGTCTCGTGTTCTCCAATATCGTCTACACGCTTACGGTTTCGTTTGGCGATATCGGCAAGGCACTCGCTGTCGTGCTGTTGGTCATGCAGGTCGGCGGTTCGGGCGGCACGTTCCCCATCGAGATGACCGGCCCCGTGTTCCAGGCGATCTATCCGTTCCTGCCGTTTACTCACGGCATCAACGCCATGCATGCCGCCATGGCTGGCGCCTACCATATGGAGTACTGGGTTGAGCTGGGTATTCTGGCGAGCTATCTGATTCCGTCGCTGGCCCTGGGCGTCGTCTTCCGCCGCCCGGTCATCAAAGCCAACGACTGGATCATCGAAAGGCTTGAAAGCACGAAGCTTATTTAGTGCAGCAGCGTGACATTGACAAAACATCGAGGTTTTCTGTACCGACGCTTTAGCGTAGTGAATTGCGTGGGTTGCTTGGTTGTTGCTACAGTAGCGGGGCGTGCCGGGGGTCCGGTGCGCCCTGTTTTTATTTGACCATGAGGCGGCATGCGGTCAAGCGCGTGCGGACACCACGCCCAGATTGAGCGCGAGGATGCCCTATGCCCCAGCATGTCACTGACAATATCGAAATGATGCCCGATAGCCCTGTTGCTCGCGAGGACCTGGGTGCGGGCGGCGCCTCCCGTGGCGCCGGTGCTCGTTCGCCGTTGTTCTGGAAAGTTCTACTGCTTTCGGTGGCGATTATCTGGGGCTACTCCTTTACCACTATGAAGGACGCGCTCGACACTATTCCGGTGTTTGAACTGCTCTACGTGCGCTTTCTGCCTGCGGCGTTGGTCATGTTTGCCATCTTCCACAAGCGCATCATCGCGCACCTCAACGCCCGCAACCTTATCGTCGGACTTGGAATGGGCGCACTTATGTGGGCCGCCTACGCTCTGCAGACAGCCGGTCTGGCGCACACCACGGCGGGCAAGAACGCTTTTTTGACGGGCACTTATTGCATTCTGGTTCCGTTCGCGAGCTATTTCCTAAGCGGCGAAAAGCTCACTCGTTACAACTTGGGCGCCGCATTGCTCTGTCTAGCGGGCATTGGCCTGGTGGCGCTCGATAGCGTCGAGTTCAACATCGGCGATGCCATTACGCTGGGCGGCGCGGTCTTCTTCGCCATCCAGATGGCGGTGACCGCCAAGTACGGTCGCAAAATGGACATCAACGTCATCACGTTTTGGATGTTTGTGGGCAATGGCGTGCTGAGCCTGATCTCGTCGCTGCTATTCGAGACCCAGGCGCCTCTGTCCGTGTGGACGCCGAATTTTATCTGTGTGATGGCGTTTCTCTCGGTGGGCTGCACATGCGTGGCTCTGCTCATCCAAAACGTCGGCCTGGCGCATGTCCCGGCTTCGACGGGCTCGCTGCTCCTTTCGATGGAGTCGCCTTCGGGCGTGTTGTTTTCGGTGCTGCTGATGGGGGAGGCGCTCACCTCGCGCCTGCTCGCCGGCTTTGTGCTTATCTTCCTGTCGATTATCTTGAGCGAGACTCACTTCGATTTTTTGCGTCGAAAGCCGCGCCCGCAATTGTAAACAACTTGTTGCGCCGCCCTCCTGGGGCGGCATTTTTTATGCCTCGCCCTTAAAGTTGTACCTTGCGCTTTACGCTATCAAAGTGCTTACTGCAAAAACGTTACTGGAGGGCATTTATGGCACTAGCTCAGTCCGATCTTCAACCGCAATCAGCGTCCAAGGCCACCGTGGCGGCGCAGGCCGCTATCGGTGACGGTCTTGTTGCAGAAGCTCAGGCGTTTGCCAACGAGCTTGCCACATGGCGCCATGATCTCCATCAAACGCCTGAGCTCGGTAACAACCTTCCGCAGACGTCCGCCTTTATCCAGGCGCGTCTGGACGAGATGGATATTCCCTATGCCGTGCTTGTTGACGGCTCCTGTGTCGTTGGCCTAATCGGTGCCGGCGCGGCAGCTGCTGCTCGGGGTAACGGTACGTGCACGGACAAACAGGCCGGTACGGTCATCATGCTCCGTGGCGACATGGATGCCCTGCCTGTTGCTGAAGAGTCAGGCGAGCCTTTCGCCTCTACGAACGGCTGCATGCACGCATGCGGACACGATATGCACGCGACGGCGCTGCTTGGTGCGGCGCGCCTGCTCAAGGCCCGCGAGTCCGAGCTTGTCGACGCCAACGCCACGATTAAGTTGCTGTTCCAACCGGGCGAGGAAACCTTTGAGGGTGCCCGCGCCGCCATCGCCGACGGTCTGCTGCAGAACCCGCGTCCCCAGGCCGCCTTCGCCATACATGTCAATAGCCAGTCGCCGCTTGGCCTGGTGCTCTACGGCAGCCCGGCGCTCTCGGGCGTGTACGGTTTTCGCATCACGCTTCAGGGCAAGGGCGGCCATGGCTCGAGCCCCGAGATCTGCATCGACCCCATCACGGCCGGCGTGCATGTGCACCTGGCGCTTCAGGAGCTTATCTCTCGCGAGGTGCCGGCGGCCAAGGAGGTCGCGCTTACCGTTGGCAAGTTCGCCGGCGGTCAGGCCGCAAATGTCATCCCCGACACTTGTGTGCTCGAGGGAACGCTGCGTGGCTTCGACGTCGAGCTCATGGAGCACCTCAAGACCCGCATCGCGGAGGTCGTCAAAGGCGTTGCCACGACCTATCGTACGCCGGCGACTATCGAGACACTCTCGGATGTTCCCCCGCTCGTACTCGACGACGGCATGACGCAGGCGTCGCTTGGCTACGTGGGCGCGGTGCTGCCCAAGTCCGCCTTCCTGCCGCTGTTCCACGCCATGGCGAGTGAGGACTTCGCGTTGATCTCGAGCGAGATCCCGAGCGCGTACTTTACCGTGGGCGCTGCTGTGACTGATACGGACGAGCATTTTGCTCAGCATCATCCCAAGGCACGTTTTAGCGATGCCGAGCTTCCCCTTGGCGCCGCGGTTTATGCCGCCGTCGCTTTGGGCTATATCGCTGACCACAAGGAGTAATCCATAGCCCAGCAGCATAAATTCTTCTCCGGTTGGCTCGTCGTGGCCTCCGGCTTTGTCATCATGGCCACGGTCGTTATCGCCAAGATTTCGCTCGGCGCGATCTATGACCGTTTTGGCCTGCGCTTTGGCAATATCCTTGGCTCCGTTGCGTGCATTATCGCCTGCGTGGCGTTGTGCTTCCCGACGACGGACCTCGGTCCCATCGTGGCCGCGGTGAGCTTTGGTATCGGAACGTGCATGGGCACCATCACGCCTACCATCGCCGCGTCCAAGCAGTTTGGCATGGCCGACCTCGGCAAGGTCACGGGCACCATTACCTCGCTCGAGATGGTTGGCGGCACGGTGGGCGCCATCGTCTCGGGAATACTGTTCGATGCCACGGGTGCCTTTACGAGCACATGGATCGTGTGCCTGGCGTGCTCGGTGGCAATGCTGGTGTTCCTGCTGGCGTCTGAGCCCATCGCGGCTAAGCTGCGCGCGAGCGTGGCGGGGGAGTAGGGACGACGTCGCTCGTAGCTCTTTGCCCCGTTTTGTCCGTGGCTGCCTTGGAAGCCGAATGGATGCTCGTACCGTCATTCGGTTTCCCATGCAGCCACGGGCTCAAGAGATGACCCGAAGTCTTTCCGTCCAACGGATTTTGTGATCCGAAGAGGCGGAAGGATTGCAGATTGCACACCGCGGCGGTGCATCTGGCCGAACGAGTCCCCATACCCTCGTTCGGTCAGATGCACCGCCGCTGTTTGTGTTTGTGCCGTATAATGACCACTACCTATGACGCGATACAAAAGAAAGGTGTTTGCCCATGCAGGCACAGAAGGCGGAGGGAACCCGCGACCTTATCGGCGCTGAGATGCGCGCCTGGCAAAAGATGCAGCAGATTGCTGCCGGCGTGTTCGAGCCGTTTGGCTTTAAGCCCATCGAGACGCCCGCCATCGAGCAGGTGGACGTGTTTGTCCACGGCATCGGCCAGTCGACCGACGTCGTGCGCAAGGAGATGTTCCGCGTGTTTAGCGGCGCCAACCTGGAGCGCGTCTTTACCGAGGGCACCGATACCAAGCTCAAGCCCAAGCAGCGCCTGGC
This sequence comes from Collinsella sp. AF16-8, assembly GCF_003462695.1. NCBI lineage: Bacteria > Bacillati > Actinomycetota > Coriobacteriia > Coriobacteriales > Coriobacteriaceae > Collinsella > Collinsella sp. AF16-8. Next base: position 129,720 of record NZ_QRXX01000003.1, read on the forward strand.
GCTTCGTCCCGAGGGCACGGCTGGCGTGGTGCGCGCCGTCGTGGAGAACAACTTGGTGCCCCAGGGCTCCACGCCGTTTAAGGCTTACTACGCCGAGGCCATGTTCCGTGGCGAGCGTCCCCAGAAGGGCCGCTTGCGCCAGTTCCATCAGGTGGGCATCGAGTGGCTCGGCGCTCCCGATCCGGCGGCAGACGCCGAGTGCATCATTATGCTCATGGAGTTTTACAAGCGCCTGGGCTTCGATCTGTCCAAGCTCCGTCTGCTCATTAACTCGATGGGCGATGCCCAATGCCGTCCGGCCTATCGCGAGCAGGTTAAGCAGTTCATTCTCGACCACGCCGATGAGATGTGCGACGAGTGCCGCGAGCGCGCCGAGCTTAACCCGCTGCGCGCCTTCGACTGCAAGAACGACCACTGCCGCGAGATCATGGCCGACGCCCCGCTGATGGGCGACAACCTGTGCGATGAGTGCCGCGAGCACTACGAGCAGGTCAAGCGCTATCTGGACGTCGCCGGTATCGAGTACGTCGAGGATCCCACCCTGGTGCGCGGCCTGGACTACTACACCCGTACCGTCTTTGAGGTCGAGGCCCCTGGCGCCGGCGTCGGCTCCATCGGTGGCGGCGGCCGCTACGATGGCCTGGTCGAGCTCGAGGGCGGCAAGCCCACGGCCGGCGTCGGCTTCGCCGTCGGTTTTGAGCGCGCCCTGCTGGCCCTGCAGGCCTTTGGCAGCGACCTGGGCGCCGAGGAGACCCCGTGTGTCTACGTCGCCAATGCCGGCAAGGAGTTGCGCCAGAACGTCTTTGCCATTACGCAGGAGCTTCGCGCCGCAGGTATCGTGACCGAGGCAGACTATCAGGGTCGTTCGCTTAAGGCTCAGTTTAAGCAGGCCGACAAGGTGGGCGCTAAGCTCATTTTGGTCTTGGGCGGCGACGAGCTTGCCGCCGGCAAGGTCAAGGTGCGCGACATGGAGAGCCATGACGAGGCCCTCGTCGATCTGGCCAACGTGGTCGAGGCGGTTCGTGAGCGCCTGTAGCGCATGATTTTTGAGCTGTGGACTCACTAAAGCGCTCAGCTCATTGAGAGCGATTGTTACGGGGGTGTTTCGCATTTATGCGGAATGCCCCCGTTTGCATATGCCGCCCACCGAGAAATACGACCATTTGGGGCAAAAAGCCTTGCAATGCAGAAAATACTTTTGTGTGGTAAAGCGCAATCAGCGTCGAAAGTTTTTGCCGAGTGCCTATAATAAATACCGCATGTTACGTGCATAGAAGGAGGAATGGGAGGAAACGTGGCTGAGAACCTAAGCAACCAGTCTGTACCCGAAGCCGCGGCGCGCGTCGCTGCCGTGGTCAACCGCCTCGTTAACCGAATCGGCTCGAATGCCGAATCCAAGGAGCGTCTCGCCGAGATCGAGATCCCCGAGGAGCTGCGCGACAATCTGGCGCTGTTCTTGCGCCTGGAGCGCCGTGTGCTTAGCGAGTATGATCCCGAGATCGCGGACCTGTTCGACAAGATTTTGACAGCCGAGATTGTGGCCAATGCCGGAAACCCCGGCACCCGTGCTGCCGACGAGTCCGTCGACGAGCAGGGCGTGCCCACTGCCGACGAGCCCACCGCCGTGGCGTTTCGCGAGGTCGTTGATCTGATCGACAGCCTGCCGCTCGATAAGCAGCAGGTTATCGTCCGCGCCTTTACGAGCTTCTTCCATCTGGCAAACCTGTCGGAGGAGAACTACCGTGTGGCGCAGCTGCGCGAGCGCGAGGCCGGCGCATCGACCGATACCGAGGTCGATCCCGCCAACGAACTCACCGTCGCCTATCACCAGTTGGTAAACGAGATGGGTGTCGAGGGCGCCAACGAGCTGCTCGGCAAGCTTGAGTTCCACCCTGTCTTTACAGCACATCCCACCGAAGCCCGTCGCAAGGCCGTCGAGGGCAAGATTCGCCGTATCTCCAACCTGCTGGAGGAGCGTCCGCGTCTGGGCGGCTCCGACCTGGTGGAGAACGAGCGCCATATGCTGCAGGAGATTGACGCCCTGGTGCGTACGAGCCCCATCGCGCTCAAGAAGCCCACGCCGGTCGAGGAAGCCGATACCATCATCGACATCTTCGATAACACACTGTTCGACGTTATCCCCGTCATCTATCGTCGTTTTGACGACTGGGTGCTGGGCGACAAGGCCGGTACCGTGCCGCCGCTGTGCCCGGCGTTCTTCCATCCCGGCAGCTGGATCGGTTCCGACCGCGACGGTAACCCCAATGTCACCGCCAAGGTGAGTCGTGAGGTCGCCGCCAAGTATTTCACCCATATGGTGCTCAAGCTCGAGGACAAGTGCCGCCGCATCGGCCGCAACCTCACGCTCGAGGCCACCTACAGCAAGCCGTCTGCCGAGCTCATCAACCTGTGGAACCATCAGGTCGAGATGAGCACCCAGTACACGGCACGCGCCGAGCTGATCTCCGAGCACGAGCCGCATCGCGCCGTCATGCTCGTCATGGCAGACCGACTCAACGCCACCGTCCGTCGCATCACCGACACCATGTACCACAGCGCCGATGAGTTCCTGGAGGACCTGCGCGTCGTCCAGCGCTCGCTGGCCGCCTGCGGTGCCGTCCGTGCTGCCTACGGCCCGGTCCAGACCATCATCTGGCAGGTCGAGTCCTTCGGCTTCCATATGGTCGAGATGGAGTTCCGTCAGCACTCCGTGGTGCACGCTCGCGCCCTCAAGGATATCCACGAGAACGGTATCCATGGCGACCTGCAGCCCATGACGCGCGAGGTCATCGATACCTTCCGCGCTATCGGCTCCATCCAGAAGCGCTACGGCAAGAAGATGGCGCATCGCTACATCATCTCGTTTACCAAGAGCGCCCAGCATGTGGCCGACGTCTTTGATCTGGCCCACCTGTCCTTTGCACACGAAGAGGATGTCCCCGAGCTCGACGTGATCCCGCTGTTCGAGCAGCTCGAGGACCTCGAGGGCTGCGTCGACGTGCTCGACCAGATGCTTACGCTGCCCGTGGTGCAAAAGCGCCTTGCCCAGACCAACCGCCGCATGGAGGTCATGCTGGGCTATTCCGACTCCTCCAAGGACGCCGGTCCTACCACGGCCATGCTCGCGCTGCACTCCGCGCAGGAGCGCATCGCCAAGTGGGCCGAGAAGAACGATATCGACCTGGTGCTCATGCACGGTCGCGGCGGTGCCGTGGGCCGTGGCGGCGGCCCGGCCAACAAGGCCGTGCTGGCTCAGCCCAAGGGTTCGGTCAACTGCTTCTTTAAGCTCACCGAGCAGGGCGAGGTCATCTTTGCCCGTTACGGCAACCGCACGCTGGCCCAGCGCCATGTTGAGTCCGTTGCCGCCGCAACGCTTTTGCAGTCGGCCCCGAGTGTCGAGAAGACCAACACCGAGACCACGCAGAAGTTCTGGGATATGGCGGAGAAGCTCAACGCAGTAAGCCATGAGCGCTATCTGGACCTGTTGAACACCGAGGACTTTACACCGTGGTTCTCGACCGTGACGCCGCTGACCGAGGTCGGTCTGCTGCCGATCGGCTCGCGTCCCGCCAAGCGCGGCCTGGGCGCCAAGTCGCTCGACGACCTGCGTACCATTCCGTGGATCTTTAGCTGGAGCCAGGCGCGCATCAATCTGGCCGCTTGGTACGGCCTGGGTACTGCCTGCGAGCAGCTTGGCGACCTTGATCAGCTCAAGGCTGCCTACCAGGAGTGGCCGTTCTTCCGCACCTTTATCGACAACATCGAGATGTCGATCGCTAAGACCGACCAGCGCATTGCCAAGATGTATCTGCACCTGGGCGATCGCCAGGATCTGTCCGAGAAGGTCTTCACCGAGATGCAGCTCACCCGTAAGTGGGTCCTTGCCATCGTCGGTGACGAGTGGCCGCTACAGCGCCGCCGCGTGCTTGGCTGCGCTGTCCGCGTGCGCAACCCCTACGTCGACGCCCTGTCCATCGCCCAGGTCCGCGCCCTTCGCGAGGTGCGTATGAACCAGGACGAGATGGCCGAGGAGAAGAAGGCCGAGTACATGAGCCTGATTCTTTCGACTGTGACCGGCGTCTCGGCAGGATTGCAGAACACGGGGTAATCGATAGCCCTGTGGCTCTCACCGGGACCCGACGGGTTTCCCTCTGAATGCGTCCTCGCACTTGAAGCCCCCTTATCCTGCTCCTTCGGAGCTGCGGATAAGGGGGCTTCGTGCTGCGGAATGCATTCAGAGGGAAACCCGTCGGGTCCCTTCGTCCTCGGTCTTCGGGGATTGGGGCTGAAGGGAATAAAGCGCGCTTCGCGCTTAGTGTGGAGTGCGGCGAGGGCTTCTTGCGTCCTGCGGAGTGTGCCTAAAAGTAAACTGATGGCGGGCCCTGCGATGTCCGGTCTTCGACGGATTACTGCTGGGGAAAAGATAACGCGCTTCGCGCGTTTTGGATGGGGTCTATCCTGGTGGCGCATTTGGCGCTTCTCGCCTTACGACTGTGGCGGCCGCGGTCCTGTTTGGGATCGCGGTCGTTTTGTTGTGGGTCAAATATGAACGTTGTGTTAATGAGTCGGTAGACGGTGGTGTTTTTCGGTGAGCGGCGTATCCTTCCAACGGTTTATCTAGTGTGTCAGTTGAAAGGAAGAGGGCGCTCGTCATTGTTTGAATGTGAACTGCCGTTTGACCACAAGACGTTGCATCTTGAACTCGAGGATAAGAACTTCGCGGGTGTGATGGAAGGTCATCAAAACGAGTTTAAGACCACGAAATCGCAGGAAGAGCTGGTTGAGGAGTCGCTTGCCAACCCTTACGGCTCGCCTTCGCTCGAGGAGCTTTGTGCTGGCAAGAAGGATATTGTCATCATTAGCTCAGATCATACGCGTCCCGTTCCCTCGCGTGTGACGATGCCCATTCTGCTGCATCACATTCATGCCGCTGCGCCCGAGGCGCGCGTTCGTATTCTGGTTGCAACTGGCATGCACCGTCCGTCGACGCACGAAGAGCTCGTCAACAAGTACGGCGAGGAGATTGTTGCGAACGAGGAGATCGTCATGCATGTCGCGACCGACGACAGCATGATGAAAAAGATCGGCACCCTGCCTTCTGGTGGCGAGTGCATCATCAACAAAATCGCTGCCGACTGCGATCTGCTGCTTGCCGAGGGCTTCATTGAGCCGCACTTCTTTGCCGGTTTCTCTGGCAGCCGCAAGTCTGTCCTGCCTGGCATCGCCAGCTACAAGACCATCATGTACAACCACAACGGTCAGTTTGTGAACGACTCCCATTCGCGTGCCGGCAACCTGTGCCACAACCACGTGAGCGAGGACATGTTCGCCGCTGCCGAGATGGCGCACCTCGCCTTCGTGCTCAACGTAGTGCTTAACGGCAAGCACGAGGTCATTGGCTCCTTTGCCGGTGACATCCACAAGGCACACGAGGCTGGCTGCGAGTTCGTGAAGAGCCTTGCCGGTGTTGAGCCCGTCGAGTGCGAGATTGCCATCACCACCAACGGTGGCTACCCGCTCGATCAGAACATCTACCAGGCCGTGAAGGGCATGTGCGCTGCCGAGGCCACGCTTCCCGAGGGCGGTGTGATCATCGACGTCGCCGGTTGTGCCGACGGTCACGGCGGCGAGGGCTTCTATCACAACATCGCTGACAACGATCCGGCGGAGTTTGAGCGCGCCTGCATCGATCGTCCCAAGGACGAGACCCTGCCCGACCAGTGGACGAGCCAGATTTTCGCCCGCATCCTGGCGCATCACCCTGTGATCATGGTTACCGACCTGTGCGATCACCAGATGCTCAAGGATATGCACATGACGCCGGTCAATACCATCGAGGAGGCGCTCAAGCTTGCCTTTGAGATGAAGGGCGCCGATGCCAAGGTGGCTGTCATTCCCGATGGCCTGGGCGTTGTCGTTGCGCAGCACTAGCGCGTGGCTTAAACGAATCGTTTATAACCGACAAGAAAGATAAGGTTTTATGCTTACCAAACTCCTCTGCGAATTCGGCGCTACGGCCCTCATGATCGTCTTTGGCGTGGGCGTGCACTGCGATACTGTGCTCAAGGGCACCAAGTATCAGGGCTCCGGCCATATGTTTGCCATCACCACCTGGTCTTTTGGCATCTCGGTCTGCCTGTTTGTCTTTGGCGGCGCCGTGTGCATGAACCCGGCCATGGTGCTTGCCCAGTGCATCGTAGGCCTGGTGCCGTGGAGCAGCTGCATCCCCTTCATGATTGCCGATATGCTCGGCGGTTTTGTGGGTGCCGTAATCGCTTGGTTGATGTATGCCGATGAGTTCAAGGCTTCCGAGGGCGTCGTCGACCCCATTGCCCAGCGCAACATCTTCTCGACCAACCCCACCACCGAGGGCACGAACTATGCTCGTAACTTCTTCTGCGAGGCTATCTGCACCTTCGTGTTCATCAGCGCCATCCTTGCTGCTGCTAGCCGCGCCGGCGAGAACGTTCTGATGCTCGCCATCTGCGTCGGCCTGATCGTTTGGGCTGTTGGCATGGGCATGGGCGGCATCACCGGCTTCGCCATGAACCAGGCACGTGACCTTGGTCCTCGCATGGCCTATCAGGTGCTGCCGATTAAGAACAAGGCCGACAACAACTGGAAGTACGGCCTGCTTGTTCCTGGCATCGCTCCGTTTGTCGGTGCCGCTCTGGCCGCGCTGTTTGTGCATGGTTTCTTGGGCATGTTCTAGTCCAAGACAATTGATATAACGCCCGGGTCCGGCATAGGTTATCTTTCCGCCGCGTCCTCGGACATGCAAGAAGCTCCCGCTGCGCACTTCGTGCGGCGGGAGCTTCTTGCGTCCTGCGGAGTGCGGCGGAAAGTTAACCTATGCCGGACCCTGCGGGAATCCAGTTGCGTTCGAACAAGCAACCAACATATATATCTGAATTTGGATGTGGTGGGCACTTTGTTGTTAGGCGCTTTGAGGTGCGAGTGACACTTTGGGATGCGTGGCGCCTTGGGGTGGGGCGGTGCTTTGGGATGAGAGGCTTACTTACTTAGTTGAAGAGGGGTTTTATGGCTGATAGGTAGTCTTTGGCTACGTCCTCTTTTGGGGCTTGGAAGTTGTGCCAGGCCCACCATTGGACCATTCCTACGAAGCTTGAGGCTATGTGGTGTAGTAGGAAGCTTCGGTCCATGGTGGCGGCGGGGCCGTTTGGGTCGGTGGGGACGGTTTCGGCTGCTCGTGACATGATGGTCTTGCGTAAGCAGTCGGCGAAGACGCGTGAGCCGGCGCCGGCTACGAGGGCTCGTACGCCCTGGCGGCGTTCCCAGAGGTTGTTGAGGATATGCTCGACTTGTACGAGCGGATCATCGAGCGGTGTGCCATCGTCGTCGAGGGCGTGGGTGCAGATGTCGCTCACGAGTTCGGACAGTAGGTCATCTTTGCTCTTGAAGAGGCCGTAGAACGTGGCCCGACCCACATGGGCGCGAGCGATGATGTCGCCGACGGTGATCTTGCCGTAGTCCTCCTCGCGAAGGAGCTCGGAGAATGCTGCAACGATGGCGGCGCGGCTTTTTTCCTTGCGGGCATCCATGGCTATGCGTCCGCGTGAACGAGCAGGCAGCGGAGCGTGCCGGAGCAGCCCTCGTAAGGGCGCTTGCCGGCGCCGTAGCCGACGGCCTCGATGTGGTAACGGACCGGCAGGTGCTCGGACGTGCGCAGTGCGGCGACGACGGCAGCGCCCGTGGGCGTCACGAGCTCACCAGCGACCGGTGCAGGCGTGAGGGCGATATTGCCCGCCTGACACAGGTTGACGACAGCGGGGACGGGAATGGGCATAAGGCCGTGGGCGCAACGGATGGTTCCGTGGCCCTCGGAGAGCGACTCGACCACGATATCCTCAATACCCAGATCGTCGAGGCAGATGGCAACGGAGCAGACGTCGACGACGGAGTCGACGGCGCCCACCTCATGAAACAGGACGGTGTCGGGCGTTTTGCCGTGAGCCTTTGCCTCGGCATCAGCGAGTACGGAAAAAATGGCGAGGGCGCGACGCTTGGCGCCATCGCTTAGCTGCGAGCCATCGATGATGGCGGTGACGTCCGCCAAAGAACGGTGGTGATGGCCGTGGGCGTGATGGTGACCCTCGTGGCCATGACCGTGGCCCTCATGGTCATGCTCGTGGCAGTGCTCGTGTTCGTGCTCGCCATGATCATGATGGTGGTGCTCATGCTCGTGCGTGTGCTCGGCAGCTGCTTCGTTGCCGTAGAGCCAGGCCATATCGTGATCGTGGTTCTCGAGCTCCTCTGCAAGCTGGACGTCGAAATCGCAGGCGTTGATGCCATGCTTGCTTACGCGTGTGACGGCGATCGTAAAGCCGTCGACCGGCAGCGTGGCGAGCTGCTCGCGCAGGTGCTCCTCGCTGGCGCCTAGGTCGAGCAGGGCCGCGACGGTCATATCGCCGCTGATGCCCGAGGTGCCGTCGATGATAAGCGTGTGCTGATGATTGGACATGGAATGCTCCTTAACGGGCGCAGGGCGTGCCGGCGCTCAGATGATTGATAAGACTTGCCTGGTAGGCGGCGCCAAAGCCGTTGTCGATATTGACGACCGAAACGCCGCTGGCGCAGGAGTTGAGCATGGCGAGCAGTGCGGCCATGCCGCCAAAGTTCGCGCCATAGCCCACGCTGGTGGGGACGGCGATGACCGGACAGCTCACAAGGCCTCCGATGACGCTCGCCAGGGCGCCCTCCATGCCGGCGATGGCGATGACCACCTGCGCCTGGGCAAGTTCCTCAGCATGAGCGAGCAGGCGGTGCAGGCCGGCGACACCCACGTCGTAGAGGCGATCGACCTCGTTGCCGTAGAACTCGGCCGTCAACGCGGCTTCCTCGGCAACGGGCAGGTCGCTCGTGCCGGCGCAGGCGACGACGATGCGTCCGTTGCCGTTGGGGGAGGGCTTGCCACCCACCAGGGCGAGCTGGGCGTCCGGGACATATCCCAGGTCGATGCCGTTGCCGAGGAGCTCCGAGGTGCGGGCTGCCTTTTCGTCGTCCAGGCGCGTGACCAGGATGCGCTCCTGGCCGGCATCGAGTAATGCTTTGATAATGGCGGCAATTTGCTCGGCGGTTTTACCGGCGCCGTAGACAACTTCGCCGGCTCCCTGGCGCACCCCGCGCGAAAGGTCGAGCTGCGCAAAGCCCAAATCGGCGGTCGGAGCCGTCTGGATGCGCGTGAGGGCGTCGGCAGGGGTGACTGCTCCGCCGGCAACATCGCTCAGCAGCTGCTCTAGATCTCGCTTATCCATATATGTTCCCTTCGACGGCGCAAAGTTTAGCACTCAAAGGGTATGTTTCCGAACACTAAGACAGAATTGTTCGGAAACTATAGGACAGACTGATTCAATTGCTAGACGGATTGGCTAGTCGCGCAGGATGATGTCCATGGCGAGCATCAGATTGCGCTCGTCGATGGCAAACGGGGCGGCCTCGCGCGTCTTGGGCTTGGCACAAAACGCGATGCCCGTGCCCGCGGCCTGAATCATGGGGATGTCGTTGGCACCGTCGCCGATCGCGACGGTGTGGGCCATATCGACGCCGCACTCAACTGCCCAGTCCAGCAGCTGGATGAGCTTGGACTCCTTGGTCACAATGTCGGCAGCCAACTTACCGGTGAGCTTGCCGTCCACGACCTCCAGACGATTGGCCAGGCAAAAGTCGATGCCCGCGGCGGCCACGATCTTATCGGCGACTTCGTGAAAGCCGCCGCTCACCACGCCGACCTTCCAGCCCTTGCTGTGTGCCGAGCGCACAAGCTCCAACGCGCCGGGGGTAAATGTCACGCGCTCAAAGGTGCGCTCGAACACGCTCTCGTCCAGGCCGGCGAGCAGCCCCACGCGCTCCTCGAGCGCCTGCTTAAAGTCAAGCTCGCCGCGCATGGCGCGTTCGGTGATCTGTGCCACCTGCTCGCCCACGCCGGCCTCTTCGCCCAACAGGTCGATGACCTCCTGGTTGATGAGCGTGGAGTCGATATCCATAACGATGAGGCGTGCAGTCATGGCGGGCCTTTCCGAGTGCTGTTTTATTGGGGCATATTGTCGCACGTGACGAGCGCGGGCGGGTGTCGCGGCGCGTCAATTGTTTCGTCTCCGTCAAGTCTTTGGGCAGGAGCCACTTTTTCGCAGCACATCGACGCGAGTGCGATAAGATAGAACGCCATGTCTGGCTGCGCGGTTTACGCAGGCTGGGCAAATCTGTACGACGCCGCCCGGAACGACACGGGGCGGCACAGATCCATAAAGGAGGATCACTGGTATGAGCCAGACCCGTCCCATCGATGAGCATTCCATGCACACCCGTACCTGCGGCGAGCTTCGCAGCGAGAACGTGGGCGAAGAGGTCACCCTCACCGGTTGGGTGAGCCGTCGCCGCGACCACGGCGGCCTTATCTTCTGCGACCTTCGCGACCGTGAGGGCATCACGCAGCTCACCTTCGACCCCGAGCACTCCGACGGCGACGCCTTTAAGATCGCCGAGACCATGCGTCCCGAGTGGCCCATCAAGATTCACGGCGTCGTGCGCGCCCGTGGCGAGGAGACCACCAACACCAAGCTCGCGACCGGCGAGATCGAGGTCCTGACCGACCACGCCGAGGTGCTCAACACATCCGTCACCCCGCCGTTCCAGATTGAGGACGGCATCGAGACCAGCGAGGACACCCGTCTGCGCTATCGCTATCTGGACCTCCGTCGTCCCGAGATGATGGCCAACCTCAAGCTGCGCTCCGACTTTACCTTTGCCATTCGCGAGGCGCTGCACAACCGTGAGTTCATGGAGGTCGAGACGCCCTCCCTGTTCAAGTCCACGCCCGAGGGCGCCCGCGACTTCATCGTTCCCAGCCGCATCCAGCCGGGCAACTTCTACGCCCTGCCGCAGTCCCCTCAGCTCCTGAAGCAGCTGCTTATGGTCGGTGGCGTCGAGCGCTACTACCAGGTTGCCAAGTGCTTCCGCGACGAGGACTTGCGTGCCGACCGTCAGCCCGAGTTCACCCAGGTCGATATCGAGATGTCCTTCGTGGACCAGAACGACGTTATGAGCGCGCTCGAGGAGGTCCTGGCCGACGCCTTCGGCCGCATGGGTGTCGAGATGCCCACGCCGCTGCGCCGCATGGACTATTGGGAAGCCATGGACACCTATGGCTCTGACAAGCCCGATACCCGCTATGGCATGCACCTGGTCGACCTGACCGACATCTTTGCCAACTCCAAGTTCAAGGTCTTTGCGACTGCCGCAAACGAGGAGGGCTCCGTCGTCAAGGCCATCAACGCCAAGGGCGCCGGTGCCTGGGCTCGCGCCAAGATCGATAAGCTCGCCGGTGTGGCCTCCACGTTTGGCGCCAAGGGCCTGGCCTGGATCGCATTCCGCGAGGACGGCTCCATCAACAGCCCCATCGTCAAGTTCTTCTCGGACGAGGAGATGGCGGCTCTGCGCGAGCGCATGGGCGTCGAGCCCGGCGACCTTGTGATGTTCGCCGCCGGTCCGCGCCTGCTCTCCGACGAGATCCTGGGCGGCATGCGTTCCCACATGGCCAATGCGCTCGAGATCAAGCGCGAGGGCCACGACTTCCTGTGGGTCGTCAACTTCCCGCTGTTCCACTGGGACGAGGATCGCAAGGCTTACGCTGCCGAGCACCAGCCCTTCACCCTGCCGACCGAGACCGACATCGCCAAGATCGAGGCCGACCCGCTGGCGGCCGGTTCGTGCACCTACGACTTTGTCATGGACGGCTTTGAGGCCGGCGGCGGCGGTATGCGTATCCACAACGCCGAGATGCAGATGTCCATGCTCAAGCTCCTGGGCTTTACCGAGGAGCGCGCCGAGTCGCAGTTTGGCTTCCTCATGGAGGCGCTCAAGTTTGGTGCGCCCCCGATGGGCGGTTTCGCTCTGGGCCTGGACCGCGTGTGCATGCTGCTCACCGGTTCCGACTCCATCCGCGACGTCATGGCGTTCCCCAAGACGGCCAGCGGCTCCGACCTCATGTCGGGCGCCCCGAGTGCCGTTAGCGGCGCCCAGCTCAAGGACGTCAGCCTGCGCCTGATGTAGGCAAGCGGCTACATATTGCCCGTAACGAGGGAGGGACACGTGCCTTCCCTCGTTTTTTATACGCCGAGATTGTGAGGGCATGGGATGACCGGGCGTTGCGGAAAGTGCGTCCCGGAATCTGCGTCCAGAACGGGTCGCGCTTTCCCAAAGGGGGTCCTCTGGGAAAGCGCGACCCAGAATTCGGCAAAATAATGGGACACAGTTTCCGCTTGAGCGGTCTAACGGAAACTGTGCCCCAGAATGAGCGCTCAAAACGGGGCAGGCTTTCCGCAACAACTGTCTGGCGAAAAGCCCGGCCCAGTTTCCTACAGCGAGTCTCTCTGAACGAGCTGCATGTGCATCACGGAGGTGGTGGGCTCGGCGCCCTTGATCATGTCGAGCGCAATGTTGGCGGCCATGTGGCCTTCTTCGCGCAGGGGCTGGCGGACGGTCGTGAGTGCGGGGACGCTGCGCGCCGCAATCTCGTGATCGTCGAAGCCGACGACAGAAACGTCCGCCGGAACGGATAGGCCTGCCTCGTTGAGTGCGGTGATGACGCCAGCCGCGATACGGTCCGATCCGCAGAGCACGCCATCGAAAGCAATCTCGCGCGCGAGGATCTGGTGCATGGCCTGATAGCCGTCTCCGCTGTTCCAGCCGGTATAGATAACGTTTGCGCCTGGGAGGTCTTCGCCCAGGACGGTGCGGTAGCCGCGCAGGCGGTCGACAACAGCGGGGTTGTCTTGCGGTCCCAACACGGCGACGATATCTTTGCGCCCGCGATCTTTCATAGCGAGTGCCGCAAAGCGTCCACCCTCTTCGTCGTCAGAGTAGACTGTCGAGAACACATCGCGATAGGGGTGGCCCTCGAGCTGGCCGCACAACACGGTGGGTACGCCCAGCTCGCGCAGCACCTCGAGCAGCTCGCTGCCCTTGTAAGGGGAGACGTCGATCACGGCGTCGAACGAGCGGCGCTCAAAGTGCTCGCGTGCGCGGTTGCGCTCATGCGTAGAAGACGCCTGCAAGATAACGGGCAGATAGGATGACTCCGACAGTTCTTCGGTAATGCCGCTCAAAAACTCGCTATAGGTGGGGTCGCTGAAGAGTTCACTCAGGGGCTCGGTCACGAGCACGGCGATGATTTCCGTGCGTCCGACAGCGAGCGCTCGGCCACGAGCGTTGGGGACAAAATTGACTTTCTTGGCCGCTGCGCGGACGCGCTTTTTGGTTTCCTCGCTAATGCGGGGCGAATCGTTGAGGGCGCGCGATGCCGTGGAGCGCGACACGCCGGCAGCTGCGGCAACCTCGGCAAGCGTAGGTGCGGTGCGAACTGGTTGGGTCATGGCGTCTCCTGGAAAATGCGGTCGATGTTGTCACTGATACGGGCTGGTGCGGATAAAGCTTACTATAGTGCGCCTGAACAGCGTTCATGATATCCGGCCACTGGTGGCATTTCACGTTCAAGCTGCTGTTGAACATGGCTTGCACGGGTGGGGCATAGATGGGCGCGGCCGTTGTCAGCCGCCTGGGAATGCTGTTTTGCGCTGAGTTTCGATACTCAGGGTGACATAAGTGTCGTGGTTGTACAACCGGTTGCACCGTTAACCCGACCAAATCGACCGTTCAGCGGACAACCGGTTGCACAGTTTTTTGCATCGCCCGTAAGATAAGGACAACCGGTTGCACAAGAATCACTAAGATGACGAAGGAGCATCACCATGGACGCCATTAACGATTGGGAAAACCAGGCGCTCACCCACAGGAACCGCCTGGCACCCCATGCGTACTTTATGGGTTACGAGACCGCCGATCTCGCCGCTACGTACAGCCGCGAGCTGTCGCGCGGGTTTGTCCAGCTGTCCAGCTCGTGGCAGTTCCGCCTCTTTGAGGGGCCTGCTGCCGTCTCCAACGAGAACCTCTCCACGTATAAGCCCGAGTGGGATCACGTGGAGGTTCCACACCTGTGGCAGGTAGATGGCTATGGCAATCTTGCCTATACCGACGAGGGCTTCCCGTTCCCGGTGGATCAGCCGTTTGTTCCCTCCGATGACCCCACGGGCGTTTACCAGCGCATCGTCAACCTTCCCGCCGTTCCCGCCGGCGCTCGCGAGATTATTCGCTTCGACGGCATCGAGAGCTATGGCGAGCTGTACGTCAACGGCCAGTTTATCGGCATGACCAAGGGCTCGCGTCTGTCCGCCGAGTTCGACGTGACCGACGCGCTCGTCGAGGGCGACAACCTGTTTGCGGTCAAGGTCCTGCAGTACAGCGATGGCAGCTATATCGAGGATCAGGACATGTGGTGGGCTTCGGGCATCTTCCGCGATGTGTACCTTATGCAGCGTCCCGCCGCGCACCTGGTCGACTTTAGGTTCCGCACGCACCGCGAGGGCGATGCCGCTCTGATCACGCTCGATACGGTGGCCGAGGGCGCTACCCGCGTCGTGTTTACGCTCAGCGATGGCGAGAACGTGGTCGCTACGGGCGAGTGCGTCGACGGCCATGCCGAGTGCAGCGTTGCCGATGCCCACTTCTGGAATCCCGAGGACCCCTTCCTCTATGACCTTACGTTTGAGGTCTACGACGGTGACGAGGTCAGCGAGTACGTTCCGCATCGCCAGGGCCTTGCCGAGGTGACGGTCGAGGGCAATCATATCTACCTCAACGGCACCTACTTTAAGATGCATGGCGTCAACCGCCACGATCACGACGATCACAAGGGCCGCGCCGTGGGCCTCGATCGCATGCGCCGTGACCTGGAGCTCATGAAGCGACACAACATCAACGCGGTGCGCACCTCTCACTATGCCAATGACCCGCGCTTCTACGAGCTGTGCGATGAGTATGGCATCATGCTGGTCGCCGAGACCGATATGGAGAGTCACGGCTTCGAGAATATCGGCAATATCGCCCTGGTCACCGACGACCCGGCATGGGAGCCGGCCTACGTCGACCGCATTGAGCGCCTGGTGATGCAGGAGCGCAACCACGCCTGCATCATTATGTGGTCGATGGGCAACGAGAGCGGCTATGGCTGCAACATCCGCGCGATGTACGCCAAGGCTCACGAGCTCGATGATCGTCCGGTCCATTACGAGGAGGACCGCAACGCCGATACCGTCGACGTCATTTCCACGATGTACTCCCGTGTGTCGCAGATGAACGACTTTGGTGAGCATCCGTTCCCCAAGCCGCGCATCAACTGCGAGTACGGCCACTCCATGGGCAATGGCCCCGGAGGCCTGTCCGAGTACCAGGAGGTCTTCGATCGCTGGGATTGCATCCAAGGCCAGTTTATCTGGGAATGGTGCGACCACGGTTTGGCTGCTGTGACCGAGGACGGCGTTGCTTACGATATGTATGGTGGCGACAACGGCGATTACCCCAACAACAGCAACTTCTGCATCGATGGCATGGTGTTCCCTTGGCAGCAGCCGAGCCCGGGCCTCACTGAGTATGGCCAGGTCATCTGCCCGGTTCGCATGGCTTATGACACCGAGGCGGGCGAGCTGACCGTCACGAACAAGCGCTGGTTTACTACCCTCGAGGATGTCTGCCTGTCGGCGGAGACCCTGGTAGACGGCGATGTAGTGTGCCGCAAGACGCTTATGCCCGGCGCGGTGGCTCCCGGCGAATCCGTCCAGCTGCCACTGGTGATTCGCGAGGCCGCGGTAGGCGAGACCCTGCTGACCGTGCGCGCCTACACCATGGCGGCTCACGCCTGGTGCGAGCCGATGTTCCAGCTGGGCGCAAGCCAGTTTGCCATCGCAAACCATCCGGCGCCGGCCATCGCCGCCCCCGCTCGTCCTGAGCTTACGGTCGAGGAGACCGAGCAGGAGATCCGCATTCACTCCCTCAACGGCGAGCTGACCTTCAGCAAAGTCAACGGTACCGTGAGCGAGTGGAAGGCATCCGGCCGCGACGTAATGGCCTCTGGTCCCCAGGTTGGTTTTTGGCATCCGCTCGTCGACAACCACGCTCAGGAGTATGACTCCCTGTGGAAGGACAACTTCATCGATGTGATGCAGACGTCTACCCGCAAGGTTTCTTGGAAGCAGGACGGCAATGCGGTCGTCGTTACCGTGAGCCAGCGTATCGCTCCTCCCGTCCGCGCGTTCGGCATGCGCGTCGAGCTCGTCTACACCGTGCTTCCGAGCGGTCGCGTCGACCTCAAGGTTTCCGGCGAGCCCTACGGCGATTACTCGGATATCATCCCGCGCATCGGCATCTCCTTCGAGGTCCCCGGTTGCAATCGTGCCGTCGAGTGGTATGGCCACGGCCCGGGCGAGAACTATCCGGACTCGCTGCGCGCCAACCCGGTCGGTCATTACCGCACTACGGTCGACGACATGTTTACGCCCTACGTTATGCCTCAGGACTGCGCCAACCGTGAGGGTACCCGCTGGGTTGCCCTGCGCTCCAGTCACGGTGACGGCGTGTTGGTGACTCGTCCGGCTGATGCCGCCTCCAACCCGTTCTCGTTCTCGGCATGGCCCTATAGCTGCGAGGCAATCGATAACGCCAAGCACGTCTACGACCTTGTCAAGGGCGATACGGTCACGGTCAACATCAACGACCAGCTGCTCGGCCTTGGCTCGAACTCTTGGGGTTCCGAGGTACTCGATTCCTACCGCACCCGTTTTGAGAGCTTCAGCTTTGAGGTGTCCCTGCGACCGCTGACGTCTGCCGATCTGGCTCAGGCGCTGGCACCCATTAAGGAGGCATAAGTCATGCATGTCTTTAACTCGCGCGCCGATTTCGACGCTCAGATGAAGTCTGTCAAGAAGTGGATGCGCACCGGCCAGGCGCTCGATGGTGTTGCCGACCTGCAGCATGACGTGGCGTACTCCATCGGCGACTCGTTGGTGTACTGGTGGGTGAACGCCCACGAGGCAGCTACCGCCGATCTGGTCGGTCACCGTCGCTACCATGCCGTGCTCGCCCCGCTCGACGGCGACCTGACCGTCGAGGTGGCTTCCAAGACGGATCTTACCTGCACGCGCGCCTACAGCGATATCGACGATCGCGAGCGCTTTGAGGGTACGGGGGAGACCGTGACGATTCCCGCCGGCGGCGTTGCCGTCGTCGAGATCGACGAGGCCTACCGTGTCGTGGCCGATGCCGCGGATCCCCGCGTCGTGGTACTGCACGTGACGGTTGAAGGTTATTCCTTCCCCAACAAGTAGTATTCGTCCGTTTGGACGTTTGCTTCGCGCCGTTAAGGGGGATGGCTTTGTTGACTCCCTTTTCCCCATTCCCCTTAGCAGGTGCGCCGTCCACGATTGCGCTTGCAGTCCGGACGGTTTTAGATGAGATATAACGGATGATTGGGAGGGCTTATGAGCTCTGAAAAACGAGGAACGATCGGTTCGTTCGCTCTGCTGGGCATGACGGTCGCCGCCGTGTTCGGTATCAAGAACATCATCAACAACAACGCGGCCATCGGCTTGGCAGCTGCGCCGTCGTTCTTCTTCGCCACGCTTTTGTACTTTGTCCCCTATACCCTGGTTACCGCTGAGTTCGTCGGCCTCAACAGGGACTCCGAGTCTGGCGTGTACGCATGGGTTAAGACCTCGATGGGTGGTCGCTGGGCGTTCCTGACGGCATTTAGCTACTGGTTCGTTAACCTGTTCTACTTTGCGTCCGTCCTGCCCAACGTCATCATTTACGCGAGCTACGTGTTCTTTGGTGCCAATGCCGAGCTCTCGCAGCTGTGGATCACCATTATCGAGATCGTCGTCTTTGCTATCGCCACGTGGGTTTCGACCAAGGGCGCTAAGTGGATCGGCTCCATTTCCTCTTTCGGCTCGACCGCGGCTCTCGGCCTGACTGCCGTGTTCATCTTGCTGTCCCTGGCTGCTGCCTTTGGCGGCGTCGAGTTCGCTACGGCTCCTACCCCCGCTAACATGGCTCCCGACATGAGCAACTTCGCAACTATGTGGGGCTTCTTCGGTACGCTTGCCTGGATCATCCAGGGCGTTGGCGGCGCTGAGTCTGTCGGCGTGTTCCTTAACGACCTTAAGGGCGGCGTCAAGGCCTTCGTGCGCACCGTCGTTATCGCCGGCCTGACCATCGGCCTTCTGTACGCAGGCGCTTCGCTGCTGGTCAACCTGTTCATTCCCGAGGGCGGCGTTGCCATCTCCACCGGTATCTTCGACGTATTCGGCGCTGTCTTTGCCCACTTTGGCATTCCCATGGAAGTGTCCACGCGCGTCATTGGCCTGATCCTTCTCGCTGCCACGCTGGGCTCCCTCATGATGTGGACCTCTGCTCCCATCAAGGTCTTCTTCACCGAGATCCCCAAGGGCGTCTTTGGTAGCAAGATCGTCGAGCTCAACGAGCACGGCATTCCCGCCCGCGCCGCTTGGCTGCAGTTCGCCATCGTCGTCCCCATCCTGATCATCCCGGCCTTGGGCTCTGGTAACCTCGACGACCTGCTCATGATCGTCACCAACATGACGGCTGCCACTGCTCTGCTCCCGCCGCTGCTGATCCTGCTTGCCTACTTTATGCTGCGCAAGAACTTCGACGCCGCTCCCCGTGACTTCCGCATGGGCTCGCGCAGCTTTGGTCTGGTCGTTGCCGCATTCCTGCTTGTGGTCTTCTGCTTTGTGCTTGTCTGCGGCACCATCCCGCTCGATCAGCCGCTGTGGCTGACGCTGGTCTACAACGTTGGCGGTGTAGTTGTCTTCCTGGGCCTTGCCGTGATGTGGTACAACCGCTATATCAACCGCCTGCGCGAGACCGATCCCGAGGCCGCCGAGAGCGAGCTGCGCCCCTCCGTCCTCGACATGATGGAGTAGCGGCTAGGATTAATCTACGGCTGTGGAATAAATCGGTTCCCTTTCCTAAGGAGGGGCCTTACGAGGCCCCTCCTTTTGTGTTTTGGGGCATGGTTTTGGACCCCGTGGTCAAAAAATGCCAAATATGAGTACTGTTGCAAAAGAGGTGTCATATTTTTCGGCCTGTTCTGAGCAAAAACGGGCTCAAAATCAATTTATATAACCCCCTTTAAAGGGCGTTTGACGGCTTTCAACCTCTTCGAATCGCTCAAAGGAGGCAATTTGCTCTCGATTTTGCTGCTACTAAATTGGTGACAGTACTCATATTTGCCACTTTTTGCCCACGAGGTGTTCAGAGGAGCTCTCGACAAGCATCTAACGCTACAATAACTACCACGTGGCTGGGTTTGCCGGCCGAATGTGCGATGCCGTGGGAGGGGACATGGTCGAGTTTACAAAGACGATTAAAGATCCGTTGGGACTGCATGCCCGCCCGGTTGCGCTGCTCTATGACATAATTGCCAAGCATCGTAGCAACGTATCAGTCAGCATCGGCGATCGCCATACCGACGGCCGCGATGTAATGGGGCTCATGGCTCTCTACGGCGAGTGCGGCGAGGACATCATCTTCCGCATTTCGGGCGTAGACGAGGCCTCGTGTGTCACGTCGATCAGAAACCTCTCCCTCTAAACGCAACAATGTGACAAAGGGGCTGTCCCCTTGTCACACCTGTTTCATATGGGAAACTTTTTCGAAAACTGAATAGGGACCCTTTCCAAAAAGTTAACCACGTGCTAGTTTACTGTAGCGAACATAGACGTGGTTAACTTTTGCTGCGTCGATGTTGAGGACGAACTGACGTTAGGAGCACACTCATGTCTTGCGGACCGCAGATGCCGGCCATGCCGCTTTCGATGGTGAAAGCGGGCGAAACCGTGCACGTGTCTCGTGTAAAGGGCAATGAGGACATGAAGCACCACCTCAAGGACCTCGGCTTTGTCGAGGGCAGTGAGGTTCACGTGGTGAGCTCGAGTGGTGCCAATATCATCGTCACCGTGCTGGGCGCACGCTTTGGTATCGATACCAAGGTCGCCATGCACATCATGACCGTCGGTTAGTTCGCAGCATTTCATAAAAGCTGAAAGGGGGAAAAGAATATGAAGACGTTGGGTGACGTTAAGGTGGGCGAGAGCTCTACCATCGTCAAGCTTCACGGCGAGGGCGCGCTTCGCCGTCACCTTATGGACCTGGGCCTCATCAAGGGCACTTCGTTCAAGGTCGTTAAGGTTGCACCGCTCGGAGATCCGGTCGAGATCAACGTGCGCGGCTACGAGCTTTCCATCCGCAAGGAGGAGGCTGCCGTCGTCGAGGTCCAGTAAGGGCCCGCGGCAACTATTTATGCAGATAAAGTTAGGTTTTTCTAACTTAAATTTGCAATGTTGAAGCACATTATCCAGCCCGTGCGGAGAAAGCAGCGCGGGCACACAAGGAAGAAGGATTGAATGGCGGATTCTCAGATCCATGTCGCGCTGGCGGGTAACCCCAACTGCGGCAAGACCACGCTTTTCAACCTGATCACCGGCGCCAACGGCTACGTTGGCAACTGGCCCGGCGTCACGGTTGAGAAAAAGGAAGCCAAGCTCCTGAGTGACAAGAACGTCACGATTACGGACCTCCCCGGCATCTACTCGCTTTCCCCCTACAGCCCCGAGGAGCAGTGCTCGCGCGATTACCTCATGAGCGGCGAGCCCGATGTGGTCGTCCAGGTTGTCGACGCGACCAACCTTGAGCGCAATCTGTACCTGGCACTTCAGGTCATCGAGACCGGCCTACCCGTGGTCGTGGCCCTCAACATGGCCGACCTCGTGGAGAAAAACGGCGACAAGATCGACACGGACAAGCTTTCCAAGAAGCTCGGCTGCCCGGTCATGATGATCTCGGCCCTTAAGAACAAGGGTATCAACGAGCTGTTCGAGCAGGTCAAGAAGTCCGCTGCTTCCAAGGGCCAGGTGCCGGAGCACAAGTTCGATTCCTCCATCGAGGACGTTCTGGACCACATCGAGAACAACCTGCCGGCGAGCGTTCCCGCCAACAAGCGTCGCTACTACGCTGTCAAGCTGTTTGAGCGCGACGCGGACGCCTGCAAGCTCATCAACCTCACCAAGGAGAAGGCCGCTCGCGTCGAGCAGCTGGTCGCCCAGTGCGAGCAGGATTGCGACGACGACGCCGAGTCCATCATCACCGGCGAGCGCTATGGCGTGATTGCCCACATTATCGACGAGTGCATGACCAAGGCTCCGGCCAAGATGAGCACCTCCGAGAAGATCGACCGCGTGGTTACCAACCGTATCCTGGGCCTGCCGATCTTTGTGGTCATCATGTTCTGCGTGTACTACATCGCCGTTTCCACCCTGGGCGGCACGGTGACCGACTTCACCAACGACCAGCTCTTCGGCACCGACGGCTGGTACGTGCTCGGTCAGGGTCGCGACGCCTATGACGCAGCTGTTGAGGCTGCGGGCGACAACGCCGACTCGGTCGACCCGGCACAGTACGGCCCCTATGTCCCGGGTATCACCACCGCGGTGCATGACGCTCTCGTGGCGGGCGGTACCGAGGACGGTGGCCTCGTCGATTCGCTGGTCTGCGACGGCATCGTGGCTGGCATCGGCGCCATCATGGGCTTCGTCCCGCAGATGTTCCTGCTCTTTGTGATGCTGTCTTTCTTGGAGGACTGCGGTTACATGGCCCGCGTCGCCTTCATCATGGACCGCGTGTTCCGCCGCTTTGGCCTGTCCGGTAAGTCCTTTATCCCCATGCTCGTGTCCTCGGGCTGCGGCGTCCCCGGCGTCATGGCTACCAAGACCATCGAGAACGAGAAGGACCGCCGCATGACGGTCATGACCACCACGTTCATCCCTTGCGGCGCCAAGCTGCCGATCATCGCCCTGCTTATGGGTTCCATCATTGGCGACTCTTCTACCACCGCTGCGTGGATCAGCCCGCTCTTCTACTTCCTGGGCGTCTTTGCCGTCATTGCCTCGGGCCTCATGCTCAAGAAGACCAAGCTCTTCGCCGGCCGCCCGACGCCGTTTGTTATGGAGCTTCCTGCCTACCACTTCCCGGCGATCCGCTCTTGGGCGCTGCACGTGTGGGAGCGCTGCTTCGCATTTATCAAGAAGGCCGGCACGGTCATCTTTGCGTCCACCGTCGTCGTTTGGTTCCTCTCCAACTTTGGTAGCTACAACGGCGCCTTTGGCTACCTGCCTTCCATGGAGGGCATCCCCGAGGAGTTCATGGATTACTCCGTGCTTGCCATGTTCGGCAACCTGGTCGCTTGGATCTTCGCCCCGCTCGGCTTTAGCACCTGGCAGGCCACCGCACTGACCGTCTCTGGCCTCGTCGCCAAGGAGAACGTTGTCGCCACCGCCGGCTCGCTGCTGTCCGTTGCCGACGCCGGCGAGACCGACCCGAGCCTGTGGACCGCGTTTGCGGCTATGTTCCCGACCATGGGCGCTTGCGTCGCCTTTGGTGCCTTCAACCTGCTGTGCGCTCCGTGCTTTGCCGCTATCGGCACCATCCGTAACCAGATGAACTCCGGTAAGTGGACCGCGATTGCCATCGGCTACGAGTGTGCCTTTGCTTGGGTCATCGGCCTGTTCATCAACCAGTTCTATAACCTGCTTGTTCTTGGGCAGTTTGGTATCTGGACGGTTGTGGCCATCGTGCTGCTGGCTGCGATGCTCTTCCAGATCTTCCGTCCCATGCCCAAGCATGCATGGACCGACGGGGACGAGACCAACACCGCTTCTGCCACGGTTTCCGCTTAAGTCCGAATAAGGATTAGCCCCTTTTCACGAGCCCGGGTGTCCCAGCGACACTCGGGCTTTTTGGTGCAATGGGGGACAGATTGCTTTGCTCCAGAAGTTAAGATGTGACGTTTCCGCAGATAAAACCGACCAAAATAAACCTGTCCCTTTTTGGCAGGTGGAGAATGGGGTAAAGTAAGTGGTGGTTAACTAGAGGAGGCTTTCTATGGCACCTATCGATATTGTTGTACTGGCTGTTATCGGTATTGCGTTTGTCGCCGTGTGCGTGCGCATTTATCGCAAGGGCACCTGCGCCGACTGCGCTCAAGGTGGCGTTTGCACGGGACATTGCTCCAACAAAAAGACTTGCGCCGCACTTAAGGGCGTAGACAAAATTGCCGAAGACTTGGGCCGCGGGATCAAATAAGGCCCGGACATCCAGGCGCCCCGCGAGCATCCGTTCGCGGGGCGCTTTGCACATTTGGCGGCGAGCGCGGCGAGCTGAAGGGTGATTTTGGGGTATCGTTACCTGTACTGTTAATTGGCAACTTATCTATAACGGAGTAACCCCATGAGCGCTCGCGTAACCATGAAGGACATAGCCGCCGAGCTTGGCGTTTCCATCAATACCGTGCATAAGGCCCTGACGGGCAAGGCCGGCGTGAGCGAATCCGTGCGCTCTAAGGTGAATGCCAAGGCCGAGGCCATGGGCTACCATCGCAACACAAGTGCCTCAAGCCTGCGGCGCAAGGATATCAACCTGGTGTTTTGCCTGCCCCGCGCATCGCGCGAGGGGGCGTACTTTTTCCGTTACCTTTGGGAAGGCTGCAACCGCTTTGAGCAGGAGGTCATCGATCAGGGCATTACGGTTGAGCGCGTAGAATTTGGCGTGGGCGGCTACGCCGATGCGCTCGAGCAGATTGATGAGCGTCTGCAGGTAGGCGAGAAGATTGACGGCCTGCTTGCCTATGTTCCGGGCGATGATCGCGCGACCGAACTCTTGAGGCAGATTGCCGAGGCGGGTGTGGCGATTGAGCTCGTCGACGGCGACCGACCGCACCTCGATCGCCTGGGTGCCAGTCTGGCGGACTATTCCGCGGCGGGCAGTCTTATGGCAGAGCAGGCGGCTAACCTGGTCCACGCTTCTGGGGCTGACGCCCGCGTGCTCCTGTTGGCGGGCGATCCTTATACCGATTCACACTATCTGACCGCCCGCGCCTTTCATAATTACCTGCGCGAGCACGATATTCCATGGCGGGTTGAGGACCTTGCCGGTGCCCATGCGCAAGTCAAACAGCTCGAGCGCGAGCTTGAGCAGCGCTTGAGTGCGCCGGATGCTCCCGAGCTCATCTGTAGCGTTTTTGCCGTTGGTTCCGAGGTGGTCGCCGACGCGCTTGTTTCAAGCGGCAAGGCCGGCAAGGTCATGGTAATCGGCAACGACCTGTTCCCCGAGAGCGCCTTGGCCTTGCGCCGTGGCATCTTTACCAATATTGTCTATAAGGACCCGGTGAGCTTGGCCTACCGTGGCGCCAAGACTTTGGGCGAGTATTTGCTGTGGGGTAAAACTCCGGCGGAGCCCGTGCAGAAGGGTGCTGTGGAGATGGTGTTTGCCAGCAACGTCGACCGCTACTGCGAGCTTGCGGGAATTTAGCCGTTTGGTCAGGTACCCCCTCTTGCGACGTGCATTTTTTGGAGTATTCAGCAATGGCGTGTCCCGAAAGGGGCTAGGACGACTGTTTTAAGTGCCCCCGATGGCGTAATTCGCCATCGGGGGCACTTATTTATGCCGATTGGGCGCAATATGAGCATCAAATAGGGCTTCGAAGACGGTGCGCGGTGCGCTCCGATGCTGAATACTCCCAAAAATGCACGACGGAACATGACCCACCTGGTCAAAGCACTCAAGTTCGGTATTCGGGGCGCCTGCCAATTCGCAATACATGCAAGTCACGGCTCCAGTAACCGTTGAACGGGCAAAATCGACCGTTCACCCCATGGTGGTTAGGTGAACGTTCACCTTTTAAGTCGCAATGAATTAGTATAGTGAACGTTCACCTAGAGGATAACGAGCGCATCGTGCGCCCGCTCCGCCAACAAAGGGGTTGTTTGATGAAAAACTTCATGGACGATCAGGATTTCCTGCTGAGCACTAAAACCGGCGAGGAACTGTTCCACAACTTTGCCGAGGGTATGCCTATCGTTGACTACCACTGCCACATTTCTCCCAAGGAGATCTGGGACGACAAGCGTTTTGAGAACATCACCGAGGTTTGGCTGGGCGGCGACCACTACAAGTGGCGCCTAATGCGTGCCAACGGCGTCGACGAGCGCTTCATTACCGGCGATGCCCCTGCTCGCGAGAAGTTCCAGAAGTGGGCCGAGACCCTGGGCCGCTGCGTGGGCAACCCCGTCTTTGAGTGGAGCCACCTGGAGCTTAAGCGTTACTTTGGCTACGAGGGCGTCCTGAACGGCAAAACCGCTCAGGAGGTCTGGGACCTTGCCAACGCCAAGCTCGCCGAGGCCAGCTTTACCTGCCGCAACCTCATCAAGCAGTCCAACGTCCGCATGATCTGCACTACCGACGACCCCGCCGACAGCTTTGAGTGGCACAAGAAGATTGCCGCCGACGACAGTTTTGACGTTCAGGTCGTTCCCGCCATGCGCCCCGATGCCGCCCTGCGCATCGAGCGTGGCCAGGAGTTCGCCGACTACTGCAAGCATCTCTCCGAGGTTGCTGGCGTTGAGATCAGCGACTTCGAGGGCATGAAGGCTGCCATCTCCAAGCGCTACGACGTTGCCCACGAGCTGGGCTGCCGCGCTTCCGACCACGCGCTCGACTACGTTATGTACGTTCCGGCTACCGCCGACGAAATCGAGACTATCTTTGCCAAGGGCCTTGCCGCCGAGCCGCTTACCGAGGACGAGGTCCTCAAGTACAAGACGGCCTTTATGCAGTTCGTCGCCGGCGAGTATGTCCGCCTTGGCTGGGCCATGCAGCTGCACTTTGGCTGCAAGCGTGACAACAACCGCGCTATGTTCGCCAAGCTCGGTCCCGACACCGGCTACGACTGTATCTCCAACTACACGCCGTCCGACCAGCTGGCCGATTTCCTCAACTCCATCCAGGAGTCCACGGGTCTGCCCAAGACCATCCTGTACAGCCTG
This sequence comes from Collinsella sp. AF16-8, assembly GCF_003462695.1. Taxonomy (NCBI): domain Bacteria; kingdom Bacillati; phylum Actinomycetota; class Coriobacteriia; order Coriobacteriales; family Coriobacteriaceae; genus Collinsella; species Collinsella sp. AF16-8. The sequence continues at coordinate 155,525 of NZ_QRXX01000003.1, forward strand.
AACCCCATCGACAACACCATGATCGATACCGTGATGGGCTGCTTCCAGGAGGCTCCGACCGCCGGCAAGATCCAGAACGGCTCTGCCTGGTGGTTCAACGACAACGAGGTCGGTATGCGCGAGCAGCTCACGGCGCTGGCTAACGAGGGCGTGCTGGGCAACTTTGTGGGCATGCTTACCGATTCCCGCTCCTTCCTGTCCTACCCGCGTCACGAGTACTTCCGTCGCGTGCTGTGCGGCGTGATCGGTGAGTGGGTCGAGCAGGGCAAGTACCCCGCCGACATGGAGCTGCTGGGAGCCATTGTGCGCGACATCAGCTACAACAACGCGGTCCGCTACTTTGGCTTTGACCTGGATACCGTCGAGGCCTAAACCCGCATCGAATCACACCGAACTCGGGAGCGCCGTTGCCACACGCGACGCTCCCGTTTTGCCTGCACGCTAACAGCAATCTAAGGAGAGACATCGATGGAGAACATCAGCTACGAGACGCTCGAGAAGATCGGCTACAAGGGCTACCTGCTGTCCAAGGACGCGTCCGAGAAGGTTCTGCAGTTTGGCGAGGGCAATTTCCTGCGCGCCTTCGTCGACCGCTTCTTTGACATGGGCAACGAGGCAACCGGCTGGAACGGCAAGGTTGTCATGGTGCAGCCCATCAGTGGCGCCTTTGGCTTTGCCGACGGCATCAATGCCCAGGACGACCTGTACACCGTGCTGGTGCGCGGTAAGGAGAACGGCAACACGGTTGACGAGTCCCGTGTGATCAGCGCTTGCAGCCGCTGCCTCAATCCGTACCGCGAGGCGGACTACCGCGCCATGATGGAGGTTGCCGTCTCCGACGACCTAGAGATTATCGTCTCCAACACCACCGAGGCTGGCATTGCCTACGATCCGTCCTGCAAGGCCGACGATATGCCGCCCGCGAGCTTCCCCGCCAAGCTTGTCCAGGTCCTTCACACCCGCTGGGCTGCCGGCAAGCCGGGCGTCATCGTGCTCGCCTGCGAGCTCATCGACCATAATGGCGAGGAGCTGCTGCGCATCATGAACCAGTACGTAAGCGATTGGGGCTGGGAGGACGAGTTCTCGCAGTGGATGGCCAACGACTGCACCGTCTGCACCACGCTCGTCGACACTATCGTCCCCGGCCGCATCCGCGACCCCAAGGAGGCCGCTGCCGTGGCCGAGCGCCTGGGCTACGAGGATCCCTTCCTGGCCGTGCGCGAGCCCTTCCAGATGTGGGGTATCCAGGGCGATGAGTCGCTCAAGGAGCGTCTGCCCTTCATGAAGGCCGGCCTGCCGGGTGTCTTTGTTACCCCCGATGTCACCCCGTACAAGAAGCGCAAGGTCCGCATCCTCAACGGTGCCCATACCGCCTTTGTCCCGGGTTCCTGGGTTGCCGGCTTTGACATCGTGCGCGATTGCATGCACGACGAGACCGTTCGCGGCTTCATGAACACCATGCTCTACGACGAGGTCATCCCGACGCTTGCCGCCGACCTGGACGTCGAGGACTGCAGGGCCTTTGCCGCCGCCGTCGAGAACCGCTTCGACAACCCGTTTATCGACCACGCGCTGCTCTCCATTTGCCTCAACTCCACCGCTAAGTGGCGTGCCCGCGACCTGCCTACGCTCAAGGACTATGTTGCCGAGACCGGCAACCTGCCCAAGTGCCTGGCGACGAGCCTCGCTACGCTCATTGCCTTCTATACTCAGGAGCTCGTTGCTCGTGAGGGCGATGGCCTGCACCTGCGACGCGCCGACGGCACCGAGTACACCGCTCAGGACGATGCCTTCGTGCTCGATTTCTACGCCGCCCACGCCGGTGCAGACGATGCCGAGCTGGTGCACGACGTGCTCACCAATGAGCAAATGTGGGGCGAAGACCTTACGCAGATCGCCGGTCTTGAGGGGTTCGTCGTCAACGCGCTTGCCGTCGTGCGCGTCGAGGGCGCCAAACAGGCCTTCGCCAACGCCCAGGCCTAAATCCTTCTGTGCGCCCGCCGGGCAACTGGCGGGCGCCCGCTGACTTCTGCTCAACCTGTAGGGTTAGGACCATTTGTAATGAACACTATCCAGATCAATCCGGCCGACAACGTGATCGTTGCGCTGTCGCCGCTTGCCAAGGGCACCGCCGTCGCGGTTCCCGGGGTGGGCGAGGTCGTGGCCGCGGAGGATATTCCGCAGGGCCACAAGATGGCCGTGCGCGCCATTGCGGCGGGGGAGGACGTCGTCAAGTACGGTCTTCCTATCGGCCACGTGACGGGCGACATCCAGCCCGGTCAGTGGCTTCATACGCATAACGTCAAGACCAACCTTTCGGGCGAGGTCGAGTACACTTACAACCCGACGCATCCGGTCGTTGAGCCGGTTGAGCCCGAGACCTTTATGGGCTTCCGCCGCGCCGACGGCCGCGCCGCGACGCGCAACGAGCTGTGGATCATCCCCACGGTCGGCTGCGTCAACGAGGTCGCACGTGCCATGTGCGAGCAGGCTCAGGATCTGGTCGAGGGCTCGCTGGAGGGCGTTTACTACTTCCCGCATCCCTTTGGCTGCTCGCAGACCGGTGCCGACCATGCCCAGACGCGCCGTCTGCTGGTGGCGCTCTCGCGTCACGCAAACGCTGCGGGTGTGCTGTTCCTGTCCCTCGGTTGCGAAAACTGCACGCACCAGCAGGTACTCGACGAGCTCGGTGACTTCGATCGCGAGCGCGTTCGATTCCTCGCCTGCCAGGATGTAGCCGACGAGCAGGTCGAGGGTCACAAGATCCTGTCCGAGCTTGCCGACCTGGCCAAGCAGGCCAAGCGTGAGCCCATTCCTGCCTCCGAGCTGGTCATTGGCCTTAAGTGCGGCGGCTCTGACGGTCTTTCGGGCATTACCGCCAACCCCACGATCGGTCGCGTGAGCGATATGGTTGTCGCCCGCGGCGGCACGTCGGTGCTCACCGAGGTTCCCGAGATGTTTGGCGCGGAGAGCATTCTGCTCGATCGCTGTGAGGACGAGCGGGTCTTCAACGCTGCCTCTGACATGCTCAACGGCTTTAAGGACTACTTTATCAGCCATGGTGAGGTGGTCTACGAGAACCCGAGCCCCGGCAACAAGGACGGCGGCATTACCACGCTCGAGGACAAGAGCTGCGGCTGCGTGCAAAAGGGCGGATCTGCCCCCATCGTCGACGTACTGCCGTATGCCGGTCAGGCTACCAAGCATGGCCTGAACATGCTGTGCGGTCCGGGCAACGACATGGTATCCACCACGGCCCTGACGGCTGCCGGCTGCCACGTAATCCTGTTCTCGACCGGCCGCGGCACGCCGTTTGGCGCACCGGCGCCTACCCTCAAGGTGTTCACCAACCAGCGTCTGTGCGACCACAAGGCCAACTGGATGGACTTTAACGCCGGCGTGGTCGCCACGGGCGGGCGTACGCTCGACGAGGCTGCCCACGACCTGTACCAGCTGGTGCTAGAGACGGCGAGCGGCAAGCTTACGAGTGCCGAGCGTCGCGGCTGCCACGAGATCAGCATTTGGAAGGACGGCGTCTGCCTGTAGCGGCAAATGGATTCGCATAGGCCACTGTTGACCATGGCCCCGTCGGGAGTGTTCCCGGCGGGGCCATGTTTGTTTCGTCTGTTCAAGCCTGTCTTCCTGGGGGGGGGCACGGAAGCCGCAAAACAATAAACGTTCACCTAATCGACCTCAAATTTAAACCCATTCAATACCCATGTAATCGTGATTTTTTTCAAGTCAGATGTCCGTTTAACGGCAAAAAACGACCGTTCAAGGATAATATACAAGTGAACGTTCACCTTTCATAAGCAATCGCGCATAATCTAGCTAAACGTTCACCCTGAACGGCATGCAGACAGACATCGGTATGGACTCCAATGTCTTGTTACAAGACAATCGAGAAAAGAGAGGGAGCTCGATGACTAACAAGATCGGTAAAAAGCGCAAGATCACATTCTGGACGCGCTTGGGCTTTGGTATGGGCGGCATGCTCAACTCCGGTGCCCTGAGCTTTACGCACAGCTACATGGTGCTGTTCCTGTCCACGGAGTGCGGTCTGTCCGCAGGCGAGGCTGCGCTGATCAGCTCGTTCGCCATCTATCTCAACGCCATTCTGTGCCCGCTCATGGGCTTTGTGGCCGATAACTTCTACGCTACCAAGATCGGCCGCATCTTTGGCCGCCGCCGTTTCTGGATCTTGCTGGCTATCCCGATGATGGTCGCCGAGCCGCTCATCTTTGTGGCTACGCCGTTTGGTTTCCCGTACTACTTTGTGTTGTACCTGATCTACAACGTCGCGTACACGTTCTGCACCGCCAACCTGTCGCCGCTTACCATCGAGATGACCGATGACTTCAAGGAGCGTACGTACCTCACCGGCTACAAGCACCTCTTTGGTAACGCCGCCGGCTTCCTGATGGCAGCACTCGTCGGCTTTGGCTTTGGCACCTTCGGCGAGACCAACCCGTTCAGCTACTTCATTATTGCTACGATTAACGCTTCGGTCATGGCAATCTCGCTGCTGTGCGTGTACCTGTCCACGTGGGAGCACACCCCCGAGGAGGTCGCTCAGGAGAAGATCGAGAGCGTCGGCGAGGGTATCAAGAAGTTTTTCATCGACGTTATCTCTACCTTCCGCAACAAGTCCTTCCGCAAGGTCCTGTATGCGCAGGTCTCCACGAAGCTCGCCGCTGCCTGCTGGTCTGCGTGCCTGTCCTTCTTCATCGTCTACTGTCTGCAGATTCCTAAGTCCTACGAGTCCGTGATGGAGATGCCCGGCAAGGTCGTCGCTATCGTCTGCACCGCCATCTGGGTCGCCCTCATGGCCAAGAAGGGCTTCCACAAGTCTTGGTACCTGGCAAACGTCGGTTGCGCCGCGTGCATCATCGCCTACAACTACTTCGCCTTTGGTCAGATCAACGGCACCTCCACGATCGCCATCGCCATGATCGCCTACCCCATCATCTTCGCCATCTGGAAGTTCTTCTACGTTGGCTTCCAGTATCTGCCCGATGTTCTGCTCAACTACATCCCCGATGTCGATGAGCTCATCACCCTGCGTCGTCGCGAGGGCATCTACAGCTCCGCACAGCAGCTCTGCCAGCAGATCGCCCAGGCTGTTGCCGTCAACGTATGGGCTATCGTCCTTGCTGCCTCCGGCTTCATTCAGACCGCCGGCAACAGCGACGCCGTGACCCAGCCCGCCACCGTGCCTCTGTACATCTGCGGCTACATGCTCATCGGCTGCGCCGGCTTCTTCCTGCTCGCGGCCGTCCTTGCCCGCGGCATCAAGATTGACAAGGAGCAGTGCGACATCCTTTGCGACGAGATCCACCGTGTCAAGGAGGGTGGCAAGATGGCCGACGTCAAGCCCGAGGTCAAGGCGCTTTGCGAGGAGCTCTCCGGCTTTAAGTACGAGGACTGCTTTGCCCACAACAATGTTGGCTTCCAGGACGGCAGCGTAATTCCCGCCGAGTAGGGCCAACGCATTGTCCAAACCAAAGGGCCGTGCCACCGGAGATCCACCGGCGGGTACGGCCCTTTTTTAAAAACGAGTAGTATGAACTTCTGATTACATTTGAGGGAGAGACCCATGGAGACGAACGTTATCTGGCGCAATGCCCGCGCGGCCGTTATCGAGCTCGACGATGGCGGCTACTTTACCTGTGCCGATACGTGGGAGATCTTTGTCAACGATGAGCCCGCCGGTACCACGAATACGGTCGAGACCTATGTCGATGGCCTGACTCCCGGCAAGCGCAACCTGATCCGCTTTGTCTGCGGCGAGCGCGAGTTGAGCGTAGGCGTCACCACGCCGGCGGAGCCCTTTACCATCAACGTTCGCGACTGCGGAGCCAAGGGCGATGCCGAGCACGATGACACCACCAACATTCAGGCTGCCATCATGGCCTGCCCCAAGGGCGGGCGCGTGCTGATCCCCGCCGGCAACTACCGCATCAAGTCCCTCTTCCTTAAGAGCAATATCAACATCGAGCTTGCCGAGGGCGCGGTGCTGCTGGCCCGCCACGACCGCGCCGCGCTTGCCTACATTCCGGGCACGGTCACGGGTGACGAGGGGGCTGGGTACGCCGGCACCGATATGCTGCCCCTGGGCCGTTGGGAGGGCGAGAGCTTCTCGACCTACTGTTCGACCTTTACGGGCCTGAGCGTGCACGACGTGTGCATCTATGGCCGCGGCGCCATCGACGGCCAGACCGATTTTGCCGAGGACAACTGGTGGAACAAGGACTTTAAGAACATCTTCCGTCCCGAGGAGGGCCGCGAGATCGCCCGCCCGCGCATGATCTTCCTGTCCGAGTGCGAAAACGTGAGTCTTGCCGGCTTTACCGTGCGCAACAGCCCGGCGTGGAATATCCATCCCATTCTGTGCGAGCACGTCGATGCCCTGTGCCTGTCCATCGAGGGTCCCAAGAACTCCCACAACACCGACGGTTTCGATCCCGAGAGCTGCGGTTTTGTCCGCATCCTTGGCTGTCAGTTCTCGGTGGGCGACGACTGCATCGCCATCAAGAGCGGCAAACTGGGCATTGAACCCGAGCTCCGTCCCGCCACGCACGACGTGCTGATCTCGCACTGCTACATGCACGACGGCCACGGCGCTGTGGTGCTGGGATCCGAGGCCGCCGGCGGCATCAAGGACCTCACCGTGAGCAAGTGTCTCTTTGAGCGCACCGACCGCGGCCTGCGCGTCAAGACACGCCGCGGACGCGGCAAGGACGCCGTCAACGAGGGCATCACCTTCGAGCACATTCGCATGGATAAGGTGCTCACGCCCTTCGTGGTCAACTCGTTCTACTTCTGCGACAAGGACGGCAAGACCGACTACGTGCAGTCTCGCGAGGCGCTGCCCGTCGACGACCGTACGCCCGGCTTTGGCGCCACGACGTTTTGCGATATCGAGGCCACCAACTGCCATGCGGCCGCGGCCTATATCACGGGCCTTCCCGAGAGCAAGGTGACGCGCCTGACGTTCCAGGATGTCCATGTGACCTTTGCCGCCGATGCCGAGCCCTTTGTGCCGGCCATGGCCTGCGGCGTGGAGCCCATGGTGCGCCAGGGCATCATCGCGCAGAACGTGAAAGTCCTCGACCTGCAGAACGTGCGCATCGAGGGTCAGGATGGCGACGAGCTGCAGCTGCAAAACGTCGACAAGGTTATCCGCGCGTAGGGTAGTGCTCCTGCACAAGTGAATACGGCATGTTGAGGCGTGCGACGGTCGGGTCTGCCCGGCTGTCGCACGCAATCTATAGGTGCCGGCATTGCATGGTGGGTGTTCTGTGACAGAAAGCGTAATGACAGATGAGTGGTAAAGAGCAGCTCTTTGAGGTATCGCTCGAACGCGAAGGCGCGTATCGCAGCATTTCGGCGGCGCTCGAGGCGGCGGAGCGGTGCGTGTCCGATACGACCGTGCCGGTGCGTGTGCTGGTGGCGCCGGGCGAGTATCGCGAGCAGGTCGAAATTCGTCGTCCGCATGTGACGCTCGAGGGCGAGACGGCCGACAGCGTGCGTATCGTGGGAGGCCTGGGTGCCAAGATGCCTTCGGAAGATGGTAGCGGCCAGGATGGAAGACTCGGCACCTTCCGTACGTACACGGTGCTGGTCGATGCCGACGACGTGACGCTTGCGGGTCTAACAATCGAAAACAACGCCGGTGATGGGCGCGAGGTCGGCCAGGCGATTGCCCTGTATGCCGATGGTGACCGCCTGGTTGTCGATGCCTGCTGCATTAAGGGACACCAGGACACGCTCTTTTTGGGGCCGCTGCCGCCGCGCGAGGCCAAGCCGGGCGGCTTTATAGGCCCCAAGCAGTTCGCCCCGCGCCGCGTGGGGCGGCAGTATTTTCGACGTTGCCGGATCGAGGGCGATGTCGACTTTATCTTTGGCGGCGCGCGTGCCTACTTTGAGGGGTGTGAGATTCGCTCGCTCAACCGCGATATGGATGTCAACGGGTATGTAACGGCAGCCTCCACGCCCCAGGGCGAGCCGTACGGATTTGTGTTTCATGGCTGTTCGTTTACAGCCGATGAGGGCATTGCCCCCGGATCGGTCTATCTGGGTCGTCCATGGCGCGAGTGGGCCCAGACCGTTTTGCTCGAATGCTGGCTGGGCCCCCATATTTCACTCGAGGGTTGGTGGGATTGGAATAAGCCAGCGGCACATGACGGCACCCTGTATGCCGGCGGTGCCCTGTTTGGCCCGGCGGGTGATACTGCCGCTTGGGTGCCGTGGGCGCATTGCCTGACCGGTCAGGATTCCGAACGCTATGCGCGTGACCGAGTGCTTGCCGGCACGGATGGTTGGGATCCCGAGGGCGGCGACGGTGATGCGGTAGAGACGGCCGGGCTATCTGCCAATGGCCGCACCGTGCACATCGAGACGTACTACGAGGACGAACCTGCGCTGCGCGCCCGACTGAAGCGCGAGGGGCGCTCGGCCGCATTTACGGGCAAGACTCCCACAGACTTTGAGGCATGGAAGGCTGCGACCAGGACTCGTCTGTACGATATTTTGGGTCTTTCGCTTATGGACCGCGCCCCGATTGAGATTCGTGAGCTCAATCGCGTGCGGGTTGCCGGCAGCATCGTGCGTACTCATGCGGTGCTGCAGGTTGAGCACGATGTGTGGATGCCGTTTTACCTGTTGGAGCCGTCCCGCCCCAAGCTTGACGAGCGGGGACTCAAGCGCTGCTATATCTGCCCGCATGGTCACCAGGGGGCGGGTGCTGCAAGCATAGCCGGCGTTGCGGGCGTGCCGGCGGTCGACGATGCCGTGCGTAAGTTCAATTACGACTACGGTCTGCGTTTGGCGCGCATGGGTTATGTGACCGTCTGCCCCGATGCGCGTGGTTGGGGATACCGTCGTGACTGGAAGGGTCAGGGCGACGACGAGAACAGCTACCTGCGCGGTACGTGTCTGAATCAAGCACGTATGGCCGAGCCGCTGGGTCTTACGGTCGCGGGCCTCAACGCCTGGGACAACATGCGCTTGATTGATTACTTGGAGACACGCGGTGACATTGCCATGGACGACCTGGGCTGCTTTGGTTTTTCGGGCGGCGGTTACATGACGTTGTACCTGTCCGCGCTCGACCCGCGCGTGCGCAAGGCGTTTGTCTCGGGCTATCTGTACGGCGTTGATGATTCGCTACTGCACCTCAACGGCAATTGCAGCTGCAATTACACGCCTGGACTCTGGCGTCTGCTCGACATGGGCGACATTGCATCGCTTGTCGCGCCACGGCCGCTCTTGGTTCAGAGCTGCGAGAAAGACCATCTCAACGGCGCCCGCGGGCTTGCGAACGTAGACGAGCAGCTCGATATCGTTCGCGACGCCTACGCGCTGCTGGGCAAGGACGAAAACCTTCTGCACGAGGTCTGCCCGGGTGGACACCACCTGGGCGTGGCGCATCTTGCCGAGGATATCGAATGGCTCGATTCGCAAGTTGCGGAATACGCCCACGCATAGCCCCTCGGATGTTGTGAATGAACGGTATGTACCTGTATGACCGCCGGTGTGCGGGTGAGGAGAAGAATATGGAAACGAAAAACTTGAGCGAATCGACCGTCTGCTGCTTTGGCGATTCGACCACCTGGGGCGATAACGGATGCGGCGGGGGAGGCAACGACATCTCTTGGACCTCGCACCTGGGTGCGCTGCTGGGCGGCGCTACGATCGAGAACTTTGGTATTAAGGGTTCGCGTATTGCCGTCAAGGCCGACCGTAGCGATTCGTTTGTTGAGCGCTTGGACGGCATCGATCACACGGCAGATATCTGCATCGTCTTTGGCGGCGTTAACGACTTTAGCCGTAACGTGCCGCTGGGAGAGCTGGGCAGCACGGACGTGCACGAGTTCTACGGTGCGCTCGACTACCTGATCCGCACCATCACGGCGCGCTCGCCTCAGGCAAAGCTGATGTTTATGACGCCGTGCAAGACGAGCGGCAAACACGAGAAGGATATTCCGGCAAGCAACGAGGCCAACCATCTGGGCCTGACGCAAGACGCCTATGTGCGCGCGATGCTGGAGGTCTGCGATCGCTACTCGGTGCCGGTGATCGACCTGTATGCGCAAAGCGGCATCAGCCCGTTTTTGCCGGAGCACCGCGAGCTCTACATGCCGGACGGTCTGCATTACAGCCCTGCCGGCTATGAGCGCCTGGCGCATCGCATCGCTGCGGGCCTCACCGCCGTTTGCCGTTAAAAGTTTGCCGTTCACGGGGATTATAGGGTTAACGTTCACCCTATAATCCCCGTTCGCGTTACACTAGGGGAAACGTTCACCCATCAATAACGTCAGAGGGGACAGCAATGGGTTGCAATCAGATTCTGGACCGTTATATCGAGCAGTTGATCGAGACCTCTACGCCTCAGGCGCCGGCCTGGAATATCGAAAAGCTACGCGCCGGCAAGGAGAACACCTGGAATTACATTGACGGCTGCATGATCAAGGCGCTCATCGAGCTGTACGAGATCACCGGCGAGCAGCGTTACCTGACCTTCGCCGACGACTATATCGACTTCTTTGTCCAGGATGACGGCACCATCAAGCATTACGATCCCCAGGAGTACAACCTCGACAACGTCAACGCGGGCAAAACCCTCTACAAACTCTATGACCTGGTGGGCAAGCCCAAGTACCGTGCCGCCATGGATACCATCTACCGTCAGCTCGAGACCCAGCCGCGTACCAAAGAGGGTGTGTTTTGGCACAAAGCCGTCTACCCCAACCAGATCTGGCTCGACGGCATGTACATGGCGCAGCCGTTCTACATGCAGTACGAGCTGAGCTTCCACAACCGCCGTGCCTGCTCGGATAGCTTCCATATGTTCCAGGTGGTGCACGACCTGATGCGCAACCCCCTCAACGGCCTGTACTATCACGCCTACGACGCGAGCCGCAAGCAGTTCTGGTGCGATCCCGTCACCGGCCTTTCGGCCAACTTCTGGCTGCGCGCCGAGGGCTGGTTCGCCATGGCGCTCATCGATACCTGGGAGCTCATGCCGCCCTCGATGTCGGCCGAGAAGGACGAGATCCGCAAGATGTTCCACGACCTGATCGACGCCATGCTGCCGTATCAGGACGAGAAGACCGGCATGTGGCACCAGGTCATCAACCTGCCCAATATCGCCCCCAACTATCTGGAGGAGTCGGGCAGCGCCATCTTTGCCAACGCCATCATGAAGGGCGTGCGCCTGGGCGTGCTGGGCGAGCGCTACTACCAGTACGGCCGCCGTGCGTTTGACGGCATCTGCGACACGTGCCTGTCCGAGCGCGACGGACAGCTGGCGCTCGACAACATCTGCCTGGTGGCGGGTCTTGGCAACACCGCGCACCGCGAGGGCACGTTTGGCTACTACATGAGCGAGCCCGTCGTCAAAAACGACGCGAAGGGCGTGGCGCCGCTGGTGCTCGCCTATATCGAGACTATGCATCATGACAAGTTGGCCGGTAAGCGCGATCCGCTCGCCCCCTCGGGCGTCTGCTCTATCGACGACCCGTTTGGCGGCTACACGCCGGGCATCAATGCGTGCAAGGAGGTCTAGGCATGGCGCAGTCGAAAGGCGCGCTGAGCGTCGGTGTGCGCCTGCACGACCTGCCCGAGGGTACGGTCGAGGAGCGCATTCGCATGGCAGGCAAACTGGGTTTCTCGTGCGTTCAGCTGCCGAGCAAAGTACTCTACAAGTCCTTTGGCATTAACCGTTCCGGCCTTACGCACGAACTCGCCGACCATCTGCGCGAGGTGCTCGACACCAACGGCGTGCAGGTGGCGGTGCTCGGCTGCTATAAAAACCTGGCAACGCCCGATCAGAATCAACTGGTCGATACCTATGCCGAGTATGAGGCGTGCCTGAGGTTCGCGCGCTGGCTTGGGGGCTGTCCGGTGGGGACCGAGACGGGGCGCCCCAACGCGCAGAACAAGATGGCCGACGACCGTTTTTCGGCCGCTGCGCTCGATGCGTTTTGCAAAGGGCTCGCACGCGTGTGTTCGATGGCCGAAAAGGAGGGCGGCGAGCTTCTGGTCGAGCCCGGCTGGAACGAGATCGTCAATACGCCCGAGCGCTGCCGCGAGGTTCTGGAGCGCGTTTCGAGCACCGCACTCGGCGTGATCTACGACCCGGTGTCGCTGCTGCATCCCACGATCGTCGGTGAGGCTTCCGAGCAGGTGTCGCGCATGCTGCATTTGTGCGGCAGCAAGATTCGCGTGCTGCATGCCAAGGACTACGAGATCGTAGACAACGAGGACCAGGATGGTTGGTGCGATGGCTCGGGCTCTCGTTTGGTATGCCACGGCGCCTGCACGTGCGGAAACTTTGATTTTGAGGCCATTGCCGCCTGGGCAGCCGCCGCGCGACCGGGCATTATGACCGTTATCGAGAACAGCACACCGTCCACGGTCGAGCGTTCGCGCGACGAGTTGCTGCGCATGGGCCGCAGCGTGATGTGCGAGCACGTGATTCTGTAACGAAGCAGGTTGGCGAAAGAGATTGTCGTAGAGGTCCAGGAGAGGAACCGATGGCTATTCATATTGTTGAGGAAGCGAACCGTTGCCTTGGGTGCAAGAAGGCGTTCTGCCAGCTTAAAGGCTGCCCGGTGCAGACGCCTATTCCGCAGGTCATTGACTTGTTCAAGCAGCGTCGTCTGGAAGAGGCAGGTGAGCTGCTGTTCCAGAACAACCCCATGAGCGCGGTCTGCTCCATGATCTGCAACCATTCGGGTCAGTGCGAGGGCGCGTGCATCCAGGGCCGCAAGGGTGCGCCGGTGCACTTCTCGAGCATCGAGAACTATATCTCGACTGCGTATTTGGATCGTAGGGAGTGGAAGCCTGCGCCGTCGTGCGGCAAGCAGGTTGCCGTGGTCGGTTCCGGTCCTGCCGGCATTACCGTGGCCATTAAGATGGCCCAGCTGGGCTGTGCCGTCACGGTGTTTGAACAGCGCCCCGAGATCGGCGGCGTGCTGGAGTACGGCATCCCCGAGTTTCGCCTGCCCCGTGCTCTCGTGCAAAAGTACCGTCACGTGATGTGCTCGCTTGGCGTGCGCGTCCGTCCCTCGACCACCATCGGTGGCGCGCTGCATATCGACGACCTGCTGCGCGACGGCTACGATGCGGTCTTTGTCGGTACCGGTACCTGGCGCGCCCGCAAGCTGGGTATTCCCGGCGAGTCGCGTGGTAACGTACTGTTTGGTATCGATTACCTGGTCGATCCCACGAGCGTGGCGATCGGTCAGAACGTGGCGGTTATCGGCGCCGGCAACGTGGCCATGGATGTTGCCCGCACGGCTCTGCGCTCGGGCGCTCGCAAGGTTACCGTGTATGCCCGATCGCGCCATATCTCGGCCATCGATGACGAGGTGGAGCTGACCGAGCTTGACGGTGCCGAGATCGTGCGCGGCAAGGCGATTTGCGCCATCGACGATAACGGTCCGGTTTTCGAGACGGCTATCTTTGACGAGGGCGACAACGTGGTGGGCTACGAGGAAGAACTTGACCATGTGCCCGCCGACACGGTTGTGATTGCGGCCTCGCAGGTGCCCAAGGACAAACTGGTGCTTACGACGGGCGGTCTGGAGACCGACCATCGCGGTCTTCTTTCGGTCGATGAGTGCGGCATGACCACCGTGCCTGGCGTCTTTGCCGCCGGCGACGTGGTCAACGGCCCGCTCACCGTGGTCCATGCCGTAGCCGGCGCCAAGCTCGCCGTCGAAGGCATGACCAGCTATCTGGGCCTCTAACCCACCCCGCCCATCAGTTGCGGTGGAATACGGACTGTTTTGGCTGTCAAAGGCCTTATCTACTCCGTATTCCACCGCAACTTTTTGTGGGCTGAGTAAAAGCCGGGGGAGCGTGTACGGTCGGGTACAGCGCAGTTGCTGATACGATAAGTACGTTAGCAACTGCCGCCGAGCGGCTCAAACGAAAGGAACCCTGTATGGAGTCTTCCGCCTACCCGATGCTTTTTAGCCCGATCAAGGTCGGTACGACCGAGGTCAAGAACCGCGTCTTTATGCCGCCGGTGTCCACGAACCTGGCCGATCATGGCTATGTGACCGACGACTTGGTCGATCATTACCGTGCCCGTGCCAAGGGCGGCGTGGGCCTCATCATCACCGAGGTCGTGACGGTCGAGCCCACCTATACCTATCTACCGGGTGACATGTGCTGCTACGACGACACGTTTATCCCTGGCTGGGAAAAGCTCGCCGCGGCCGTCCACGAGTATGGCTGCAAGATCATGCCGCAGCTCTTCCACCCCGCCTACATGGCCTTTAACATTCCGGGCACGCCGCGCCTGATCGCTCCGTCCTTTGTGGGCCCGTCCTATGCCCGCGAGGCGCCGCGCCCCATCACGGTCGATGAGATCCACGAGCTCACGCATCAGTTTGGTGACGCTGCTGTGCGCATGCAGAAGGCCGGTGTCGACGGCGTCGAGGTCCATGCGGCACACGCCCACGGCATGCTCGGCGGCTTTTTGACCCCGCTCTATAACAAGCGCACCGACGAGTACGGTGGCTCGCTCGACGCCCGCATGCGCTTCCTGCTCGAGGTCATCGCCGAGATTCGCGAGCGCTGCGGCAAGGACTTTATCATCGACGTCCGTATCTCGGGCGACGAGTACACCGATGGCGGCCTGACCCTCAACGACATGATCTATGTCTCGCGTCGCTTGGAGAAGGCCGGCGTCGACATGATCCACGTGTCGGGCGGCACTACCATCAAGCGCGGTTCTGCAATTCCCGCCGCCGGCACGCAGCAGGCCTCGCACGCCGCCTGCTCGCGCGAGATCAAAAAGCACGTCAACATTCCCGTTGCCACGGTCGGCCGCATTAACGAGGCATGGATTGCCGAGGAACTGATCGAGGACGGCGCCGCCGACATCTGCATGATGGGCCGTGCCAATCTGTGCGATGCCGAGTTCTGCAACAAGGCGGCTGCCGGCAACGCCGACGAGATCCGTCCCTGCATCGGCTGCCTGCGCTGCCTGAACGGCATCATGTTTGGCAAGCGCATCTCCTGCACCGTCAACCCGGACGTAGAGCGCGACGAGGCCGGCTATGAGCCTGCCGCCGAGGCCAAGAACGTGCTCGTTGTGGGCGCCGGTCCTGCGGGCATGGAGGCGGCCTACATTGCCGCCAAGCGCGGCCACAACGTGGTGCTCGTGGATAAGCAGGACGAGCCGGGCGGCGAGATGCGCATCGCGGCCGTTCCGCCGGCAAAGCAGGAGCTCACGCGCGTGATCAAGTATCAGTACCGTCGCCTGGCCGAGGCCGGCGTCACATGCGTCTTTGGTACCGAGCTGACCGCCGAGGACATCCAGCGCGACTACGCGGGTTACGAGGTTGTCCTGGCCTATGGCGCCGAACCCATCGCCCCGGCCTTTATGCAGGGCTTTAAGCAGGTCATGACGGCTGATGACCTGCTGGGCGGCAAGGCTTTCCCGGGCAAGAAGATTGTCATTGTGGGCGGCGGCACCGTTGGCTGCGAGACGGCCGATTACCTGGCCCCGTTGGTCAACGATCTGTCGCCGGCCAACCGCGATGTCACCGTCATCGAGATGACCAAGACGCTTGCTGCCAACGAGGGTGGCGCCGGTCGCGCGGTGCTCATCACGCGCATGCTCTCCAAGGGCGTTCACGTGCTGACCGAGGCCAAGGTGACTGAGATTACCGAGGACGCCATCAGTTACGAAAAGGACGGCGAAGTCCATACCATCGCCGACGCCGATACGCTGGTGCTTGCCATGGGTTACCGTCCCAACACCAAGCTGGCCGATGACCTTGCCGCTGCCGGCGTTGTCACCCACGTGCTGGGCGATGCCCAGAAGTGCGGCAACATCCGCGACGCCATCGGCGACGGCTACAAGGTCGCCTGCGAGCTGTAGGCTCTTGGCAAATAGGGGAGTGGCCGCCTTGCGGTGGCTCAAGCGATAGCCAATCAAAAAAGGCGCCGCGACACATGGATTGTCGCGGCGCCTTTTGCTTGGCGGTTTGTTGGGGGTCGGTGCGCCCCGTGGGCCTTATTACAGGCCCAAGATCTCCTTGACCTTGGCGATGATGGCCTCGTCGGTAGCGTTGGCAAAGAAGTACTCCTGGAAGTGCTCGCCGGCAAGTGCGCCCTTCACCAGGTCCTGATCGATCTCGCCCAGGACGTCGACGAGCGGACGCATGGTCACAGCGCGCACGCCGTCGAGGATCTTCTTGTTGCGTTGCTCGGGCTCAACGCGCTCGGCGGGGTAGCCGTTGCCCGAGCCAAAGCCAAAGAGCTTCTCGAAGGTGTACTCGAGGTTGAGCTCCTGGCCCCAGCCGTTCTTGAGGGCGAAGGGCATGGCGACGGCGTTGCCATCGTTGACCTGGGCAAAGGTGTAGGCATCCAGCGGGTCGGCAACATGGCCGCACAGCACGCCGGGGAAG
This sequence comes from Collinsella sp. AF16-8, assembly GCF_003462695.1. Classification (NCBI taxonomy): domain Bacteria; kingdom Bacillati; phylum Actinomycetota; class Coriobacteriia; order Coriobacteriales; family Coriobacteriaceae; genus Collinsella; species Collinsella sp. AF16-8. The sequence continues at coordinate 171,958 of NZ_QRXX01000003.1, forward strand.
GAGTTGCAGGCGAGCATAGCGCCCTCGCCGGTGCCGCAACCGGTCACGACGTAGTCGGCGGCGCCGGAGTTGAGCAGCACGGCGGCAAGGATGCCGTTCTGCACGTAGGTGAGAGGCTTGGAATCGGCATCGGCATACATGCCATAGTTAAAGACGGCGTGGCCCATGGGCTCGACAACCTTCTTAAGCGCAGCCTCAATCATGGGGTTCTTGGAGTTCTGAGAATTCTCGTTGATCAGAGCGATCTTCATAGGAGTTAACCTTTCTACCAAGCGTTTTTTCTTTTTGTTTCTGTGCGCGGGCGGCGGCTAATCCGACCCGCGATGAGCCACGCGGGCGGTCGGCAGTTAAGTCTGTCGCGAGTTCCGCACAAACCGAAGCGCCTGTGTTGGCTGGTGCGTGACGGTGGCGAGGGCGCGCGGAGTGCGGCAGATTGGCGTGAAAGAGGAGCGAAGCGTACTTCGGTACGCGAGCGACGGTTTGAGCGCCAAGGTGCCGTGCTCCGCGCGGCCGCAGCCTATTGCGGCTGTTTGCCGATGTAGGCGAGTATGCCGCCGTCCACGTACAGAATGTGCCCGTTGACGAAGTTCGATGCGTCGGAAGCCAAGAACACGGCGGGACCCTTCAGGTCCTCGGGCGTGCCCCAACGGGCTGCCGGCGTCTTGGCAATGATGAACTGGTCAAATGGGTGACGGCTGCCGTCGGGCTGCGTCTCGCGCAGCGGTGCGGTCTGCGGGGTGGCGATGTAGCCCGGCCCAATGCCGTTGCACTGGATATTGGCCTCGCCAAACTCGGAGCAGATGTTCTTGGTGAGCATCTTGAGTCCGCCCTTGGCGGCGGCATAGCCGGCGATGGTCTCGCGGCCGAGCTCGCTCATCATGGAGCAGATATTGATGATCTTGCCGTGGCCCTTGGCGATCATGCCCGGCAGGCAGGCCTTGGACACGATAAACGGCGCATTGAGGTCAATGTCGACGACGCGACGGAAGTCCTCGGCGCTCATGTCGAGCATCGGCGTGCGCTGGATGACGCCGGCATTGTTGACGAGGATGTCGGGCGTGGTGCCAAAATCGGCCTCGATCTTGGCGATGAGCTCGGCGACGGCGGCCTCATCGGTGACGTCGGCAACATAGCCGTGAGCATCAAAGCCTAGCTCGCGGTAGTGCTTCTCGGCCTCGGCGACTTTGTCGGCGTGACGGGCGTTAAAGGCGATTCTGGCGCCGGCTTCGCCGAGTGCCTCGGCCATGGCCATGCCGATGCCATAGGTGGCGCCGGTCACGAGCGCGACCTTGCCGTCTAGGCGGAAGCTGTCCATAAGGTTAGACATTACAATCCTTCCAAAAGAAACGTTCATCTATATAAGTCTTGCTTCTATTACAAGTTCAGTATAGGAGAAGCGGAGGAATTAAAAGTCAGGTTTTCCTAGAATCAGGTGAACGTTCACTTTTAAAAGGTGAACGGTTGTAGCCGCTCGTCGCGATATCTGCTACATGGAGTAGCGCCCGTGCGCATCGCATTTCTCCTCTCATAGATGCGCGGCGCAAGAGGTCCCGAGTTCAACACGAGCTCGGGGTCTTTTTGTTTGGATTACGGACGCATTGCCGGACGAAAACACTATGCGTTTGGTAAATAGTCGTATGAACGTGAAATTTGTATCTAGTTTCCGTACGCAAATAAGACGAAAACAGTTTGCGTCTGGTTCTAAGCAGTACGCAAATGTTTTTCGTCTTATAATACGGTTCAGATGAGCATGAAAAGGAGAAGGACCGTACGTATGGTTGTCAGAGAGAGTCCTACCGTCGAATACAAGGAAAGCGTAACGCCGACGTTTCTTAAAACGGTGAGCGCCTATGCAAACTACGGGACGGGCAAGATAGAGTTTGGCGTTGACGACGGTGGTGTTGCAGTCGGTCTTTCTGACCCGGTTGCGGAGTGTCTGCGCATCGAGAACATGATTAATGACAGTCTGGATCCTGCGCCTCGTTACACGCTCGAGCTCGACGAGAACCGCGGAACTGTAACGCTTACGGTTTACGAGGGGCAGGACAAGCCCTATCGAAGCAAGGGGAAGGCCTACAGGCGAAATGATTCGGCGACGGTAGAGGTCGACCGTTTTGAGTACGGCAGGCTGACGCTCGAAGGCAGCAATCTGACGTTCGATGCGCTCACCTCGGCTCGCCAGGACCTGAGTTTTCATACGCTCGAACACAAGTGCATCGAGCATCTAGGCATTTCTGAGCTCACGTCGGATATCATGCGAACGCTTCGCCTGCTCGGCAAGGATGGCTATACCAATGCCGCGGCGATATTGGCGGATAACAACGAATTTCCGGGCATCGACTGCGTTCGTTTTGGCGACACCGAGGACGTGCTTTTAGATCGTGAGACGACGACGGGCCTGTCTGCAATTGAGCAGGTTGATAGAGCAGTTGCCATGTTCGCGCGCTACTATCGTTATGAGCGCATCGAAGGTGTCGAGCGTGTTCAGACCGACCGGATTCCCCTCGAGGCATTCCGCGAGGCAGTTGCAAACGCTCTAGTGCATCGGACGTGGGACGTGCAAGCGAATGTTCAGGTTGCTCTGTATGATGATCGCGTCGTTGTGACTTCACCCGGGTCGTTGCCCGCTGGCTTGACGACGGAGCAATACCTGTATGGACAGATATCCGTGCTCAGAAATCCCATCGTTGCCGAGGTCTTCTTAAAGTTGGACTATATCGAGAAGTTTGGAACGGGAATTGCGCGCATTAGGCGTGCCTATCGCGATTCGATTAATCAGCCGGTCTTTGATATTCGTGGCGGCGTGGTAGCTGTCGCGTTGCCCGTTACCGATGCCTTTGAAGGGTCTGGAGAAGAGGCTCAGGTTCTTAAGGCCTTGTCGGGCGGACGAATTATGTCGCGAAGTGAGATTGAGAAACAGACGGGGCTGAGCCGTGCGCGAACACTGTCCGCGCTCGAATCTCTGCTCAGCCGAAACGCGATCATGAAACAGGGGACAGGCCGCGCCACGAAATACGAGCGAGCGTAGTCCGAAAGACCTGTGTTGCCAGGCAGGCCTCAAGCCGCGAATGGCTTGGGGCCTTTTGCATGCCGGCTGGCAATGGACCAATTTATGTCAAGTTATAGCAACATATAGCTCCGCTTGCGGGGTTTGCGACGGGCTATTCCTCATCGTCCGTATAGCGCGTGCGTCGTTATTTGCGACATCGATATGTCGGGCACTCGAGCCTCGTTTGCTCCGCGGCTGTTCGCTATTTGGCGCCAAACGCCATGCGGACGAATCGCTGGGCAAACAGCTTGTTGGCGAAGTTGATGATGTGGCCCAAGAACAGTGCCGAGATGGCGGTGGTTACGCCAAAGCCGCCTAAGTTGTGCATGCATACCAGCGACAGCGTGAGCGAGACGACGACATGCGAGCAGTCGAACACGACCTTTACGTCTCCAAAGCGGCGCTTGAGCTTTTCGGCAATGACCTGCACCAACCCATCGGGCGCGTTGGGTACAACGCCCATGTTGACGACGAGGCTTACGCCAAATGCGGTAACGGCGAGGGAGAGCAGCATGGTCAAAACCTGTGCGGGGATCGCCGTGGGATGCAGCGGGTTGACCGCCATAAAGAAATCGGTGAAGCCGCCAATCAGCGTTGAGAAACAAAGTTCGAGCAAAATGCGCGGCTGAAATTCGCGTCGCAAGATGGCCAGTTGCGCCGCGATGTAGGCGACATAGGTAGCAGTAATCCAAAAGCCGAGCGTCTTGCCCGTGAGCATGGATAGGGTCGTGGCAAAGCACGTGAGCGCCGCAACGCCCAGGCCAGATGCCGTCTGGAGGCTCATGCCGAGTGCCAGTACGGCAATGCCCGCCAGATACATGAGCAACCTGATGACGGTATGACGCCAATCAATGTCTGCGCCATGCATGATGATGAGCGGTCGCATGCTGCTGCATCCTTTCGATTGAAAGAAATGTGAAAGAAATGACTGACCTGGGCCGGCAAAGAAGAGGGTTATCGGAGGCGCTGCTTTAAAAGCAGAAAGGCCGGCCCCATGGTCAGTCGTCTAGGAATGTCTCGATGCGCCGGAATGGGACTGAAGGGCTCAGCGAGACGGAAGGAAAGCAAATGAGATGACGTGGGCAATAGGATGCCAAGATGGTAGGGTGCGTCTTAGCATCCTATTGCCCAAGCTTGACGAAATCGGTTTCGCTTGAGGCTTAGTATACGCACAGGAGCCCATTTGCAAAGCGAAATAGAATAAATAAGGTGAACGTTCACCTAATAGCAACAACTTGTTAGCTGAATGCCCAGCCCAGCCTCTCTTCTTAGTCCTGGCGACGCGAGCGCCCCCTATTTCACCGCAACTGAGGGGATGGGGGATGCGATAGTATTACGTGATGAAATTCGACAAACCGTGGGCTTTATCCGAGGGCTTTATGGAACAGCACCAGCATTATCAGAGCCTGCAAGACCAGGCATACAACGCATTGCGCTCTAAGATCATCTATGCCGAGCTCAAGCCCGGCACACGTCTTTCGGCGATTGGTCTGGAAAAGGAGACGGGAATCGGGCGCACTCCCATTCGCGAGTCCTTTGTGCGTCTGCGTGAGCAGGAGCTGGTGGAAACCCGCCCCAAAAGCGGCACCTATGTCTCAAGAATTAGCATGGAGCGTGCCGAGAACGCTTGCTTCTTGCGCGAGAAGCTCGAGAGAAGCGTGCTCATCAAATGCTGCTCGGCCGCCACGTCCGAGCAAAAGCATCGGCTGGAGCAGATTCTTGCCGAGTCCGAGTCGCTCGACCATCGCGAAACGCGTCGTTTTTTCGATCTGGACAACCTGTTCCATGAGACGTGTTTTGAGATTGCCGGCCGTCATATGTTGTGGGATTGGATGAAGAGCGTCAACACGCATTTTGAGCGATACAACTGGTTACGTATGGTGTCGCAGGATCTGGATTGGGAGCCGATTCGTCGGCAGCATCGCCGGATTCTCGAGGCCATTAAGAAGGGCGATACCGACACGGCGAGCTATCTGGCAGAGACGCACCTGCATCTGATGCCCGAGGAACAGGGCCCGGTTATCGCCTTACATCCCGACTACTTTGAGCTGCCCAAAGACGCGGCAATCTAATTCGTCCTCTTCTTTATTAGTTGCGGTTAAATAGGGACTGTTTTGCGGCTCTGGCGGCGTAAGCAGTCCGTATTTCACCGCAAGTGCGAGGCGCTACCGGGGCATGAAAAAGCTGCGGCGCCGCTTGGAGGAAAAGACCGGAAGCAAGGGTCCATTCCCCCAGACGACGCCGCAGCTGTTTTGGTGGACTGGATTATGTTGAGTCGGTTGATTGACCGGGAAAGCAAAGCGGCTCGGGGGCGTGTCGCTTCCGTCACGTTCTATCAGCATACAAGACGGTTTTGGTTCTTGTTCGTGACGGAAACGGCGCGCTTCCGAGCCGCTTTAAAAGAAAGGGGGCGAGGTCTAGGACACGCCCCCTTTCACGATAGAGAGCTAAACCTAGCCGCGGACCTTCTTGACGACGTCCATGGCCTCGCGGGCGATCTGCTCGACCTTGGAGAAGTCGCCGTCGGCGAACAGGGCCGGCTTGACCATCCAGGTGCCACCACAGGCGATGATGGCGCTGGAGCTCAGGTACTCCTCGACGTTGGCGGTGCTCACGCCGCCGGTGGGCATAAAGCGATGACCGACAAACGGAGCGGCGAGGGCCTTGATGGTGTTCAGGCCACCATACTGAGCCGCAGGGAAGAACTTGGTGACCTTGAGGCCCAGGTTCTCGGCGGCGGTAACCTCGGAGGGGGTCACGGTGCCGGGCAGCACGGGCAGGTCGATGTCGATGCAGTGCTTCACGACGTCCTCGTTGTAACCCGGGGAGACGATGAACTTGGCACCGGCGGCGCGGGCCTGTTCAACCTGCTCGACAGTCAGGACGGTGCCAGCGCCGACGCACATCTCGGGCTCGGCCTCGGCCATGGCGGCGATGCACTCGGCGGCGCAGGCGGTGCGGAAGGTGACCTCGGCGGACTTCATGCCAGCTGCCATAAGGGCGTGGGCGAGCGGTGCGGCGTCCTCGACCTTATCGAGCACGACGACCGGCACGATGCCCAGGGACTCAAGCGTGGTGTAGAACTGATCGAACATGATGTTCCTTTCGATGTACGGCGCGCGCTGGCGCGTGATTGCCAAATATGCTGGTCATGAGCCGGTTTTGGATTGGTTATCGGAGGCACTGCTTGGGGTCACAAGCAATTTCAAAACCGGCTGCGCGACCAGTCGTATAGGAAGTGCCAGGCAAAACCGGAATGGGACTGGTGGTTTTGCCCGACCGGAGGAATCGGGGAGCGGGTCGCAGGGGTATGGGTATGGAAAGCTGCGGCCCGCGGAATGGGGACGGCTTAGCGCGCGACGCGGGTGCCACCGTCGGCGGCGGATGCCACGGCTGCGATCTCGTCTGCGGTCACCAGGTTGGAATCGCCCTTGATGGTGAGCTTGAGGATCGAGGCGGCGATGGCGTAGTTGACGGCGTCCTGCGGGGCAAAGTCGTTGATGAGGGCATGGACGAGGCCGGCGTTGAAAGCGTCGCCGGCGGCAACGCCCTCGAGCACGTGCACGTCGTGAGCAGGGGAGAACCAGTGCTCGCCGCTCTCGGCGTCAAAGAGCATGCCCATCCAAATGGAGCGCTCGACGCAGGAGATGTTGCGGACGACCGAGGCGACCTTCTTGCAACCGTACTCGGCGCAGATCTGACGGGCCATCTCGACGTAGGTGTCGCGCTCCTCGATGCCGTGGGCAAGGGAGCCGGAGACGCAGGCCATACCGAGACCGGCAGGAGCGTCCTCGTCGTTGGCAATGCAGATGTCAACGAGCGGCAGGAGTTCCTTCATGGTGGCCTGCGACTTCTCGGGCGACCACATCTTGCCGCGATAGTTCACGTCGCACACGGTGGCGATGCCTTTGGCGCGGCAGGCGGTGAGGGCATCCTTGCAGGCGGCGGCCATCTCGTCGGAGACGGCGGGCGTCACGCCGGAGAAGTAGAAGACATCGACACCCTTGAGGATCTCATCCCAGTCAAAGACGTCGCGCTTGGCCATGTTGATGGCAGAGTACTTGCGGTCGTAGACGCAGCCGTTGCCGCGCTGCGAGGCGCCGACCTCAAACACATAGGAGCCAAGACGGTCGCCCTGGCGCACGACGCGCGAGGTATCGACGTCGTAGACCTTCAGCGAACGCAGGGCGCACTCGCCCAGACGGTTGGCCGGGACAACGGAGACGTAAGCTGCCTTGTCACCCTGGTAGGCCAGGGAAAGCGCGGTGTTGGCTTCGGCGCCGCCGTAGCGGACATCAAACTCGGTCGCCTGCTCAATGCGCAGATGGTCTTTGGGCGAGAGCCTCATCATGATCTCGCCGAAGGTAAGAACCGTTTTACCCATGGTCGCGCAGCTCCTTCTTACTCGTGCGTACACCTTTGATATGGCGTTGGCACGGAGGTGCCAAGACGGTAGGGTACATCTTTGCACCTCCGTGCCAACGCTTGCCGAAATCGGTTTACGAAATCGGTTTCGTTTCGAGTTGTAGTATACTCACCTACAGCGTTTTGCAAGCGAGATTTTTAAAAAAATGCCTAAAATGGCTCAGACTGCCGACAATTGGGAAACGGGGTGCGCTATGGCGCAGATGAGAATCAAGGACATTGCCGCCGAGGCGGGCGTGAGCCCGGCCACGGTCTCGCGCTATCTCAACAACCGCCCCGGGCAGATGACCGAGGAAACTCGCGCGCGCATCGCGGCGGTTATCGAGCGCACCGGCTATCGCCCACGTGCCGCCGCGCGCAATCTGCGCAGCTCGCGTACCAACCTCATCGGCGTGATCTTGGCCGACATCGCCAACCCGTTCTCCAGCGCCATGCTCGAAGGGCTTTCCGCCAGTGCCGCCGCGCGCGGCTGCTCGCTTATGACTGCCATTAGCGGCAACGACCCCGCCAAGGAGGCAGAGTCGCTCACCAGACTTATCGATGCCGGCGTGGACGGCCTGGTCGTCAACACCTGCGGAGGCAACGACAAGGCGATCGCCGCGGCAGCGGGACGCTTGCCCGTCGTGCTGCTCGACCGCGATGTTGCCGACGGTGGCATCGATCTGGTGACCTCTAACAACCGCGAGCTGGTTGCCGGCCTGGTAGACGCCTTGGCCGCTGCTGGCAGCGAGCGCCTGTGCCTGCTCACCGAGGCAAGCGATGACAGCCCCGTGCGTCGCGAGCGCGCCGAGGCCTTTGCCGACGAGCTTTCGCGCCGCGGCCTGGCCGGCGAGGTCGTCACCCTGGCCGACGGTGGCGCCACGGGCGTCGGCCGCCTGGACGAGACCATCCGCGAGTACGCAGGCAAAAAACTCGGCCTCATTGCCGTCAACGGCCTGGTCTTTCTGCGCCTGACCGAGGCGCTGGCGCAGTTGGGACCTTCGTTGCCGGCTAGCCTCAAGATTGCGACGTTTGACGATTACCCCTGGAACCACGTGCTCTTTGGCGGTGTGACCACGGCCGCGCAGGACACCCTCACCATTGCCGAGCGCGTGGTCGAGCGCCTGTCCGAGCGCATCGACGTCGTTACCACTACGGTGGGCGATGCCGCAAAGCTCACCCCCAAGCGCATCGAGATCCCCGGTCACATCGAACACCGCGCTTCGACCTCGCGCTAGCCGCTCGTTCGCAACGGCCTGCCCACGCACGTTTTTTGAGCGCTTGATACGCTTTAACCCTGCGGAAACATTTTTCTGCGATAGTATCTGCGGTATAGACCAGTCGAAACCCGCCCGAAAGAAAGGGGAGCGACATGAACCAGCAGAACATCGATTACGTACTCCGCTCCGTAGAGCAGCGTGACATCCGCTTTGTGCGTCTGTGGTTTGTCGACATTCTCGGCCGCCTCAAAAACTTTGCCATTAGCCCCGAGGACCTCGAGGTCGCATTTGAGGAGGGCATTGGCTTTGACGGCTCGGCCATCGAGGGTTTTGCCACGCCCGAGGAAGCCGACATGCTGGCGTTCCCTGATGCCTCGACCTTCCAGATTTTGCCGTGGCGTCCGAGCCACAACGGCGTCGCCCGTGTGTTCTGCGACGTGTGCACTCCCGATCGCGAGCCCTTCGCCGGCGACCCGCGCGCTGCGCTGCGCCGCATGTTCCATAAGGCCGAGAAGGCCGGCTACCTGCTCAACGTTGGTGCCGAGCTGGAGTACTACTATTTCCCCGACGAGCGCACGCCCGAGCCGCTCGACAACGTGGGCTACTTCGATCTTTCGGTGAGCGACGCCGCGCGCGACCTGCGCCGCAACACGGTCCTTACGCTCGAGAAGATGTCCGTGCCCGTGGAGTACACCTTCCACGCCGCCGGTCGCTCGCAGCACGGCATGAGCCTGCGCCACGCCGAGGCCCTGAGCATGTCCGACGCCATTACCACGGCCAAGCTCATCATTAAACAGCAGGCCTACGAGAGCGGCTGCCACGCTTCCTTTATGCCCAAGCCGTTGGCGGGCGAGGACGGCAGCGCCATGTTTTTGCATCAGTCGCTGTTCGACCACGACGGCAACAACGTCTTTTGGGGCGAGGACGACGAGAAGTACCATCTTTCCGATATCGCCAAACACTATATGGCCGGCATCTTGGCGCACGCGCGCGAGATCAGCGCCATCACCAATCCCACGGTCAACTCGTACAAGCGCATCACCACGGGTGGCGACTCCGTGCCGCAGTACGCCACGTGGGGCCTGCGCAACCGCGCGAGTATGGTCCGCATCCCGGTCTACAAACCCGGCAAGCCGCTGTCCACGCGCATCGAGCTGCGCAGTCCCGACCCCATGGCCAACCCGTACCTGGTCAACGCCGTCACGCTGGCGGCTGGTCTGGACGGCATCGAGCGCAAGCTGGAACTCCCGCCCGAGGCCACGGCCGAGACGCTCAAGCTCACCGACCGTCAGATGGTCGAGGCCGGCTACACGCCGCTGCCGCGCTCGCTCAAAGAGGCGCTCGACGTGTTTGAGGACTCGCAGTTTATGAAGGATGCCCTCGGCGAGCACATCCACAGCTTCTTCCTTAAAAAGAAGCGCGACGAGTGGCATAAGTTTGAGTCTACGATCACCGAGTGGGAGATCAAGCACTACCTGGCGAACTCCTAATCGCGCTGGCTTGTTTCAGTACGATTGAGCTCATTTCTTTGGAGGCCGATATGTCCGATAAGAGTGCCCTGTTCATGGCGCGCACGACGCGCTTCCACGAGTTTGCCCGCAGCTTGACGACTACCCTGGGTGTCGAGGTGAGCCTGGCAACCCCCGATTCGCCGACTGCGGCGCACGACTTTGACCTGCTGATTCTCGATTCCGATGGCATCCGCAGCGACCGCATCGATCAGATTGCCAAGTGGCTCGACGACCGCGGCGGTGTCCCCATGTTGGTGATCGTTGACGACGAGGCGCTCGGTACCCTGCGTCTGCCCAATCACGCGCATGCCGACTTTGTATGCCCCACGGCGACACCCAACGAGCTCAAGGCTCGCGCGCAGCGCCTGATGGGCGAGGAGGAGACCGTTACCGCCGACGATGTGCTCAATATCGATAACCTCGAGATTAACCTGGCTACCTACCAGGTGACACTCGATAACGAGCCCATCGACCTGACGCTGATGGAGTACTCGCTGCTGAGCTTTTTGGCGACGCACCCCAACCGCGCCTACAGCCGCGAGGTGCTGCTGCACCGCGTGTGGGGCTTTGAGTACTGCGGCGGCACGCGCACCGTCGACGTGCACATTCGACGCATCCGCTCCAAGGTGGGCCCGCAGATCGCGGCGCACATCACCACCGTTCGCGGCGTGGGCTATCTGTTTAAGGACTAGATTTCCACCACAAAGGGGACAGGCACCTTTGTGGTGGTTTTGACGCAGGTGCGGGTCCCTCTCGAATCTGCAACAGAACTTAAGCCTTCCTAAAAGATTGCGTTCTCGTACACGTACGCCCGCATATTGGGGTACAACTCAACGTGAACAACGATGGCCCGCCACGTGTTTGGCGGGCCTTTGGTTATTTGACGAAAGGATCGCAGCCATGAGCGAGAACGATTCCCGGCGTCCCCAGGATGTTGGCAATGCCGGCGAGACTCAGCAACAGCCGCGCGTGCAGGTGGAGTCGACGCCTGCCGACGGCAACAACATTCCCTACGTGCAGGCCTACGACACGCAGACCGGAAAGCCGCTGGGCAGCCAGCAGGTTGTAAACAAGCACACAGTGGTCAAGACCAAGACCAAAAAGCTGCCGATCTTTATTACGGCGCTTGCCGGCTGCGCCTGCGGTGCTCTGCTGGTCATCGCACTCATCATGAGCGGCACGCTCAACATTGGCGGCGGAAAGAATGCCGTGACGGCGGGTGCTTCGGGTTCATCGACGCAAAAGATTACGATTGATTCCGAGGACACCACGCTGGCCGAGGCCGTTTCTGCCAAGGCCCTGCTCTCCGTGGTTTCCATTACCGCCACTTCGAGCGGCGGCCAGAATGGCTCGCTTTCGCAGTCTGCCGACGAGTCGAACAACTCGGGCAGCGTCGGTTCGGGCGTAGTACTCGATACCGAGGGCCATATCCTCACCAACAACCACGTGGTCGATGGCTATGACCAGTACGTGGTGACCATGGACGACGGCACCACCTACGAGGCCGAGTTCGTGGGCAACGATGCCTCGAGCGACCTAGCCGTCATCAAGCTCAAGGACGCCGACGCCTCCAAGCTCACGCCGATTGAGATTGGCGACTCCTCCAAGCTCAACGTGGGCGAGTGGGTCATGGCGATCGGTTCGCCGTTTGGCAACGAGCAGTCTGTCTCCACGGGCATCGTGTCGGCGCTCTACCGCTCCACGGCCATGAGCTCTACCAACGGTAACACCATCTATGCCAACATGATCCAGACCGATGCCGCCATCAACCCGGGCAACTCCGGTGGCGCGCTCGTCAACGACAACGGTGAGCTCGTGGGTATTAACTCGCTCATCGAGAGCTACTCGGGCTCCAGCTCGGGCGTGGGCTTTGCTATTCCCGTTAACTACGCCAAGAACATTGCCGACCAGATCATCGATGGCAAGACGCCGGTGCATCCGTACATGGGCGCCACGCTTTCGAGCGTCAACGCGCTCAACGCCCGCACCAACAAGCTGAGCACCGATAGCGGCGCGTATGTGGCGAGCGTCGTTGAGGATGGTCCTGCCGCCAAGGCCGGCATTCAGGAGGGCGACGTCATCACCAAGCTGGGCGACGACGAGATCACGAGCGCCGATGGCCTGATCATTGCGCTGCGCAGCCACGAGGTGGGCGAGAAGGTCGAGATCACGCTCATGCGCGGCAAGGAAGAGAAGAAGGTCACCGTCGAGCTGGGCTCCGACGAGGAGCTGCAGAACCAGCAGCAGAACGACAGCGCAACCGATACTGGCAACGGCGGTATTACCGACGAGCAGCTGCGTCAGTATCTGGAGGAGCTGCTGGGCCAACAGGGCCAGGGCCAAGGCCAAGGCTATGGCCAGGGTTTCTAACGAGCCACTTCACACATATCGAAGCCAGAGGGGGCTGTCCCGCCAACGCGGGACAGTCCCTTTTTTCTTATTGATCCGTTGGGGACGGGGAAACGGATCATTTAGAAATGGCAAGGGCATGAGTTGATCGCGCGATCCACTCCGGTCTGGCGGCTGCCGATTCGATGCGGTTCGAAAGGGTTATTCGGCACCATGGCGACCGGTGGTACTCTTGTATCCGTTTGAAATCGAGCGAAGGAGTGCCGCTATGGAGCAATCGAGCCTGTTTGGTGACGGCGTGGACATCGATACCGAAACGCCCGCGAGCGCGGATGCCGCCGCACCGACCGACGCCCATGCCCAGGCGGCAGCGCGCGCGGCCGAGCTGCGCCACGAGCTCGATTACCACGCCTATCGCTACTACATGCTCGATGCGCCTGAGATCACGGACGCCGCCTTCGACAAAATGCTCGTTGAGCTGCAGGAAATCGAGGCGACCTACCCCGATTTGGTGACGCCCGACAGCTATACCCAGCGCGTGGGCGGATACGTGAGCGAGCAGTTTACGCCGGTCACGCACATGGCCCGCATGTATTCCATGGACGATGCCATGGGCCTGGACGAACTTGACGCGTGGCTCCAGCGCACCGAGGATGCGCTCGGCGCCGGTAGCGTCACCTATACCTGCGAGCTCAAGATCGACGGCTTGGGCGTGGCGCTTACCTACCAAAACGGCACCTTCGTACGTGCGGCCACACGTGGCGATGGCGCAACGGGCGAGGACGTGTCGCTCAACGTGCGCACTATCAAGGATGTGCCCATGCACCTGTCCGAGCCGGCGCTCGCCCACATGGGCGCCGACCGCGATCGCGCCATCGAAGTACGCGGCGAGGTCTATATGCCCAAGGGCAGCTTTGTGCGCCTGAACGACGAGGCCGATGCCGAGGGCCGCGACCCCTTCGCCAACCCGCGCAACGCCGCCGCCGGCAGCCTGCGTCAAAAGGATCCCAAGGTCACGGCGCGTCGCGATCTGGCCACCTTTATCTACGCAATCGCCGATACCGATCCGCTGCACGTCCACAGCCAGCGTGAGTTCCTCGACTGGCTGCGTAGCGCCGGCTTTAGCGTCAACCCCAACGTGGCGCGCTGCGCCACGCCGGTCGAGGTCCACGAGTTCTGCGCCCAGGCCCTCGAGCATCGCGGTGACCTGGACTACGACATCGATGGCGTGGTCGTAAAGGTCGACAGCTTCCAGCAGCAGCTCGACCTGGGCTTTACCGCCCGCGCGCCGCGCTGGGCCATTGCCTTTAAGTTCCCGCCCGAGGAAAAGCAGACCGTCCTGCGCGAAATTCGCATCCAGGTGGGCCGCACCGGTGTGCTCACGCCGGTCGCCGAGTTCGACCCGGTGACGGTTGCCGGCTCCACCATCGCGCGCGCCACGCTGCACAACATCGACGAGATCCGCCGAAAAAACGTGCGCGAGGGCGACACTATCATCGTGCACAAGGCGGGCGACGTGATTCCCGAGGTCGTGGGCCCGGTGCTCGACAAGCGCCCGGCCGACAGCGTTGACTGGCACATGCCCGAGGTCTGCCCCGTGTGCGGCAGCCCCGTTGTCCACGAGGACGGCGAGGTGGCCTACCGCTGCGTGTCCATCGACTGCCCCGCACAGCTCAAGGAGCGCCTGCTCCACTGGGTGAGCCGCGGTTGCATGGACGTGGACGGCCTGGGCGACGAAATCGTCGACAAGATGATCGCTGCTGGCCTGATCCACGATGTCGCCGACTTCTACCAGCTCACGGTCGACGACATCGCCGGCCTAGACACGGGTCGCGTGTATGCCAGCTCCAACAGCAAAAAGGGCGTCAAGAAGGGCGACCCCATCCCGGTGGGCCTCAAGACGGCCGAGAAAATCATCGCCGAGCTCAACAAGTCCAAGAGCCAGCCGCTCGGTCGCGTACTGTTTGCCCTGGGTATCCGCCACGTGGGCAAGAGTGTGGGCGAGGTCATCGCCGAGCGATTCCTGTCGATTGACAAGCTCATCTTGGCAAGCGAAGAGGACATCGCCGAGTGCGAGGGCATTGGTCCCAAGATTGCGGCGAGCGTCAAGCAGTTCCTAGCCGTGCCCGAGAACCTTGCCGTGCTGGAGCGCCTGCGCCAGGCGGGCCTGTCGCTCGAGGTTGACTTGGGTGCCGCGCACGCGCAAGCCGCAGCCGACGCTGGCGTGGCCGGCGAGCTCGCCGACGCACAGCCGCTCGCGGGTCTGACTTTTGTGCTCACTGGCACGCTCGTCAACCGCACCCGCGACGAGGCAGGCGCGGCGCTCAAGGTGCTCGGCGCCAAGGTTTCGGGCAGCGTGTCAAAGAAGACGAGCTATCTGGTCGCCGGCCCCAAGGCGGGGTCCAAGCTCACCAAGGCCGAGCAGCTGGGTGTGCCCGTGCTGGATGAGGACGCACTCGAGCAGATCTTGGCGACTGGTCAGGTGCCCCAGGCTTAAGGCGCTGATAATCAAATGGAAAGCCTATCGGAAAGTGTGATGCTTTCCGATAGGCTTTTATACACGTTAACATTAACGTGTATACTTAGCAGTGAAGATACATGTTGAGAGGAGCCGTTATGGTTACTGTCGCATTTTCGGAGCTGCGCCAAAACCTTACGCAGGTGGCCGAAAAGGTTGCCAATGAGGGCGAGGAGGTTGTGGTCTTCAAGCGGAGCAAGCCGTTGTTCAAGATCGTGCCGCTCGACTATCAAGGCCCGGTTGCAGTGGAATATGACGCTGCCCAGGAGCGCGGGGGTGCAAAGCCGACGCGCGGCTCGGACAAGCCCAAGCGCGACGTGGGTACGATGTGGCATCCCAAGATCACCTGGAAGGAGATTCGCGAGATGCTCGCGGAGGATGAGGACTACCAGGAGTATCTCGATATCGTGGCTAAAATGCCAAAGGGAACGCCGCTCGATACGATGACGGTTGAAGATGAAAAGCGCGTCGCGAGGGAGCGCTACCTATGAGGGCATTTCTCGATACCAATTTTCTGCTCGATTGCGTGCTTCCGGGCCGGCCGGAGCATGGGGCGGCGCAAACGACCAAGGGGCTCGTTGACGTGGGACTTATCGAGGGTGTTGTTTCGGCATGCTCTCTCAAGGATGCATACTACATTCTCACTAAACAGGCGGGCGAGGCGCGCGCCCGCGAGGTAGTGCGCGACTGCCTTAAGAGCTACTCGGTAGAGCCTCTCGACCAAGAAGCTTGTTTTGCCTCCGCCTATTCCGATGAGCCGGACTTTGAGGACGGCTGTATCCGTGCGATGGCAGAGCGTGCCGGTGTGGACTTTATCATCACACGCGACCGCGCCGCTTTTGTGCGCTCGACCATCAAGACCTTCTCGCCCGCAGAGTTCATCCGGGCGTTTCCGATCCCGGAGGAGTAGAGCCGCCATATCGGGGACTGTTCTCGACATGGCGGCTCTCCTGGGGTCGTCGCTGATGATGTCGTCGATGAGGGCGATTTCGCGTTGCCCCGCTACGCTGCTAACTTGTCAAAAGCCCCGCGCCGGTTGAGCACGGTAAATGCAATCACGCAGATGACCGCCGACAGAATCGAGCCGCACGGCGAGGCGATACCCATGGGGAACAGCGTGTCGGAATAGGCGTTCGACAGCAGCCATGCACCGGGCACGCGAATGAGTGCCACAGCCAGCACGTTGTGCGTAAAGCCGATGTAGCTCTTGCCGTATGCAGCGAAAAAGCCGCTAAAGCAAATGTGGATGCCGGCAAAGATTGCATCGAAAATATAACTGTGCATATAGCCGGTACCGGCCGCGACCACTGCGGGGTCCTTGGCAAAAAAGCCAATAAACGCCGGCGCCACCAGCCACATCAGCACCGTGATCAGGCAGCCGTACACCACCGAGATCGTCATGGCATCCTTGAGCACCTGACGCGCGCGTCCGCCCTTGCCCGCGCCGGCGTTTTGCGCCGTGAGTGCGCTGACGGTGGCACCCATGGAACTCGGCACAATGAACAAAAAGCTGATCATCTTCTCGACCAGGCCCACGGCGGCGGCGTCGACCAGACCGCGGTGGTTGGCGATGACGGTGATAAACATAAACGCCACCTGGATGCAGCCGTCCTGCACGGCCACGGGCACGCCGATTTTAAGAATGCTGCCGAGCACCTCGGGCTGGGGGCGCAGGTCGCTGCGCTTAACGTGGATGTTTGTGCGACGGCTCTTGAGCCACACGAGCGCGAGGGCAACGCTGGCCGTCTGCGCGGTCACCGTGCCGAGCGCTGCGCCCACGGGGCCGAGCCCCATGTGGCCGATAAACAGAAAATCGAGCGCGATGTTAATGATGCACGCCACGCCGATCACGTACATAGGCGAGCGCGAATCGCCCAGCCCGCGAAAGATGGCCGAAAGAATGTTGTACGCGGCGATAAACGGAATGCCGACAAAGCAGATGCGCAGGTAGGCAGCGGTGCCTTCGACCGCTTCGGCGGGTGTGCCAATGAGTGCCACGATCTGCGGGCACAGCGCGAGCAGGACAGCGGCCAGCACCACCGAGACACCCATAAACAGCGTGATGGTATTGCCGATGGCGGTCTCGGCGCGGTCGAAGCGGCGCGAGCCCACGGCGTGGCCGACGATGACCGTCGTCCCCATGGCCAGGCCCACGAGCGTCACGGTAATGATATAGAGCGTCTGCGCGCCGTTGCCCACGGCGGTGATGCCGGCGGCGCCGCTAAACTGCCCCATCATGTACAGATCGGCCATGCCGTAGAGCATCTGCAAAAAGTACGAGAGCATATAAGGCAGGGCAAAGACCGCGATGGTCTTGAGGACATTGCCGCGTGTGAGGTCGTGTTCCATAGGTGGGGCTTTCTGGCTGGGTTTGTTTTGCTACCAGTGTAGTGAAAACCCTATAACGATTGTAGAGTCAAGGTTTGTGTCGGCAGTGGGGCGAAAAAAGTCACGCTCGTAATCATTTCCGTTGAATACAGGCATAAGCCGTACATGCGTGGTGCCTGCGCTGGCCTTAAAGAAATCGGTTTCGCATCGCTTGACACCGTTGCCTGTCGCGCAATAATACGTGCGTTTGCGAATGACGTTTGACGGAGATGATGATGCGGGTGCGTAATCTCAAACTGCTGATGTCCTATCTCGGCGAATTCAAACGCGATTTTATCCTCGGCGTGCTGTTCATCGCCGTCGAGACTGCGCTTGAGCTCTTTATTCCCGTGATCATGGCTAACATCATCGACGTGGGCGTGCCCGCGCGCGACACCGGCTATATCCTGTTCCAGGGAGCACTCATGCTGGTGTGCGCGGCCGTGTCGCTTGTACTCGGCCTCGGCTATGCGCGTTATTCAGCACGTGTGGCGGTGGGCCTCGGCGCCAACCTGCGCGCCGCGGAGTACCGCAAGATCCAGACCCTCGCCTTCGGCAATCTCGATGAATACGAGACGAGCTCGCTGGTCACTCGCATGACCACCGACATCACCGTTATTCAAAACGCCGTAGGTAACGGCTTCCGCCCCATGGTGCGCGGGCCGGTAAATCTGGTCATGGGCCTCGTCTACGCTTTTGCACTCTCGCGCGAGCTCGCGGCGGTCTTTGCCGTAATTCTGCCGATGCTCGCCATCGTGCTCGGTATCATTACCGTGCGCGTGAGCCCGCTCTACCGCCAACTCCAGACCTCGATGGACCACCTCAACGGCGTGGTGCAAGAGGACCTTACCGCCGTGCGCGCCGTGAAGGCTTACGTGCGCGCCGAGCACGAGTGCGACAAGTTCGACACCGTCAATACCGAACTCGCCGGCACGGCGACCAAGACCTTCGGCACCGCCGTGCTCAACCTGCCGGTGTTCCAACTCTCGATGTATGTGGCTGCGCTCTCGATCCTGTGGATTGGCGGCCGCATGATCATCGAAGGTCGCTTGGGCGTGGGCTCGCTCACGGGCTTTATGAGCTACGTGCTGCTGATCATGAACTCGCTCATGATGATTTCCAACGTGTTTTTGCTGCTCACGCGCGCTCTCACGAGTGTGGGCCGTATCGCAGAGGTGCTCGATGAAGAGCCCGTTATCGCCAATCCTGTGGGAGACCTCGCGACTGCGACGCCAGGGGACGGCAGTATCGAGTTTCGCGACGTTTCCTTTAAATACCGCGCGGATGCAGCCGAGGATGTGCTCGAGCATATCGACCTTCGCATCGAGAGCGGCTCGACGGTGGGCATCCTCGGCGGCACGGGCTCGGGCAAGAGCTCGCTTGTGCAGCTGATCGCGCGCCTGTACGACGCCACCGAGGGCGCCGTGCTTGTGGGCGGACACGACGTGCGCGACTACGACCTGGTTGCCCTGCGCGACGCCGTGGGCATTGTGCTGCAAAAGAATGTGCTGTTCACGGGCACCGTGCGCGAGAACCTGCAGTGGGGCAATCCACAGGCGTCGGACGATGAGCTCCTCGCGGCTTGCCGCGCGGCGTGCGTGGACGAGTTCCTTGATCGCATCGGCGGACTGGACGGCGAGTTGGGCCAAGGCGGCGCCGGTGTTTCGGGTGGTCAGAAGCAACGCCTGTGCATCGCGCGCACGCTGCTCAAGCATCCGCGCGTGCTCATTTTTGATGACTCCACCAGCGCGGTCGATATGGCGACCGACGCTAAGATTCGCGAGCACATCGCTCGGATTCCCGATACGACCGTGCTCATCATCGCCCAGCGCATTGCGAGCGTCATGGATGCCGATCGCATTGTGGTGTTGGATGACGGTCGTGTCCACGGCGTGGGCACGCACGAGGAGCTGCTGGCGGGCGACAACATCTACCAGGAGATTTACGCCTCGCAGATGGAGTTTGCGGGGAACGCGGACGCCGGCGACGGCAGCGACGATGACCGCGCGAATGATCCGTTTTCCTTCGCCCCCAGCGGATCGACCTTAGAAGGGGGTGAGCGCCATGCCTAAGACCGCGGCCCAAGCACGTCCTGCCGACCTCAAGCGCACGGTGCGCCGCTTGTTCTCCTACATGGGGCATGCCAAGTTCTCGTTGCTCGCGGTGGGCGTGCTCGCCTCCGTTGCCGCCATCGCGAGCCTCGCCGGCACCTACATGGTGCGCCCCATCGTTAACGGTTTGGCCACGGGCGGGGAGGAGCTGCTCGCCAAGCAGGTCATCCTAACGGCGATCATCTACGCCGCGGGCGTGCTCTCGGCTCTGGGCTACTCGCAGATTATGGTGCGCGCGGCCCAGCGCGTGGTCTCCGACATCCGCCGCGACCTGTTCGCGCACATCCAGACGCTGCCGCTCAGCTATTTTGACAGCACGCGCTCGGGCGACATCATGAGCTTCTTTACCAACGACGTTGACACCGTCTCCGAGGCGCTCAACAACAGCTTTGCCAACGTGATTCAGGCCGCCATTCAGGTTGTGGGCACCACGGCCATGCTCATCATCCTTAACTGGCAGCTCACGATTATCACGCTCGTGTGCGATGCGGCCATTGTGCTGTATGCGCGCTACTCGGGCGCGCGCTCTAAGCGCTTCTTTGCCGCCCAACAGGCATCGCTTGGCGACCTGGACGGATATATCGAAGAGATGGTCTCGGGCCAAAAGGTCATCAAGGTCTTTAACCGCGAGGCGGCCAATGTCGCCGGCTTTACCTGCCGCAACGACGAGCTTCGCCGCACCGGCACCGCCGCCGTGAGCTATGCCAACTCCATGGTGCCCATGACCGTCGTGATTGGCTACGTCAACTATGCCATCGTCGCCGTGGCGGGCGGCATGCTCTGCATCAAGGGGCTCGCCGACGTGGGCGCGCTCGCGAGCTATCTGGTCTTTGTACGCCAGGCGGCCATGCCCATCAACCAGTTTACGCAGCTGGGCAACTTCTTGCTCAATGCGTTGGCCGGCGCCGAGCGCCTGTTTGCCGCCATGGATCTTGAGCCCGAGGCGGACGAGGGCCGCGTGGAGCTGGTGCAGACGGGCGACGCCGCGTGGGCGTGGAAGATTCCCGAGGGCCAGGGCGTGGGCGCGTATGGGCACCTGCGCGACGTGGCCGCTGTTGATGAGTCGGGCTGTGCGGTGGCCGCCGACGGAACCGAGCTTGTGTGCGGCTTGGTCCCGCTCGCCGGTGACGTGCGCTTCCACGCCGTGGACTTTTCCTACGTGCCGGGCACCCGCGTGCTCACGGACCTCAACCTGTTTGCCAAGCCGGGCCAAAAGATCGCCTTTGTGGGCTCCACAGGCGCCGGTAAGACGACCATCACCAACCTCATCAATCGCTTCTACGAGGTCGATGACGGCGAGATCACGTACGACGGCATCGATGTCAAGCACATTGCCAAGGCCAGTCTGCGTGGATCGCTGGGCATTGTGCTGCAGGATACACACCTGTTTAGCGGCACCATTGCGCAGAACATTCGCTTTGGCAAGCTCGACGCGACCGACGAGGAAGTGCGCGCCGCCGCCGAGGCCGCCTGCGCCGATTCGTTTATCCGCCGCCTGCCTAAAGGCTACGACACGCCGGTCACGGCCGATGGCGCCAACCTGTCGCAGGGCCAGCGCCAGCTGCTCGCCATTGCGCGCGTGGCTGTTGCCGACCCGCCCGTGCTCATCTTGGACGAGGCCACGAGCTCTATCGACACGCGCACCGAAAAGCTCATCGAACGCGGTATGGACCGCATCATGCGCGGACGCACCACGTTTATGATTGCGCACCGCCTGTCCACCGTCCGCGACGCCGACGCCATCATGGTCCTCGAACACGGCCGCATCATCGAGCGCGGTACCCACGAAGAGTTGCTCGCCCAGCACGGCGAGTACTGGCAGCTGGCGCATGGCTTAAAAGAGTTGGATTAACCCGTTCGAGCACGATGCTTTGGCCCTTCCGTGCCCCTCACCTCGCCTCAAACCATCACAACATTCGACGTTTTTTGCCAAAAACGGGAAAAGCATCGAATGTTGCGATGGTTTTTCTACCACTCGATCGGGCGGAATCGCTTTCTTGCGCACGAAGGTGTGCGGACCCGTGGGCAGGGGAATAAGGTTGGTTATCCGACTCCATTGGAGGGCTCATGGACCTGCCGATCGTCCTGTCCCATAAGACTGCTTGGCTGTACCACAACGTGGCGCGCCCGTCCGAGCCGCTCTCGCGAGCAAGCAGCCTATACGACGAGGACTCGCTTGCTAGCGAGGCGGAGCCGGCTGCGAGCCTGTCCAAATTGGGACTCGATGTCAAGGGGCTGAGGGCTTCAGCGGCAGTTGGGATCGTTACCGACTATCTGGTTTCGCTTGGTATTCCACGAGAAGAGCTCGGTCATATCGACACGCTCGTCAACTTCGATTTTGAGCGCTCGACGCCGGCTGGATTTAGGTGCCACGTGTTTGGGGCACCGGTACCTCCAGACCATCTTCTTGAGGTGGCAGAGGGCCTTCTAGTGGTTGATGAGGTCATGTGCTTTGTCCAAGCGGGTTCGTGGATGAGCGAGCCCGAGCAGCTGGAATATGGGTATGAAATCTGCGCCCGATACCATTTGAATCATCTGTCGACAGACGATTATATCGAGATGGGGCAGAGGTATACCGTTGCCGACTTGATTGCTTATTGCGATGAGAATCGATCTCGTCAGGGGGCCATACGCGCGGCCGCCGTGCTCAAACGCGTGCACGATGGCGCGCGATCGCCCATGGAGACGGCCACCGCAATCATGGTCGTAGCAAAACGTTCCCAGGGAGGGCTGGGATACGCCAAGATCGAGCTCAACCATCGGGTCGATGTTCCCAGCGAGTTCAAGTATCTCGCTAAGGCCGGGTATTTCGAGATTGACGTATATGCGCCTGCGAGCGGTACGGGAATTGAATACAACGGTTCGGACCATCTTGATAAACAGCGCAGCGCGTCGGATGCGGAGCGTATGACCGTGCTGAGCGCGCTGGGCTTTAGGATGATCGTCCTCACCGGGACTCAGTTTGCCCACCAGCTGCAATTGCACCGGGCGGTGAACGCCATCGCACTCGCTATGGGTCTCACGTGCGACCGAAGCGAAGCGTTCCAGAAACGTCAAAACGACCTGCGAGAATTCGTGATTCGACACTGGGGTGGTGGCCTTTAGGGGCGTTCTGGCCCTTCTACGGGGTGCTGTGGGCAGGCAGACCATCACAACATTCGACGTTTTTCGCCAAAATCGGAAAAAGCATCGAATGTTGTGATGGTTTGTATGCTGAGGATGGGCTTGGAAAGTCCGTTTTGCTCGAAGCGACCTGTCCTGTCGTACGGGTGTCGGCATGATTCTCTCGTGCGGTATTATGTTTTCCGAAGAATAAAACGCCGCGTGAGGGGAGGCTGCGTGGACGGGCACGTGCAACATGACGGCTTTGGTCGCGATATCAACTACCTGCGCATTGCCGTTACCGACAAGTGCAATTTCCGCTGCATTTACTGCATGCCGGCCGATGGCGTGGCGCCCCGCGCGCACGACGAGCTGCTCAGCGCCGAGGAAATCGCCCGCTTTGTGCGCCTGGTGGCGGGGGAGGGAATTCGCCGCGTACGCCTGACGGGTGGCGAGCCGCTGGTCAGCCGCCGTATTATCCCGCTCATTCGCGACATCCGCGCGATTCCGCAGATCGAGGACATCTCGCTTACCACCAACGGCGCCCTGCTGCCCAAGCTGGCGCCGCAGCTCAAAGACGCGGGGCTTAATCGCGTCAACATCTCGCTCGACACGCTCGACCCTACGCTCTTTGGAAAGATCACGCACCTGGGCCGGCTCGAACAGACCATGGCCGGCATCGACGCGGCGCTGGCTTGGGGCTTTGAGCCCGTTAAGGTCAACTGCGTTGTGGTGCGTCGGCTCAACCAGGATGTGGCGGCTCTTACGCGGCTGACCGTCGACCGCCCCATCCACCTGCGCTTTATCGAGTACATGCCCATCGGCGACGAGCGTACGAGCTCGCATTGCGCTGTGGACCCGCATGCGCCCGCGCTCAATCCCGAGCTGTGGGACGCGAGCGATACCGTGCCGAGCGACGAACTGCGGGCGCGCATCAATACCGGGGTCGCCGCGACGGGGCTGGCCGAGCTCGAGCCGCTCGACATCAACGACGCTCCTGCCGGCGCGGGCCCTGCGCGCTACTGGCACTTTCCGGGTGCGGCGGGAACGGTCGGCTTCATTAGCGCCATGTCCAACCATTTTTGCGCGAATTGCAACCGTCTGCGCCTGACGGCCGATGGCAACGTGCGTCCGTGCCTGTTCAGCGATGCTGAGTATTCGGTGCGTGAAGCGCTGCGCCGTGGTGATGATATGCAGGTACTTTCGATTTGGCGCGATGCCGTGGCCCACAAACCGCAGGAACACGCGATAATTGAGGGCACGCAACGATTTATGTCCCAAATCGGAGGATGATCATATGGCCAAGAGCAGGTACGCCGATGCCACCAAGGCCGCTCGCAGGGCCGCGATGTCTGCCCACAAAGTCACGGCTGCAGCGAATGCTGGCAACGCCGCCGTGCCCGCGCAGCCGACTGCCAGCGCTGTCACCGAGCCCGCCCGCGACGCCCGTCGCGACGAGCTGACGCATGTGGACGCCAAGGGCGAGGTTCGCATGGTCGACGTGTCCGACAAGGCCGAGACCCATCGCATTGCCATCGCCGAGGGCACCATCCTCATGCATCCCGAGACGCAGGCCATGGTGCTGCAGGACCGCGCCAAAAAGGGCGACGTGCTTGCCTGCGCGCGCGTGGCGGGCATCATGGCCATCAAACGCACGAGCGACATCATCCCCATGTGCCATCCGCTGCTCATTACCAAGAGCAAGTGCGACATTGCGCCCATCGCTCCGGCGGGGACGCCGGCCGAGGACGTGCCCGAGGGCTGGGCGCCGGCGCGCACGGATGGGCAGGTTGGCTTTCACGTACTGGTTACGGCCGGCGTGACGGGCAAGACCGGCATCGAGATGGAGGCCCTGACCGGCGCGAGTGCCGCGTGCCTTACGATCTATGACATGTGCAAGGCCGTCGATCGCGGCATGGAGATCGTCGACGTGCGCCTGCTGCACAAGGAGGGCGGCCGCTCGGGCGTGTGGGATCGCGCAGAGCGTCAGGCCGCTGCTGTTGAGGCCGTGGGAGCCGCGGGCGACGCACCCGCAAGCGCACCTGCCGCCATCGCGCCCGCAGCTCCCGCTCCGGCTGTCCCCGCGATCGCGTTTATCGGCTACCAAAACTCGGGCAAGACCACGCTCGTCGAGAAGGTCATCGCCGAGCTCACGCGCCGCGGCCTGCGTGTGGGTTCGCTCAAGCATCATGGACACCATGGCTTTGATATCGATGTTCCCGCTAAGGATACGTGGCGCCATCACCAGGCTGGCTCCAAGCACGTGGGGCTCATTTGCGCCACGCGCTGGGCGGAGTACGCCGACACGCGCGAGGAGGACGAGATGCCCGCGCGCGAGCTGCTGTCGCGCTACAACGATGTCGACGTGGTGATCATCGAGGGCTACAAGACCGAGGGCTTCGACAACATCGTCGTCGCGCGCTCCGGTGTCGACCGTCTGCGCGGCAAGAGCTCGCTCGACCTGGTCGACGGTCACACGCTGGCCCTTGCCTGCAACGAAGCCCTGGCGCGTCAGGCCTTCGACGCCGGCTTTGCGACCCGAGCCATCAACATCAACGACGCCCGAGCCATCTGCGATCTCATCCAAGACCACCTTTAAGGCTTGACGCTGCGCCGGCCCCAAGCACCCCATCTCGCCCCTCAAGCCGTCGCTCGCGTACCAAAGTACGCGTCGCTCCTCTTTCGGGGCGACCTGGGGCACTTGGAACCGGCTCGCTGCGCTGCCATAACATGCCAAAAAGGGACAGGCATCTTTGTGGTGGTTTTTGCAAAAAAGCTTTGACTTAAAGTTAGCTCAAGGTGTCATAATCGCTGACAAACGATTGCGATCACGGAGGCCTCATGTCAAAACTGTACTTTATGCGTCACGGTCAAACGCTCTTTAACTTGCTTCGTCGCAAGCAGGGCTGGTGTGACTCGCCGCTCACCGAGCTGGGAATCGAGCAGGCTAAAACTGTCGGTGCGACCCTGCGAGGGCGTGGCCTTACGTTTGACCATGCGTACAGTTCGACGTCCGAGCGTGCGTGCGACACGCTTGAGCTTGCGTTCCCCGGTCAGCCTTACGAGCGCGTCAAGGGCCTTAAGGAGTGGAACTTTGGCAAATTTGAGGGCGCGAGCGAGGATTTGAATCCGCGCCTGCCGTACGGCGATTTTTACAAGCAGTATGACGGCGAGGGCGAAGTCGAGTTTCGCGAGCGTATGATGGCGACCATCACCGAGTTCATGCAGCGCCCTGGACATGAGAGCGTGTTGTGCGTGAGCCATGGCGCCGCAGCGGCTCAGGTCATGCGCGGCGTGGGCGTGGAGCCGCTCAAGATGAAGCACCGCATTGGCAACTGCTGTGTGCTCGAACTCGACTTTGATGCTACTACCGGCACATTTGCTCTTGCAGATTTGTACAACCCCTACGGCACCCCGCGCGAGTAACATCGGGGCATCAGCCAAAACCACCACAAAGGGGCCAGGCACCTTTGTGGTGGTTTTGCCGTTTACAGGCGATTTCCTACCGTTCAGCGGACTTTCGCACCAATGGGGCTTACGCTGCATGCAAGTTTCATCCTACAATCGCCCACGTGCTCACAAGTTTGTTACTCCTCTGGAGGCATCACTTGCGCATAATAGAAGACGAGGAATATCGCCCCGTCGTCTAGCGCCGATGTCCGAGGAGTTTTTTCATGCTCATTTTAAAGAAGATCAACAATAACGTTGCTCTCGCCGCCAGCGATGACGGCCGAGAGGTTGTTGTCTTTGGCAAGGGCATCGGTTTTCACGAGATGCCCTACGAGCTTGCCGATGAGTCGCTCATCCAGCGCAAATTCTATAACGTTCCCGAGAGCCTGCAGGATATGGTCGGCACACTTCCCGACGACGTTCTGCTCGCGGCAAGCAACATTGCCTGCTTCGCATCCCAGCAGCTTGGTTGCAAGCTGTCCGGTGGCCTGCCCTTTATCCTGGCAGATCACCTGCAGTTTGCCGTTCAGCGCGACGACGACCAGATCAGCGCTCCCAACCCGCTCGAGCATGAGGTGGCTTTCATCTACCCGCGTGAGCTCGAAATCGGTCAGGCCGCGCTCGCCATCGTGCAAAAGCACACCGGCGCCAAGCTGGGTCAGAACGAGGCCACGAGCATCGCGCTCCACATCGTTAACGCCGAGGTCGACGGCATGGGCCGCGCCAAGGACATGGACTTCATCATGAAGAGCACCCGCGTGCTTGACGAGGTAACCCATTCCGTGGAAAAGCAGCTCGGCTGCTCGCTCGACACGGCGTCGTACTGCTACATTCGCTTTCTTGCGCACCTGCGCTTTTTGGTTCGCCGCCTTGTTAAGGGCAGCTGCACGCAGACCGAGAACTCCTCACTGTTTATGCAGGCCGCCCGCGATTTTCCCGAGGCCTACCAGTGTGCGTACGCCATCAACCGCGTGTTCGAGAAAGAGTTCAAGCAGAGCTGCTCGGACGAGGAGCTCTTGTATCTGATGATGCATATCAACCGTCTGCGATCGGCTTCGCAGACCGAGTGAGTAAAGCCGCCAGCCCGGCGGCAATCGCAACAATTCTTTTTGGTTTCTAACTGCGGGCAAGGTACCGGCTCGCGGTAGGGGATATTTTTGTCGAAATTTGGAAAAGAGAGGACAGATCATGGCAGGTAAATACGACGATCTTGCTGCCCAGATCGTAGAGCTGGTTGGCGGCAAGTCCAACGTCAAATGCGTCGCACACTGCATTACCCGTGTTCGTTTTAAGCTCAAGGACGAGTCGAAGGCCAATGACGAGGCAATCTCCGAGCTGCCCAACGTCATCAAGGTCATGCACGCCAACGGCCAGTACCAGGTTGTTGTGGGCAACATCGTCGAGGACGTCTACGACGCCGTTCTCAAGGCCGGCGGTTTTAGCGACGGCGGCGCCGTCGACGCCGATGACGACGATGCCGCTCCCAAGGGCGTTACCGATGTGATCATCGACCTCATCTCGGGCATCTTCGCCCCCATGCTCGGCACCTTCGCCGCTGCCGGTATCATGAAGGGCCTGCTGGCGCTCGCTACCTTCCTGGTCCCGAGCTTTGCCAACGACGGCGCCTACACGCTGCTCTACACCGTCGCTGACGGCATGTTCTACTTCCTGCCCGTGGTGCTTGGCTTTACCGCGGCCAAGAAGTTCAAGATGAGCGAGTTCAACGGCATGGCCATCGCCTTTGCCCTGGTGTATCCCACCATGGTTGCCCTGACCTCGGGCGAGGTTGTCGGCTCCGTCGAGCTCGGCTTTGCTGGCACCTTCTCTTGGTACACCACGTTCCTGGGCCTGCCGCTCATCATGCCTGCCTCGGGTTACACCAGCTCCGTTATCCCCATCCTGCTCATGGTCTGGTTTGGCTCCACCCTCGAGCACTGGGTTAAGAAGTGGATGCCCGCTTCTATGAAGATGTTCTTCACCCCGCTGATCGTCGTCACCGTTACCGTCACCCTTGGCTATCTGGTCATTGGCCCCATCGCCACGCTCATCACCAACCTGCTTGGTGAGTTCTTCGCGCTGCTGTTTGGCCTGCCCATGATCGGCTCCCTCCTGGGCTGCACCCTCGTCGGTGCCTTCTGGATGTGCCTGGTCATCTTTGGCTTCCACTGGTCGCTCGTGCCCATCGCGCTGGTCAACCTGTCCACTCTGGGCCACGACTACATCCTGGGCTCCGTTATCGCCCACTCCTTCTCGCTGGGCGCCGTGCTCTTCGCCATGTATCTCAAGAACAAGGACGAGAAGTTCCGCGGTATCGCGCTGCCGGCCATGATCTCCGCCTTCTTCTTTGGTGTCACCGAGCCCGCTATCTACGGTGTCGCCCTGCCCGATAAGAAGGCCTTCATCAACGCCAGCATCGGTTCTGCTGTGGGCGGCCTCATCATTGGTCTCTCCGGCGCCGTGGTGTACATGTCCGGTGGTCTGGGCGTCTTCAACTGGCTGTCCTTCATCGACCCCTCCGGTGTTAACGGCATCAACCACATGATCTGGGCTATCGTTGCCTCTTTCGTGGGTGCCGCCGTGGGCTTTGCGATCGAGTTTGCCACCTACAAGCCCGAGGCTGCCAAGTAGCCCAAACGACAAAGACTCGGTACCAAGCCGGCGGGGGGGGGGAGCGCCCCGCCGGTTTTTTTCAAAGGGGCTAGATGCCATGCGCTCGTCCGAGCGACTGCCCAAAATCAAAACCATGCCGGATTACGGGGCTGAAACGGTGAGTGCTGACCATACCCCGTTTTTCCGTAAACTGACAAGCCTCCTACCTGCGGTTTTGTCCTTGCCGTTTCTGGCATGCTCAAGGGGCACTGGTTCTGCCCCGTAAACCGGCATGGTTTTGAACCTGCCAATAAGGGACAGGTTTATTTTGGTCGGTTTTATCTGGGCAAACGTCGTCTCCGTCAGCTCCGTCCGCATATCTTAAGCCGGCATAGTTTCGATGGGTCGGTCCGTGCGCGTCCCGCAACATGCCTCGCCACGAAACCGGCCTATCTACTACGTTTAAGTGGTAGGGGCCAACCACACGGTGGTTTTTCGAAAACCGCCAAGCCGTCTACCTGCGGTTTTATTTTTGACAATTGCGGCGTGGTCGGGGGTTCACGACTAAACGTAGTAGATGGGCCGGTTTCGTGGCGGCCGACTCAACGCGAACTCCGATCGGGACGCAAATTACCTCGTGGACGCCGCTTCGGCGTCCACGCAACATCCCAACACGTACGAAAGGAGCCAACATGGCTTTTCCCGATGGATTTCTGTGGGGCGGTGCCACTGCCGCCAATCAGTGCGAAGGCGGATACAACGAGGACGGCAAGGGCCTCGGCGTTCCCGACATCATGACCGGCGGCACGGTCTCCGAGCCGCGCCACATTACCGACGGCATTCTGCCCCAGTACCACTATCCCAGCCACGAGGCCGTGGACATGTACCATCACTATCTCGACGACATCAAGCTTTTTGGCGAGATGGGCTTTAAGTGCTACCGCATGTCCATCAACTGGAGCCGTATCTTCCCCAACGGCGACGAGGCCGAGCCCAACCAGGCCGGCATCGAGTTCTACCGCCGTGTGTTCCAGGCCTGTCAGGAGCAGGGCATCGAGCCCATGGTCACCCTTAGCCACTATGAGCTGCCTTATGGTCTGTCCAAAAACTACGGAGGCTGGAAGAACCCCAAGCTCATCGATTTCTACCTCAACTACGCCCGCACCGTCATGACCGAGTACAAGGGCCTGGTGCGCTACTGGCTCACCTTTAACGAAATCAATTGCCTGCTCATGGGCGGCTTTGGCGGCGTGATGGGCGGCGGCATGGTGCCCGAGGCAACCGACACGCCCATGGCCTTTGGCGACTGCGACTGGGACGACCCGCAGGCGCGCTTCGATGCCCTGCACCATCAGTTCCTGGCGAGCGCCAAGTGCGTCACCATGGGCCATCAGATCGATCCCCAGAACAAGATCGGCTGCATGATCGCCGGCAACGCCTGCTACCCGCACACGTGCAATCCGGCAGACGTTCTGGCCGCACAAAAGCAGCAGCGCGAGATGAACTTCTACTGCGGCGACGTGCAGGTGCGCGGTGCGTATCCCTCGTGGGCGCCCAGCGTGTGGCGCCGCGAAGGCGTGCACGTGGAGGTTTCGCCCGAGGACGCCGCCACGCTGGCCGCCGGCAAGGTCGACTTCTACAGCTTTAGCTACTACATGAGCGCCACGGCCACGGCTGACCCGGTGCTGCTGGAGCAGGGCAACATCTTTGGTGGCGCCGGCAACGAGTACCTCAAGAAGAGCGATTGGGGTTGGGCGATCGACCCCGAGGGCCTGCGTTACTACCTGGAGGAGGTCTACGACCGCTACCAGGTGCCGCTGATGATCGTCGAGAACGGCCTGGGCGCGGTGGACGAGGTCGAGGCGGACGGTGCGATTCACGACGGCTACCGCATCGATTACCTGCGCGAGCATATCAAGCAGATGGAGATTGCCATCGAGGACGGCGTGGACCTGATGGGCTACACCATGTGGGGCTGCATCGATTTGGTGAGCGCCTCGACCGGCGAGATGAAGAAGCGCTACGGCTTCATCTACGTCGACAAGGACAACGACGGCAACGGCACGCTCGCCCGCAGCCGCAAGGACAGCTTCTTCTGGTACAAGAAGGTCATCGCCACCAACGGCGCCGACCTGGCCTAGCCAAGTCTCAACCAGCGTAAACGTCGCAACCACCACAAAGGGGCCAGGCGCCTTTGTGGTGGTTTTTGCTTTGGTAGATGTGTGGGACATGCCTTACAATCTACCAAGTAGTTCATGACGGGCGAAAAACGGAGAGAAGGGTCCTGATGCGTCCTTAATGTTTCATGCGGATAGATTGATTTGACAGACGGTGGCGAATGCCCACCGCCCGTATTCGTATGAAACAAGGAGTCTCCATGCTCGCATCTCTTCTCTCAAAACCTCAACCTTCGCTGTCCATGCAGGCCAAGCGCCTGGTAGCGATGCGCTTTCTCATCTACACCGGGTTTCAGACCAGCTACTTTATCGGCGTCATCGGAACGCTTACCTATGCGGACGATGCCTCGGTCGTCGCGACATCGCTGGCCGTCCTGTTCATGAACGTTTTCGTGATCCTGGGATCCTTTGCGGGCGGCGCTGCGCTCGACGCATGGGGTCCGCGCCGCCATTTCTTGCTGAGCATCGTCGGCACGCTCGCAACTGGCACGACAATCATCGCCTTTGGTAGCGCGACCGGCGTCGTCCTGCTCGGCGCGGTGTTTCTGGGCTTTGTGATGGGATTCGCCCAGCCCATCGCCACGTCCTATCCGGCCTACCTCACCGACGATCCTGTCGAGCTCAAAGACATCAACTCCGCCATCGCCATGTTTTCAAACGTGAGTATCATCGTTGGCCCCACGCTGGGTGGCTTTGTCGCGGCTGCTGCGTTGTCGCGCGCGGTGTTTGTTCTCATGATGCTCTTTACCGTGCTGGCGCTCATCGCCGGTTGGGGCTTTAGGCCGCAGACCAGCCATGTCGCCGGGGATGCGGATGCCGATTCGGCGGAGGAAGGGGAGCGTGCGGGACAAAGCTCCAACCCCAGCACATCCACCCGCGCCACCTTCGCAGCCAGCATCAAGACAGTCTTCACCAACAGTGTCCTCGCGCTACTTTTCTGCATCATTTTTCTTTCGAACTTTGGCTACGGAGCCTTCGATCCGCTCGAGTCGTTTTTCTATCGCGATGTCCTACGCGTCGGCGTTGAGTGGATGGGCTGGCTCTCGTCGGCCTCGGGCGTGGGCGCGGTACTGGGTGCCGTGCTCGCGCTCCGCTTGCCGCCGCACTTGGTCAACCTAAAAACGCTGCTCGTGGCACTTATGTCCGTGGGCCTGGGAAGCCTGCTCTATGTGGGGACGCCGTACGTGGGTGTGGCCCTTGTCGGTCAGGTCGCCCTGGGCATAGCTTGGGGTGTCGTCAACCCGCTCCACAACACCATCGTGCAGACGACGGCGCCGCTCGAGCAGCTTGGTCGCGTCAATTCGGTCATGGGCTTTGGCAATATGTTCGCTGGCGTGGCCCCGCTGGCGATTGCTCCGTGGCTGGCGGCGACGTTTGGCGTGCAGCAGACGCTCATCGGAGCAGGCATGGTCGTGACGGCAGTCCCCGCGGCGTTGCTGCTGTTTGGGCGCCGGCATTTTGATCGTGCCGCAAGGCAGTAAAGACCATCACAACATTCGATGAAAATCGCGATTTTGCCGAAAAACATCGAATGTTGTGATGGTTTGGCCCACAAACGCCACTTCCCCCACAAAGGGGGCCAGGCACCTTTGTGGTGGTTTTTGCTTTGACGGGCCGCGCCTGTGCCTTGGTATACCATGTACGCCGTTTGCGAATACACCCCACACCGCCGCACAACTCAGAAAGGCCCCCATGGACGCCACCTTCAGCCATATCAAAGCCGTGTTCTGCGATATCGACGGCACGCTGCTCACGAGCCAGCACACGGTGTCACCGCGCACCGTGGCGGCGATTCGCGCCCTGCGCGAGCGCGGCGTGCTCTTTGGCCTGTGCACCGGGCGCGACGCCCACGCGACCGAGGCCATGTACGAGCTCTGGGGCATCGAAGGCCTGGTGGACGTGATGGTGGGCTGCGGTGGCGCCGAGGTCATCGACCGCGCGCACGACATCAACGAGCTGAGCTATCCGCTGCCGGGCGAGACCATCGCGCGCATCTGCAAGCACATGGCGGACCTTCCGGCAACGCCCGTCTGCCCCCGAGACGGCGTGTTCTACGTACCCGAGAGCAACGCGTGCGTCGAGCACCTGTCGCGCGTCGACGGTGTGCCCTACCAGGTGGTCGATTTTGCCGAGTTTTTGCGCGAGCCGCAGCCCAAGGTGATGTTTACCATGGCGCCCGAGGTAATGCCGCGGGTGATTGAGCGGGCGTCGACGTTTGCCGATAACACTGTTAAGGCGGCGGCTCTGCAAACCACGCAGCGGCTCTACGAGTTCATGGATCCGCGCGTGTCCAAGACGCGCGGCCTTGTGCGCGTGGCAGAGCTCAACGACATGGATCTCCAGGACATCTGCGTGTTTGGCGATGCCGATAACGACACCTGCATGGTGGCTGACGCCGGCGTGGGCGTGGCTATGGCAAACGGCAGCGACGCCACCCGCGCCGCCGCCGATTTTGTAACCGCCAGCAACGACAAAGACGGCATCGCGATCTTTATTGAGGAACATCTGCTGTAGCGGGGGGGGAACTACCACAAAGGGGGCAGGCGCCTTTGCGGTGGCCTCAGGCGATTTGGGCGAATTGATACCTAAAATCTGCGCGCAAATTCAAATATGGTCGTCAGAACATCATGCTTCTAACCACCGATGGGTTTTTAGATATTCTCATCAATTTGGTAGGATATTCATCCCGGTTAATGACCCCCGCTCACGGTCGATTTTCGACCGTTCACAGGATGCTCGCTCTTGAGCAAAATGTTGTGCAAATAAAACTAATGCCATTAAAAAATAATACGCAACTAAATTACCAGCAGAAACAAAAAATAGATAGCGAATAAACGAAGGTAAATCTGAGCAAATGTCAAGAGAATTGAGAACTCGCTACAAAAATGTCGGTTTTGTTGCTCAGATGTTTAAACAATCGTTATAATTGCATTACTAAACGAGCGCAATTACAGATTGCGCAGATACGTTTGATGGTGAAAGAGCAAGATCGCGGTCTCTTGGGGAGGAGACATCGATGAAAGCGAATTCGGACAAATCTAAGCAGAGTAATAAAGCGACGCGCCGTGTACTGGCAGGCGTTTTGTGCGGAGCCTCCGTTTTGAGCCTGGTACTGTCGCTCGTCATGCCCCCGATCTCGCAGGCCATTGCCAACGATGCCCAGACGGTTTCTACCGAGGAAACTGTAATGGGGGGGGTTCCTCAAGTGAGTCCGCTGCTGTAGATAACACCAGCGAGGATGCCGAAAACCAGAATAGCGACGAGACCAATGGCGGCGAGGCTGGCTCTTCAAATAGTGCTGAGCAGGCTCAGAGTGCGAATGCGGCTTCAGCGAGAGCGACGGCCACCGTGGAGAAGGGAATTTATGTTCCCACGTCTATCGGTATCGGTACGAATATCGATGTCTCCACCCCCGATCCCGGCGTGGCCACCTACGTCGGCCGCGACATGTACATCGGTGGTAAGCCGAGCGACACTAGTAATCTTGATGCGAAGAACGCCCCCACCGGCTCATATGCCGCTGAGGCGGAGGGCCTTACCTTGGTCCGTGGCAAGCTTGCCATGAATCCAGTCAAAGAGAGCTGGCCCTATCAATCAATTGGTGCTGGTTTCCGCTTTGGCACCGTTGGTTTTGGTTCCCAGTTCCGTCCTGTCGCCGGCAGCACCGTGCTTGCGGTGGCCGGAATTAAAAGTGCGATCACCAAGATGAGCGTTGGTTATAGCGGCGACTCGCCGGAGACGACTACCGTTGGCGCTTGGAAGAAAGGCGCTTGGGTCGGACGGCAGAAATCTTCTGAGGGCGCGACTCCTTCCGGCTTTGCCTACACTGCGCAGATCGCAGGCCCCATCACATACTGGCGCGATAACAATGAACGCCAATCCGTGGTGACAACGCAGGGTAATTGGTACGAGGGCATGAACTCTCAGGAAAGCAACCTGTTCAATCAAACTGTTGATTTGACTAATGTCAACAATAACGATTATTCGAGCTACAACGGTGAAGATGGGTACCTCTCGAAGCTATCGAA
Organism: Collinsella sp. AF16-8; assembly: GCF_003462695.1. Classification (NCBI taxonomy): domain Bacteria; kingdom Bacillati; phylum Actinomycetota; class Coriobacteriia; order Coriobacteriales; family Coriobacteriaceae; genus Collinsella; species Collinsella sp. AF16-8. Next base: position 206,833 of record NZ_QRXX01000003.1, read on the forward strand.
ACAGCTCAACTCGTTTGCAAATACCGGCACGCTCGAGGTTGGTTTCGCGAGCAATCACAACAACTACGTAATCAACAAGTACGACAAGACGGATTGTAATTATGGCCTGGTGTTTGATGAGTCGTATAAGACCATATATTCGGACTGCGCCGATACGTCGCTCAATGGTAAGAAATTCAAGAATAGCGAGCGTCTTATCACGTTTAAGGGCGACAACACCTCTATGCAGCAGGTGTTCACCATCGATGCTTCTCAGCTGAGCAATACATACAACAACGAGTATTATCGTGGCGTTGATTTCGCATTCGAGGGCATTCCCAAGGGCGCCTCGGTTGTTGTGAACGTTACCGGATCTTCGAATATTGAGTTTCACAATGGCTGGCGCTTTTGGTGGAACGGTACCGAGATTTCGCGTGGTTACGAAACTCAATATTCCGGCAAGGAGCTGGGCGAGGCATACGCGACGGCTTCCCAGTCCATCATGTGGAACTTTGTCGATACGCAAAGCCTTACCATTCGAGGCGGCATCGCGGGAGAAAACCGCGCGGACTGGGGATACGGCGGCACAGCCACCGGTGCCAAGTGGACTGACGACGATCCTGCGGCGGCTATGATCGGATCGATTCTCGTTCCCAACGGAAGTTTCGACGACCATGTGACTACCAACGGCCGCGTTTATGTGGGCGTCGATTTCTCAATGAACAGCCCGAAGGTTGCCGCAGCATTTGGTGAGGGTAACTCGGCTTCCGTCATCGATATGGATCAGGAGCGTCACAACTTCCCGTGGTCTGGGTCGTATACGCCCGACGGCTCCGCCGTTGCGTGGAGCAAGGTCGATGCGGCGAACGGCAACACGTCGCTTCCTGGTTCCTCGTGGGCTATCTATGGTTCTGTCGAGAATGCTGTCGCGGGCAAGGACGCTATCGTGACGGTGACTGACGGTGGCGCAAATGATTACGCTTCGGGTGATGGCAAGCTTCAGTTCAACTATCTGAACCAGAAGGCAAACATCGGCAATTCCAACGATACCAACTACTTCACGTATTACATCAAAGAGGAGACGGCGCCGGCTGGCTACCAGAAGTCAGACACCATCTACTATGCCACTATGAACAATACTGGCGAGAAGCCGAACTACGTTCAGGGTTACGTGGATGAGAACGGCAAAAATGTTCCGTTCGAGAATAACCCCACAGGTGCCATTCCCAACACCAAGATCATCACCGGTACGGTGTCTTGGACCAAGGTGGGGGAGGGCGACACAAAACACACTCCTTTGGCTGGTTCTGAGTGGAAACTCACCAAGACTAATGACGCCGATGGTGCGGCCGTTAACCAGTCCTGGACCGTGAGAGATCAGGTGAGCGACCAGTCGACTTCGAGCGATACCACGTGGGTAGACACCGACACCGCGCCTGGCAAGTTCAAGCTCGAGGGCCTGCTGCCGGGCACGTACACGCTTGTTGAGACCCAGGCTCCGTTTGGCTACGAACTGAACAAGAACACCTACAAGTTCACGGTGGACAGCACAAACGGCTCCATTACGTGGAAAGAGAACGAGCAGCCGAACATCGTTGGCGGCACTACGTACATCTCCGACAAGTGCAGTGCTACGTCCGTGAAGATCCCGGTGACCAAATCCGTTCGCAATACGGATTGGCCGAAGGATGCTGACGGCAACTATGTGCCGTTCGAGTTCAGCATTGTGGCTACGGGTGACTATGCAGCCAAAGCCCCCATGCCCGAAGCGCCCAAGATTTCTGTTGCCCCAAAGGCAAGGGAGACCGACGCCGACAAGCCCAACAACATCACGGCGACCTTTGGCGCCATGACGTTCAACAAGTCGCACCTGTCCGATACCCCCGGTACGGCGGGTGACTACGCCAGGACCTACACCTACACGGTGAAGGAGGTCGCGCCTACCACCGGTGCCATCGATAAGCTCCGCTACTCCAAGGCCGAGTACCAGGTTGCCGTCACGGTGGAGGCCGAGCTGAATAAGGCCGGCAAGTACTCCGGCCTCACCACTTCCACCACGGTCACGCAGATGAAGGACGACATGGGCAACGCCCTGGGTGAGAACGGGCAGGGCGTCGTGGTTCAACCCTCCGCCGCCGCGCCCGACGCCATTCCCGACTCCACCTTCACCAACACCTACTCCACCACTCTGCCCCTTTCTGGTATGTCGGGCGTCACTCTGACGTACCTTGCCGGCGCGGCGGCGCTTTGCGCTGCTGCGGCCTGGATGCACATTCGTCGCAAGGCGAATGCGAAGGGAGGCGAGCGTCGTGAATAAGAAAGTTTGCTCCTTCCCGATCTTGTTTGCGCTGCTCGCCCTCTTGATCGGCACCTGCGCGGTTGTGTTCCCCGCATCCGCGCAGGCCGCGCCGAGCGCGACCGGATCCATCACGGTGACAGGCACCGTGGCGCGCAGCTACGACGCCTACCAGATCTTTGACGCCAACGTCGTCGATGACGACAACGACGCCAAGATCGCCACCGACCTTGTCTGGGCAAGCGATGCCGTGCGCGACGCCGCGCTGCCTGTGTTGCACAGCGCCGGCATGCCCAATTCCCAGACCACCGCACAGGAAGCTGCCGAGTGGCTCAACACCGATTCCCGCCTTACGAGCGCGCTGAGCGCACAGCTCGCTCGTTCCCTCCAGAGCTCTGGCGCCGTGTCCGTGGCCCTTAACGCGGGCACGACGGCCGAGCTGCCCTGTGGCTACTGGCTCATCGTCGCCAAAGACGACGCCATCTCCCAAAACGAGGCCGGCACCGCGCCGATCATGGCCCTGGTCGGCGGCAGCGCCGTCACCGTCAAGCCCAAGGCCGCGACGCCCAAGGTCCAAAAGCACGTGCTGGAGGACAGCACCGCCGCATGGCAGAAGGCCGCCGACGCCACGGTCGCCGACGACCTGTACTGGCGCCTCTCGGCCACGGTCCCGGCCGGGCTCACCGCCTACGACACCTATACGGTGCGGTTCGTCGACACCATGAGCGCGGGGCTCGACCCCTCCAAGGTGGCCGCGAGCATGCGTGTGTACGTGGCGGCGGGCGCGGACGGCGGCTTCGACGCCGTCTCGGCCGGCAAGGACGGACGCGCCGGCACCGAGCCCGCGAAGGGCTGGACCGACATCACGGCCCAGTGCGCCACCAAGGTAGCGGCTGACGGCAAGACCTTCACCGTGCGCACCGGCGACCTGATCGCCGCGCTCGGCGGGGCCGACGCCTTCACCGCGGGCGCTCGCGTGGTCGCCGTGTACAATGCGCCGCTCAGTAGCGCGTGCAACCACGGCATCGCGAAGGGCAACCCCAACGAGGTCTACCTGCGCTACCCGCGCTCTCCCTTTGCCGACCAGTCCGGCGACGCCGGCTTCACCCGCACGCCGAGCGACGACGCGTGCGCCTACACCTGGGATCTCGCACTCACCAAGCGCGGCAGCGACGGCGACAAGCCGCTTGCCGGGGCGGTCCTGAGCATCGCCGACGACCGCGGCCGCACACTGGCGGCCGACGGCACGTGGGATGCGGAGGGCAAGGCCACCGTCACCACGGGCGAGGACGGCCACGTGACCGTCTCGGGCGTGGACTCGGGCAAGCTGGAGGTCCGCGAGCTCAAGGCGCCCAAGGGCTACACCGCCTTTGAGGGCACGCGCTCCGTGATGGTCAAGGCCGAGGGTCTGGACGTCGACCAGGTGGCCGCCGCCAAGCCCAAGCTCACCATCACGGCCGAGTCGCCCCTGCGCGCCGACAGCGCGGACGGGTCGACGGGCAGCCTGGAGGCGTCGCTCATCAACACGCCCACCGGCACACCCCCTAGCATTACCACCGGAGGCTTTATGCCCTCGACTGGCGATATGGCAATGTACGCCGCGGCCGCCGCAGCGGTCGCCGGAGCCGCGCTCGTCGTGGTCGCGCTCCTGGTCAAGCGGGGAGGTGGCAGCCATAAAGAGTAGCTGGCAGCCCCACAGAGAGCGGGGCGAGACGTAGCGAAGTAGATGCTAAGACACAGACAGATGATGACCGATCGAATGAGAATCAAACGGAAAACGGAGGAAAAGAAGATGAGCATGAGCAAGAACATCGCACGCCTGGCAGTAACCGCCGGCCTCACGGCAGCGCTGAGCTTCGGCGGCGTGATGGCGCCCGTGACCATGGCGTTTGCTGAGGGTACGAGGTCGACCGTCACGTTCGAGGACGCCGATTACGCTGCGTCCACGACCTATAAGGGTATCCAGATCTTCAAGGCAAAGGTCACGACGACCGGTGGGAATACGACGGTGAGTAGCATCGAATGGGCCAGCTCCGATGCCCAAACTGCTGTCGTAAACGCCATCAAGAAAAAGGATGCATCCTACAAAAGCGAGAACGCACAGGATGCTGCCGATTGGCTTAGCACCAAATCTGAAGTTACCGGGACCGATTCGAAGGTTGCTAGCGACAACGTTCTCAGTCTAATTGCCGATGGCCTGAAGAACAGCACCACCTGGAAGGTGACGAGCGAGGGCAGTGCATCCCTTTCCGGACTCGGCGCCGGCTACTGGCTCTTCCTCACCGCTACTCCCGGTAAGCCTGCTGACAAGTCGACCGATGTGTCCACCTCTCCCGTCTACGCCGTGATCGACGGCGTGAACGCGACGACCGTTACGCCAAAGAAGGGCGTGCCTACTGTCGAGAAGAAGGTCCTCGACGATGCCGACGCCGCCGATGCCACCGACATCAAGGGCTCCAACAAATGGAATGATGTCGCCGATTCCCAGATCGGCCAGGAAGTTAACTACAAGCTTACCGGCACGATCGCCAGCAACTACGCTACCTTTGGCACGTATGCTTACAAGTTCACCGACGGGCTTTCCAATGGCCTTGACTATGTCAAAGGCTCGGTTAAGGTGTACGCGCTGAACGGCGAGACTTACAGCGAGATTGAGTCGAGCAATTATACCGTGACGGATGCTGATGCTAGCAACAACAACACGCTGACGGTCGAGTTCAAGACCGGAGACGGCAAGAAGGGCCTCAAGGACGTCGCGAGCGTGACCGCCGACACCAAGATCGTTGTCTTCTACAAGGCAAAGCTCAACGGCAACGCCGTGATTGGCAATGCAACCGACGGCAACAAGGGCGGTAACCCCAACACCGTCAAGCTCGAGTACTCCAACAACCCGTATGCCGAGGGCACGGGCGAGACGATCGAGGATACCGTCGCCGACTTCGCGTTCAAGCTCAACCTCAACAAGGTCGACCAGGGCACCGAGAGGGGCCTTGCGGGCGCCGTCTTCACCATCCAGTCCGCTGATTCGAACACTCAAGACCAGTATATCGCCTCGAAGGACGACCCCACCGCGGGCGTCGTCGCGGGCCAGCTCGTGACCGTTGCCGACGTCAACCACCTGCCTGACTACGTGACGTTCACGTCCGACAAAGACGGCAAGATCCCCGTCTCCGGCCTCGACGCCGGCTCCTACAAGGTGACCGAGGTCAAGGCCCCCGGCGACTCCTACACCAAGGCCAAACCCTTCACCTTCAAGATCACCCCGACGTATGACGCCGTGACCATGAAGGTGACGGAGCTTAAGGCGGAGGTTTCCGAGTACGACAAGGGCCGCAACGACATCGCCTTCGGTACGCTTGACGACACTGCCGGTGACAACAAACTGAACGGCACGGAAGGCGCCGGCACCAACGCCGCCACCGGTGAGATCACCATCAACGTCGGCAATACCAAGTCCGTCGGCCTCCCGCTGACCGGTCTCAACGGTGTGACCTTCACTTGGATCGCTGGTGGCGCGGTGCTGTGCATCGGCGTGGCGCACCTCATCCGCAGCCGTAAGCAGGCCGAGGAGTCCGAGCAGGAGTAACGCTCGCTCACCCATCCCTTTGGCAGGTGGGATGCGATGGCCATGAGACTTGCGGACACTTTTCTCGTCCATTGACGCTCTTGCTTTGCCATTCTCTTTTCGGGGCAGACTCCGCACTGGAGTCTGCCCCGTTCTTTTTGGGATAACGCAGTCAGCCTCCATCGTCCGATGCGGGCACGCTCGTCATCGCGTTTCTTGACTCGTATGAGGTTCGGTTTAAGGTCCGTAGGCGCACGCGCGATACGGACGGTGGACGGCATTTGCGCCGAAAGCGCAAATAAGAATGCCCGGGGGTCGGATCCCGGGCATTTAACAAAAACTGAAAACTAGGCCGCCCGCGCTCCCAAACATTTACGCGGGGTGCGTCGTTTTCTATTGAGATTGTATCCCGAATCACCCCGCCGATCCGGGATATTTTGAAAACTCAAATGTAGGCTTAGGCACGAACGGTATCTCTTTAATTCCGAAAATTATGTATAATTCCAATACAAACTGGAATCGAACGAAAACAATGGAAATGAACGAAGCGTTAATCTACTTACAAGAAGCACTAGGCCTCTCCGCCAAGACCAAAACTTGGCCTGGATCCGCACGCTTGCCGCTGCATCTGCGGGCGATTGAAGTCCGCGCTGTTGACGCAAACGGTTTTTCGTTTTTGCTTGCAAGTTTGCCTACTGGCGTCGGGCTTCCCGAGGCTAAGAGGGTCTATAGTCAGCTAGCCTTGCGTGCGGAGACTCCTGTTGTCGTTTCGTTTCCTGATGCCGATGCACGTCAGCGCAAAGCATTGGTCGCACAAGGGATTCCGTTTGTTTGCCCCGGCAGACAGGCTTTTCTTCCATTTATGGGCACGGCCTGCACGGAGAGGGGCGGTGCCCGGTTTCGCAATCACGCGACCAAGATGTCACCCAACGCACAGGCTGCCGCAATCTGGGGAGCAGCCCAGGAGCCATATCGCCCCCATGACCTTTGTCGTGCGCTTGGGATCTCGGCAAGCCGCGCGAGTGAGGCCATAACCGAGCTTGTTGACAGGGGGCTCGCGAGGCGCGAGCGTTGCGAGCGACGTGTCGTCGTGTTCCCTGTTGCCGTTGATCTTCTGCTCAGTGAGCACATGGCAGAGCTCTCCTCGCCTGTCTTGAAGGTCTTATTTGCAAGGAAGACGCCGCAGATCGAGTATCTTGTTGACGCCGGGGAGACGGCGCTCGCTGCGCGTTCGATGCTCGCTGCGCCGGGTATGGAACAAAAGGCCGTCTTAAGAAGTGCATGGCGTCAACTGAGTGACCTCGAAGTCGCAGACGGGGAGTTGCCGGATAACGAAACGGCGATGATCCAAGTGTGGCGCTATGCGCCCGTGTTTGCCAACTCCTCCCGTGTCGATGACATTTCGCTTGCGCTATCTTTGGCGGCAATCGACGATGAGCGAATTCAACTCGAAGTCGATCGCATGTTTGGAAAGGAATATCCATGGCAAGAAGCGCTGTAGAAGGTCTCCAAGAATTCGAACCGTAGGCGGCGTTTCGGTCCTAGCTGCGTTGTCCGGTGCATGAGTTTGCTAATCGGCTATTATTTGTTTAGACAACCTGAGTTGTAGAGGAGTGACCGGCGATGGTGCAGGGCGCCAAACATATGAAGAGCAATAACGCTGCGGCCAACGGCGGCTCAAGCCCTCAGCCCAAACCTCAACCAAAGCCCAAGCGCCGCCGCAAGCGGCTGCCGCGCTGGGCCGACCGGCTCATCACCATCGTCATCATCCTTATCGGCGTGGGCCTTATGACCTGGCCGTGGATCTTGGACCGGCTCGAGGCCTCGGGCGTGTTCAACCAGATCAGCACCGTGTCCAGCACCGTGGACGCGCTGTCTGCCGAGGAGCGCGAGCGCATCCTGCTCCAGGCGCGCTCCTTTAACGAACAGCTGGCGGGCGAGGCCACCGAGCTTCCCGCCGACCAGATCGAGCCCTACGCTCAGCAGCTCATCTTTGACCGCGACCCTATGATGAGCTGGGTCGAGATCCCCTCCATCGACGTGAGCATGCCCATCTACCACGGTACGAGCGAGGAAGTCCTTATGGCGGGCGTCGGCCACCTGGAGGGCACGAGCCTGCCGGTGGGCGGCACCTCGACGCATTGCGTGCTCACCGCGCACTCGGGCATGCGCAACCTGAGCATGTTCGACGACATCCACTCGCTGGAGCCCGGCGACCTGGTGCTGCTGCACACCATGAACAAGACGCTCGCCTACAAGATGGTGGACTCCGAGGTGGTGCTGCCCGAGGAGATGGAGTCGCTGACCATCGAGCCCGGCGCCGACAAGGTGACGCTCGTCACCTGCACGCCCTACGGCGTGAACGACCATCGCCTGCTGGTGCATTGCGTGCGCACCAAGTACAACAAGAAGGACGTCGACAAGCAAAAGTCGCTGGCCGGCCGCCACTGGGGCAAGCGCGAGTTTGCCGTGCTCATCGTGGTCCTAGCCATTGTGCTGTTGCTGCTGGACATCGTGATCCACGCGGTCCGCAAGCACCGCAAGGCCAAGGCCTCGGCATAAGACATCGTCCAGAACCACCACAAAGGGGACAGGCACCTTTGTGGTGGTCGGGGCTTCCAAACCATCACAACATTCGATGAAAATTTCGATTTTGGCGAAAAGTGTCGAATGTTGTGATGGTCTTCGTTGTGGGCGAGACGGTTTTCATTGCGGGCGGGATGCTTTTCGTTGCGGACGGGACGGTTTTCGCTATGGACGGTGCGGTTTTGCTGCAGAATCGCCGGCCCGTCGCCTGCCAATCCACCGCTCTCGTTACGTTTTCGCTGCATTTGGGTAAAGCACCTGCTCCAAGCGGCGTTGCCCTGTATACTAGAGCGGTTTAACTGTTATGCGGAAGGGAGCGCCTATGGCACTCAGCGAGAAAGACGTGCGCGGCATCGCCGAGTACGCAAAGATCGCACTGACCGATGACGAGCTCACCCAGATGACGTCCTACATGAACGACGCCGTCCAGATGCTCGAACCCGTCCTGCAATATGACTTGCCCGACGTGGAGCCCACGTTCCATCCTATCGGAAGCCTGTCCAACGTGATGGGCGATGACCTGCGCGAGCCCGAGCGCGATCTGCCGCTCGACGTCGCGCTCGAAAACGCCGGCAGCGCGCGCGACCGCTACTTCCGCGTGCCGTCCATTTTGGGAGAGGGGGAGAGCGAGTAATGGCGCTAAGCTTCGATTCCCTTACCGCCGCCCAGATCGCCGCGGGCGTTGCCGCCGGCGACTTTACCGCTACCGAGGTGGCCCAGGCCTCCCTTGCCGCCATCGAGGCGCGCGAGGGCGGGGTCCAGGCATTCCTGCAGGTGGCGCCCGAGCTTGCGCTCGAGGCCGCTGCGCGCGTGGATGCCGACCGTGCCGCAGGCAAGCCGTTGCCCCCGCTCGCGGGCGTGCCGCTGGCCATTAAGGACAACATGAACCTCGTGGGCACGCGCACCACCTGCGCCTCCCGCATGCTCGGGGACTACCAGAGCGTCTACACCGCCACCTGCGTCCAGCGCATGCTCGATGCCGGCTGCCTGCCCATGGGCAAGGCCAACATGGACGAGTTTGCCTTTGGCAGCTCCACCGAGAGCTCGGCGTTCCACCGCACCAACAACCCCTGGGATACCGAGCGCGTGCCTGGCGGCTCCTCGGGCGGCTCCGCTGCCGCCGTCGCCGCGGGCGAGGTCGCGCTCTCGCTGGGCTCGGACACCGGCGGCTCCATTCGCCAGCCGGCGTCGCTGTGCGGCGTGGTGGGCTTTAAGCCCACGTATGGCGCCGTGAGCCGTTACGGCGTGGTCGCCTTTGGCTCGTCGCTCGACCAGGTGGGTCCCTTTGGCCGCACGGTCGAGGATGTCGCGCTGGCCATGAACGCGCTTACCGGCGCGGGCCACGATCCGTACGACTGCACCAGCCAGGATTGCGCCGTCGACTTTACCGAGCATCTCAACGACAGCATCGAGGGCAAGCGCGTGGGCATCATCCCCGCGTTTATGGAGGCCGAGGGCCTGACCCCCGAGGTCAAGGCCGCTGTTCAGCGCGCCGCCCAGGAGCTGCAGAACCAGGGCGCCGAGCTGGTCGAGGTCGACCTGCCGCACCTGGACGCCGCTATCGCCGCCTACTACGTCATCGGCCCGGCCGAGGCGTTCTCCAACCTGGCCCGCTTCGACGGCATTCGCTACGGCTATCAGGAGGAGGGCTGCGCCAACCTGTCCGACCAGAGCTCGCTTTCGCGCGCCCACGGCTTTGGTGCCGAGGCCAAGCGACGTCAGATGCTCGGCGCCTACCTGCTGAGCTCGGGCGTGTACGACAAGTACTACTACGCTGCGCAAAAGGCCCGCACGCTCATCACGCAGGACTACGACGCCGCGTATGCCAAGGTGGACACCATCCTCATGCCCGCCTCGCCGCGCACGGCCTTTAAGTTTGGCGAGATCAGCGATCCCACGCAGATGTACCTCTCCGACCTGTACACCATTTCGCTTAACATCTGCGGCAACGGCGGAATCTCGGTGCCGCTGGGCCTGGGCGAGGACAGCAAGCTGCCCGTTTCTGCCCAGCTGGTGGGTCCGGCCTTTAAGGACCGTCAGCTGCTCACGTTTGCCCGCGCCTTGGAGCGCGGCTTTGCCGATGCCGCCACGGGTGCGCCCGCGCTTTCCGTCGCGCCCGATTTTGCTGGGAAGGGAGGCGAGCTGTAATGAAGGAGCTTTCCGAGGTCCTGCAGGATTGGGAGGCTGTGATCGGCCTGGAGATCCATACCGAGCTCACCGCACTCGATACCAAGATGTTCTGCAACTGCAAGCTCAGCCACGATGACGAGCCCAACGCCAACGTGTGCCCGGTGTGCCTGGGCCTGCCCGGCGCCCTGCCAGTGCCCAACAAGCGCGCCATCGAGAGCATCGTCAAGGCCGGTCTCGCCACCAACTGCGAGATCCAGCGCCACTCGATGTTCTACCGCAAGCACTACTTCTATCCCGATATGGCCAAGAACTTCCAGACCACGCAGGGCCCGGTCGCCTTTGCCATGTACGGTCACCTGGACCTGGACGTGACCGGTCGCGGTGCCGCCGAGCGCCCCGACTGCGCGTTTGGCGAGGCCGAGGCTCAGAGCCTGGCGAGCGCCTCGGCCAATGCCGAGGGCCTGTCCACGTCCATGTCCTCCACGATGCGCGAGGGCAATCAGCGCGCCGGCCACCTGGCCAGCTATGACGCGTCCAACCTGCAGATGCCCGAGCGTCGCGAGGACGGTTCCTACACGGTGCCCATCCGCATCCTGCGCATCCACATGGAGGAAGACGCCGCCAAGATGGTCCACGTGGGTGGCGCCGAGGGTCGCATTACCGCCGCGGCCGAGTCGCTCGTCGACTACAACCGCTGCGGCACGCCTTTGATTGAGCTCGTGACTGAGCCCGACTTGCGCACGCCCGAGGAAGCACGCCTGTTTATGGAGAAGCTCCGTCGCATCTTTGTGACGCTGGGCATTTCCGATTGCTCCATGGAGAAGGGCTCCATGCGCTGCGACGGCAACGTGTCGCTGCGCCGCCGCGGCGAGACCAAGCTGGGCACCAAGACCGAGCTCAAGAACCTTAACTCGTTTAAGAGTCTGCACGATGGCCTTGCCTACGAGATCTGCCGCCAGGCCGAGGTGCTCGAGGAGGGCGGCATTATCTACCAGGAGACCCGCCACTGGGAGCCCAGCCGCAAGCGCACCGTGGTCATGCGTGTGAAGGAGACGGCCGATGACTATCGTCTGTTCCCCGACCCCGACCTGGCGCCGTTCGACCTGGACGACGAGTTTATCGACCGCTGCCGTGGCGAGATCCCCGAGCTGCCCGATGCCAAGCGCGTCCGTTTTGAGGCCGACTTTGGCATTAAGGCGGCCGACGCCGAGCAGATCGCCGGCGACCCGGAGTTTGCCGACTTCTTTGAGGCCGCCGCTGCCGGTATGGCCGGCAAGGAGGCCCAGACGGTCGCAAACCTGCTGGTCAACGAGATGATCGCCTACCTTAAGGGCGCGGGCGTGTCGCTCGCCGAGTCCGGCATCGCGCCGGCTCAGGTGGCGGCACTCGCCAAGCTGCTGGCGACCGATGCCATCAGCTCCAATCAGGCGCACGAGGTCTTTGAGGCCATGGCTCAGACCGGCGACGATCCCAACAAGATCGTCGACGAGCGCGGCATGCGTCAGGTGAGCGATGCCGGCGCGCTGCAGCCGATCGTGGACGAGGTGCTGGCAAACTGTGCCGATCAGGCGCAGCAGTATCGTGACGGCAACCAGAAGGTCATCGGCTTTTTGGTGGGCCAGTGCATGAAGGCGAGCCGCGGCAAGGGCAACCCGAAGCTCTTCAACGAGTTGCTGAGAACGTCGCTCTCGTAGCTGCGAGGCCGGGGAAGCCCCGAGTCGCCGGGGTATTTCCTCCAAATTTCAAACAGTCCTATGCAAGACGAAGGCCACATTTAGTGGCCTTCTTTGCATGCGGAACTCATTTGGAGCAAACACCCCGGCGACTCGGGGCTTCCCCGGCCAGACGACTCGGCCGTTCGGGTCAGGTGGGCTGGATTGAATTTGGTGAATGAGGGCGTCGTTGGCGCCCTCATTCTTTATAAATGTTGGGAGCGCCAGGTGGTGGGGGTGGTGCCGGTGTGTTGCTTGAAGGCTTGGGCGAAGGCGGCCTGCTGAGGGTAGCCTAGACGCTCTGCCACCTGCGCTATCGTGAGCGCGCTATCGGCCAAAAGGTCCTGTGCTCGCTCCATACGGCGTCTGCGAATGTAGACGCCCAGGGACTCGCCAGTTTGGGCTTTAAAGGTGGCGCATAGCTTGGAGCGGCTTGTGTAGAGCCTCTCGGCCACCTCGTTGATACCCACACGCCTGCCTTTGTCGAGCGCGCGCTCAATCATTACCGTTGCTTCCTCGGCAATGGTCACGCTGGCGCGTGTGTCTGCCGCCTGCTGCGCCTGCTTGTGGGCCGCGCGCGAACAGGCGAGCTCCGCGACCATGGTCTCCACGATGCCTTGCATATAGACGTGTCCGCCTACGGTGCGGGCGCGGTCCTCGTTAATCCGGTGTAGTGTGTGGCAGATGGCGGACGTCGCTTCCTCGTGCCATGGCTCGGCAAACGCCTCAAAGACCCCTGCGAACTCGGTGGGATAGCGGTGCTCCAGTTCGTCAAAATATCCAGGCAAAAAGAGGACCGAGCGCGAGTGGTAGAGCTGCCCTGCAAACAGCGGGCTTAGCTCCTCACCGCAGCTATCTTGGACAAAGCTGCAGATCGCGCTGTTCGGCCACGGTCCATGCAGCGGCTTGAGGTTCGCAGGCGTTATGCCGGCTTCGGGCATGCACATGAGCGTGGGCGCGCTGACCTCGCTCACGCACGCGTACGGTTCGGGCGTGTATTCGGCTAGCTGCATGTTGTGCGTCGGGGTAATGAAATGCTCCATGACGATGCAGGTGGGGGAAAGGGGCATGATCCATGCGCGTCCGTGTGCCCGATCGTTTGCCACCTCGCCGGTAAAGACGGCGCCCTTGCCGGAAAGCTCCAGGCCAAACTGCTCAAACTGCGGTGCGTAGAGCTCGGTTATATCGGTTGCTGCCCGCCGCATTTTCAAAAGCGTCCCCTTCATTTGCGAAAACGTCCACGCCTGGCCCAATTGTGTGCCCTGGCTAACACGCCCATGATAAGTTTCTTACGGTTAACTCTCAAGCCGTTAGAAAGGAATCTCATGGCAAAGGGATCAAAAAAGGAAGGCGGCGGCATCGGCGAGCTACTTGCATATGCCGGTGACCGTAAATTCCTAACGTATTTGGGCATGGCCCTCTCGGCGTTCTCGCAGCTGTTGAGCTTTGGCCCGTACGTGTGCATCTGGCTTGTTGCGCGAGACCTGATTGCCGTGGCGCCCAACTGGAGCGAGGCCGCCGACATCGCGATGTATGGTTGGTGGGCTGTTGGTTTTGCCCTGGCAAGCATCGTGGTCTATTTCGTGGGGCTCATGTGCACGCACCTGTCCGCGTTTCGCTGCGCATCCAATATCCGCAAGGCTACGAGCGAGCATCTGCTTAAGCTGCCGCTCGGCTACTTTGACGCGCACGCCACCGGTGAGCTGCGCCGTATCGTAGACGGCTGTGCCGCCTCCACCGAGACGCTGCTCGCGCACATGCTGCCCGATATCGCCGGTGCCACCGCCATGGTCGTGGGTCTGCTTGTGCTGCTATTTGCCCTCGATTGGCGTTTGGGCGCGGCATGCTTAATCTCGGTCGTCGTTTCGTTTTGCGCCATGGCCGCCATGATGAGCGGCAAGGGCGCCGAGTTTATGAAGGCTTACATGGGCGCGCTGGTCAAGATGAACAAGACCGGCACCGAATACGTACGCGGCATCCCCGTGGTCAAGGTATTCCAGCAGACGGTCTACTCCTTTAAGGCGTTCCACGATGCGATCGCCGAATACGCCGATATGGCACAAAGCTATGCGGGCACGTTTTGCCGAGGTCCGCAGGTACTCAACCTTACCGCGCTCAATGGTCTTGTGACATTCCTGTTGCCCGTGGCGTTGCTGTTGGCGCCGGGCGAGACGGACTTCGCGCATTTTATGGCAAACTTCACGTTTTACGCGATCTTTTCGGCCGTGGTACCGACGGCCATGACCAAGCTCATGTTTGTGGGCGAGGCCTCTCAGATGAGTGCCGATTCGCTGGCTCGCATCCGAAGCGTTATGGATTCCAAGCAGCTCTCCGTGCCCGCCCTGCCCAAGCACCCTGCTGGCAGCGATGTGCGATTTGAGGACGTGAGCTTTACGTACGAGGGTGCCGAGGCGCCTGCCGTCAACCATGCGAGCTTTAGCGTTTCCGCGGGTAGCACCCTCGCCCTGGTGGGTCCCTCGGGCGGCGGTAAGTCAACCTGCGCCAGCCTGATCCCGCGTTTTTGGGATGTTTCCGCAGGCCGTGTGCTCGTAGGCGGTGTGGACGTTCGCGACATGGACCCGCACGAGCTTATGGACCAGGTCGCCTTCGTGTTCCAGACCAACCAGCTGTTCCGGCAAACACTTGCCGATAACGTGCGCGCTTCCAAGCCTACGGCCACTGACGACGAAGTGCGTGCGGCCCTCTCCGCAGCTCAGTGCGACGACATTGTGGCCAAGCTTCCACAGGGCATCAATACCATACTCGGTGCCGGCGGAGCATATCTTTCGGGCGGCGAGGTCCAGCGCGTGGCACTCGCCCGCGCGATCCTTAAAGACGCGCCTATCGTGGTGCTCGATGAGGCCACGGCGTTTGCCGACCCCGAGAACGAGGCGCTCATCCAGCGCGCCTTTAGCAAGCTGGCGGCGGGTCGCACGGTCATTATGATTGCGCACCGACTCTCGACTGTAGTGGGGGCCGACAAGATCGTGGTGCTCAACCAGGGTAGCGTGCAGGAGTCGGGTACCCATGCCGAGTTGCTGTCCCAAGAGGGTCTGTATGCCAAGATGTGGGCCGAATACGAACAGGCCGCGAGCTGGAAAATCACTGCAGCGACCGCGGATGCCGCTGTCACGAAGGGAGGCGAGGCCTAAATGTTCGCCTCATTCCAAAAGAAGTACTTCCTATCCGATAAAGGCGTCGCCGGCGTAAAACGCGGCATTTTCTGGACCACGCTCACCAATCTCATTACCATGGCCGGCATGGGCTTTTTATTCCTGGTTATGGCCGGCTTTGTCGAGCGTCTCGCCAGCGGGGCTGACCTGCCGGATGCCCTGCCGATCGTGGGCGGCCTCCTGGTCTTTTTTGTGTTGCTCTTTGCTTCTAACTGGCAGCAGTATTACTACACCTACTGCATCTTTTACGAGGAGTGCGGCAAGCAGCGTATGGAGATCGCCGAGCGCTTGCGCAAGCTGCCGTTGTCGTTTTTCGGCCGTCGTGATCTGGCCGATCTAACCGAAACCATCATGGGCGACGTTCAGACTATGGAGCACGCCTACAGCCACGTGCTGGGAGAGCTTTGGGGTGCCATCATCGCAAGCGCCATTGTGTTCGTGGCGTCGCTGTTCTTTTGCTGGCAGCTGGCGATCGCGGCGTTTTGGAGCGTTCCCGTGGCCTTTGCCGTGCTGTATCTGACGCGCGGCCCCATGATCCCGGTGTTCGACCATGTGCGTGCCGAGAAGGTCAAGGTCACCGAGGCGATCCAGGAGACGCTCGACTGCGTGCGCGAGATCCGCGCCACCAACCAGGAGGCCCATTATCTTGAGGGACTCAACGCCGTGATCGATGCCGAGGAGCGCGAGACCACCAAAGGCGAGCTCGCCAACGGGCTTTTGGTCAACTCCGCCTTTGCCATCCTGCGCCTGGGGATTGCCACCACGTTGGTCACGGGCGCTGCGATGGTCGCCTCCGGCCAGGTCGACTTTTTGATGATGTTTGCCTTCCTGCTTATGGTGAGCCGCATCTATGCGCCCTTTGATCAGGCGCTGATGCTGATGTCCGAGCTGTTTGCCGCCGAGTCGTCGGCCAAGCGCATGCGTTCCATCATGGAAGAGCCCGTGGCGCGGGGCAGCGAGCAGTTTGAGCCCGTAGGCCACGATGTGGTGTTCGATCACGTGGCATTTGGCTATGGTGCGGGCGAGGACGGCCGCGCCGGCGAGAAAGTTCTTACCGATGTGAGCTTTACCGCCAAGGAAGGCGAGGTCACGGCACTGGTCGGTCCTTCGGGCTCCGGTAAGTCCACGGTGAGCCGCCTGGCCGCGCGCTTTTGGGACGCCACCGAAGGCACGGTCACCGTGGGCGGCGTGGATGTTGCGAGCGTGGATCCCGAGGTGTTGCTGCGCGACTACGCCATTGTGTTCCAAGACGTGCTGCTCTTTGACGACACGGTGATGGGAAACATCCGCCTCGGGCGTCGTGGCGCCACCGATGAGCAAGTGCTTGCGGCTGCGCGTGCCGCCAACTGCGATGAGTTTGTGAGCCGCATGCCGCAGGGTTACAACACCATGATCGGCGAGAACGGCTCCAAGCTGTCCGGCGGTGAGCGCCAGCGCATCTCTATCGCCCGTGCGCTGCTCAAAGACGCGCCTATCGTGCTGTTGGACGAGGCGACGGCGAGCTTGGATGTGGAGAACGAGACCGTGGTTCAGCAGGCGCTCTCCCGTCTGCTTGCAGGTAAGACGGTTATCGTTATTGCCCACCGTATGCGTACGGTGGAAAATGCCGATAAGATCGTTGTACTCAAGGATGGTGTGGTTGCCGAGCAGGGCACTCCGGCGCAGCTCAAGGCGGCAGGTGGAGAATTCGCCCGCATGGTGGCGCTGCAAAAGGAAGCAGCTACCTGGCAGTTGTAAGAAGGGGCAAAGGGACAGTCCCTTTGTCACATTGACAATCGGTTACTCCGCATCGTTAATTTTCAAAAGGTTAGCCATGGCTGACCTAGATAGTTAGATAAAATTGAGATATTTCAAAAGCGTGCTCGAGCAAACTTATTTACTCGGGTGCTGAGGCACCGTGCCGCGTCCAATGCGGCAAAAGGGAGAAGCAACATGAAGAAGTCGACGTTCAATACCCTGCTTGTCGGTGGCGGTTTTCTGCTTGGCACGGCCGGCATCAAGCTGCTTACCAGCGCTCCGGTCAAGAATGCCTGCGTGCAGGGTATCGCGTGTGGCATGCGCATCAAGAACGGCTACCAGGACATGGTCGAGCAGGCCAAGGCTAATGTCGACGACATGGTTGCCGAGGCTGCTTACATCACCCAGAGCGAGGCCGCTGCTGACGAGGCAGCCGAGTAACGCTCCCAGGCACAAACTATGAGATTCTCGATTATTAGCGAGATCCCCGGCAGGACCCGTCTTCAATTGGCGGGTCCTGTGCCAGAGAGCGATCTCGATGCACTTCTTAAGCTTGGCGGCGACATCGACGGCGTGCACAAGGTGCGCGTCTACGGCCGCATCGGCCAGATGGCACTCGAATACGACGAGTCGCGCCGCGATGCCGTGCTGGCCGCCGTCGGTGCGCTCGACGCTCAGGCCATTGCCGACGCAAAGACAGGCTACGTGATGCAGCTTGAGCCACGCAAGCACAAGCTCGTCATGGATCTTGCCACACTTATCGGTGCCCATTACGCACGTCGCTGGTTCTTGCCGACGCCTCTGCGTGCGGTGTTTGTCGTGGCCGGTTACATGGCATTTTTGCGCGCTGCCCTTCATGAGCTCGCGCAGCCGCGCCTGACCGTTCCCGTGCTCGACGCTTCGGCCATCGGCATTTCGTTCGTCAAGCGTGATGTCGACACCGCGGGCCAGACGATGTTCCTGCTCAACGTGGGCGAGCTGCTCGAGGACTACACCCGCGCCATGAGCGAAAACGAGCTCATCAACTCGCTGCTCGATGTGCCCGACAAGGCGCAAAAGGTCGTCGGCGACACCGAGGTAAGCGTTGCCGCCACCGAGCTCGAGCACGGCGACTTGGTCGCCGTGCGCACCGGCATGTCCATCTGCATCGACGGTGTTGTCGAGCAGGGGAGCGCTATGGTCAACCAGGCGACCCTGACCGGCGAGCCGCTGGCCGTCGAGCGCAGCGTGGGCGACGACGTGTTCGCCGGTACCGTCGTGGAAGACGGCGGCATCTTGGTGCGCGTGCGCGCCAATACGGCGCAAACCAAACTGCGCTCAATCGTCTCGCTCGTGCAGACGGCCGACTCGCTCAAGTCCGAGGGCCAGTCGCATATGGAGGACCTTGCCAACAAGATCGTCCCGTGGAACTTCCTGCTCGCGGGCCTGGTTGCGCTTACTACCCGCAGCCTCATCAAGACCTCGGCGGCACTGATGGTCGACTACTCGTGCGCACTCAAGCTCACGGGTTCCGTTGCCGTCATGACCGCTATGAGCGATGCTGCCAAGATGGGCGTCATGGTCAAGGGCGCGAAGTACTTTGAGTCGTTTGCCAAGGCCGACACCATTGTGTTTGACAAGACCGGCACGCTTACCGAGGCGCAGCCGCGTCTTGCCTGCGTGCTCACCACCGATGGCTGGAGCGAGGACGAGGTCCTGCGCCTTTCCGCTTGCTTGGAGGAGCATTTTCCGCATCCGGTGGCGCGTGCCGTGGTCAATGCGGCACGCGAGCGTGGGCTCGAGCACCGCGAGCGCCATGCTGCTGTCGAATACATCGTGGCGCACGGCATCGCTTCGTCCATTGAAGGGCGTCGCGCGATTATCGGCTCGGCACACTTTGTGTTTGAGGACGAGGGCGCGCAGCTCGATTCCGACATTAAGGAGCGCATTGAGTCTCAGATGCAGGGCCTGTCACCGCTGTATCTGGCGGTCGATGGCAAGGTCGTCGGCGTGCTCGGCATCGAGGATCCGCTCAAGCCCGGGGTCCGCGAGGCAATCGCCGACCTGCATGCGCTGGGCGTCAAGCATGTCGTTATGCTCACGGGCGACTCCGAGCGCACGGCCGAGCGCATTGCGCGAGAGGCGGGTGTCGACGAGTTTAAGGCCGAACTGCTGCCCGAGGACAAGTACGCCTATGTGGAGCGCATTAAGAGCGAGGGGCGCCATGTTGCCATGGTGGGCGACGGCGTCAACGATTCGCCGGCGCTCGGTTTGGCCGACGTGGGCTTGGCGATGGGTGGCGGAAGCGACATCGCCAAGGAGGTCGCCGATATCATCCTGACCGATACGGATCTTGCCGCAATCGTGCGCCTGCGCCGCATGAGTCAGGGCCTCATTGATCGTCTGACGAGCTCCTACTCTAAGGTGATGCTCACCAACTCGGCGCTGTTGGCATTGGGTATTACCGGCATGATCACTCCGCAGACGTCGTCACTGCTGCACAACGGCTCAACGATCGCCTACAGCCTGGGCAACGCAAAGGCGTACCTGCGTTAGCAGACGTGTTCGCCCACGTTATCTGGCCTGCGCCCAGACGGCATCGGTGTCGTCCGAGCGCAGGCCTTTTGCGTTTGACCATGTGCTAGCTTCTCTATATAGTGTTGCTAGCAGGGCTAGCAATTGAAGGGAGCGGGATCGGCGTGGGTGCTGTTAGCGGCATGGCGCAGGTGAACGTTCGCGTAGATCGCCAGGTCAAGAACCGTGCCGAGGAGGTGCTGCGGCTTTCGGGTGGGTCACTGCCCGAGCTCATCAAAAAGGTGGTGGCTAAGGTCGCGCAGGGTGGCGGGCAGTGCGAGGAAGTGCTTGCGGCCGTCGACGACCGGCAGCAGACCGTCGCGCCCGATGCACCGTTCGCCGCATCATGGGCGGTGGCGGATCAGCTTTACGCGGATCTGGGCATCGCTACGTCGCCCGTATCCGACGATCGCGATTGGGACACAATCTATTCCGAAGCCATGGACGAGCGCTATCGCCAAAAGGGGATGATCCTGTGAGCAGGGCTTCCCTCAAAATAATGGTGGATGCCAACGTATGGGTTGATTCGTTTTGCGTCGACCATGCCGAGTCGCTTGCCGCGCGTGCGTTTATTGGGCGGGCGACGGAATCGGGCGCAACGTTGCTCTTTCCAGTACATATCGCCAAGGACGTGCTGTACGTTGTCCAGCACGAACTGAAGCGTAGCGTTCTTGCCAGCGGGGGAGCGCTCGACGAGGCTTCTGCCCGCGCGATTGGCGATGCGGCGCTGGCGTTTGTTCGGAATATGACCGAAAACGCCACGGCCGTGGGTGCAGATGCGTCGGACCTTTGGCTGGCCGACAAATACGTAGCGCTCCATCGCGATTACGAGGACAACTTGGTGCTCGCCGCGTGCAAGCGCGCGCAGGTCGATTACTTGGTGACCAACGATCGCAAGCTGCTCGAACATGCCGATCTTGCAGCAAAGACCCCGCGCCAAATGATGCCGATTCTGGCTTTGGCCGAACGCGGCCGCGCGGCTATCGGTTGACGCAAACTGTTTGCGGGCCTCTTGGACGACGATGCGCCAAGGGGCCCGCGTCTGCTATTTACAAAAGCTCGGCCTTAATGGCGGGACTTTCTGCGAGCTGCTCGGCTGCCTTTTCGTCGGAGCTATCGAGTGCTGCCAGGCTTCGGTAGACCCACTCGTTGACCTGGGTGTTCTTGACGCCTGCGGTCTGCATAAGGGCGCCTACCTCGCGGATTGCTGCGAACAGATCGGCCTTGGGGCCCGCGAGCTCGACCTCGATACCGTGGTAGGCAGCCACGCCGCGGTTCTCACTCACGTGGTCGATAAAGCCCTCGACGGTCTCAAGCTGCTGAGTGAGAGCTGCATCATCGTCAGCGTCCAGCGCGACGAGTGCGTTCGATACCGTGAGGGCGGGATGTCCGCAGGGGACAAAGCCCTCGATGACATCCATAGCTTCGGTAATGGTTGCGCCTAGGCCTGCGAGGGCATTGACGAGTTGCTGCTTGGTATCCATAACGGTCCTTTCGACGGGTCAATTTTGCTTGGCGAAAATATACGTGACGCGATCGGTAGCAAAAGTGCGAAGTGTGGCGCACATTGGGGTCTTCACAGCTCGTGCATAGAACAGCTGTCCGCTTTCAGAACGTGGTAAGATAACACTCCACAAGCGGGGCTTGCCCCGCATGTTCCTTGAAAAGTCGACGGTTATCGGGTGTTTGCAGGCCCGATACCATCCAGACTTTCCCGACATTCGGGGGCGACTGGTTTCGACACGATAGCTCTGAGAGAGGAAGCAAGCCGAGGTCTCCTCGCCTCGTTAAACAGGGGTACCGTCAAATTGAATTGACAACAACTCTTCTTTTGAGCCTATGGCTCTCGCTGCTTAGTTTATAGCGGCGCGTCAACCCGGTGATTTCCCCGACACCGGCGCGACGTCATGTTAGGGGAATGCTCCTGCGCACGTAATCGGTATGGCGCAGGCTAAGACCGAACCGGTTAGGACACCGCGAGCGTGTCGCTGCGCGCAAAGCGTCCGAGACTAAACCAGCGACTGAGCTTGGAGATGCCAATCAGGGGGCTTTCGTGGACCGGAGTTCGATTCTCCGCGCCTCCACCATAAGTAACAGGCAGGTAGATACTCATATCTACCTGCCTTTTTATTTCTTGTCCGCACCGCGGAGAATCGAACTCTGTGCAGGGCGCGGGCGTAAAGAAAACGCGTAAGCGTTTTTAGCCCGCGGGCGAGGACGCCGGCAGGTGGCCGAAGCCGGTGCGGATTTGCGAAGCAAATACGCGGATTCTCCGCGCAAAGCCCCAGCCAAAACAGATGTGCTGCCGACGGCATTTCTGCTGGCTGTGCCCCGCGCCGACAGATCCCCTTCATCCGCGGAGAATCGAACTCTGTTTAGGGCGCGGACGTTAAGCAAACGCTACGGCAACGCAGGGTGGGACACGCTTTCCTAACGGCGGCCCAGGCGGAAAATCCATCCCGGAATTCCGGCTCAGACTGGGGTGCAGTTTCCGGATGACGCCTCAAGCGGAAACTGCATCCCGGAATCTTCATTCGGAATGGGATGCAATTTCCAAATGAATGGCTAGCGGAAAGTATATCCCGGAATCCGCGCTCAGAACGGGTCGCGCTTTCCCAACGGCGGTCCAAGCGGAAAGCGCATCCCGTAATCCCGCCTCAAACTGGGACGCACTTTCCGCTGCACCTGCCGCCTCGAAAAACCTGCGCGCCCTCCATTCCAAAACTGGGTAGAAGAAAGCCAAAACGCAATCGCAGGAGGTCAATATGACTGCAGAAGATAAGGCAAAGAACGCCGGCAAGGTCGCGCTCGTCTTGGAGGGTGGCAGTTTTCGTGGGCAGTTTACCGCCGGCGTGCTCGACGTTCTCATGGAGGCCGGTGTCGAAATTCCGGCGGTATATGGCGTATCGGCCGGTGCGCTCAACGGCGTCAACTACAAGTCACACCAGATCGGTCGCGTCAATCGCATCAACCTGACCTTCTGCAATGACAACCGCTACATGGGTGCCGCATCCTTCGCATCCACGGGCTCCATCGTGGGTTACGACTTTATCTTCAACGATATCCAGGACCGCCTGGATCCCTTTGACAACGAGGCGTTCGACGCGAGCCCCATCGAGATGTACGCCGTCGCGACGGACATGCTGTTTGGAACCGCTGCCTACCTGCCGGTCAAAAGCGCCGTGCTCGACCTCGATGCTGTGCGCGCCTCCACCTCGCTGCCGCTGGTGACGCCGCCGGTCGAGATCGACGGGCACAAATACGTCGACGGCGGCGTGGCCGATTCGGTTCCTATCGAGCATGTGCTCGAGGAGGCGGGCTTCGACCGTGCGGTCGTCATCGTCACCCAGGACCGCTCGTACGAGAAAAAGCCCTACGAGTTTATGCCTGCCGCGCGCGCCCGCTATGCCGACTACCCCTACCTGCTCGAGGCTATCGAGACGCGCCACGACCGCTATAACCTCCAGCGCATGCACCTGTGGAAGTATGAGCGCGAGGGCCGCGCGCTGGTCATCGCTCCGCAAAAGCCGGTCGAGGTCGGCCATGTCGAGCACGATCCGGCAAAGCTTTTGGACCTGTATATCCAGGGCCGTCAGGAGGCAAAGCGCCTGCTCGCGGAAATCCAAGAGTTCGTTGAGCGCTAGCGACGGCGAACCCTCAAAAAATGACAACAGCTAAAGAGTTGGAAAAATCACGGCTCGTGGATGACATGTGCAGAAACTCTGGTCGGAGCCAAAATACCTGTTGACTCGTACGGCGAGCGGGGTAATATGGACGGGTTACTTGCAGAGCCCCGTGAATCTCTGTAACAACACGTACTGTACATGGAGGAGTCTAAGTGATTTCGAAATCGACTCACTACGCCAAGCAGGGCGAGGTCCAGCGCAACTGGGTTCTCGTCGACGCCGATGGTGCTGTCCTGGGCCGTCTTGCCACCCAGATCGCAATGATCCTGCGCGGTAAGAACAAGCCCCAGTTCACGCCCAACAGCGACTGCGGCGACTTCGTTGTCGTCATCAACGCCGATAAGGTCCAGCTTACCGGTAACAAGGCCGACACGAAGACCTATTATCGCCACAGCGGCTACAACGGCGGCCTCAAGGCTGAGAGCTTCCGCCAGGCTATGGAGAAGCACCCGGAGAAGGTCATCGAGCGCGCCGTTCGCGGTATGCTGCCCAAGACCACCCTCGGCCGTGCCCAGATGACCAAGCTTAAGGTCTACGCTGGTGCCGAGCATCCGCATGCTGCCCAGAACCCCACGAAGATTGAGCTGGAGGCTTAAAGATGGCTGAGAACACCGTTGTCTACCAGGGTACCGGCCGTCGTAAGAACGCCGTCGCCCGCGTCCGTCTCGTCCCCGGCACCGGCAAGGTGACCATCAACAAGCGTGACGCCGAGCAGTATTTCGGCCGTCATCAGCTCGTTGAGAACGCCCTTGCTCCCTTCAAGGTGACCGACACCGCCGGTCAGTTCGACGTTATCGCTCTGTGCGATGGCGGCGGCATCTCCGGTCAGTCCGGCGCTCTGCGTCTGGGCATCGCTCGCGCTCTTCTGAACGCTGGCGACTACCGTGCTGACCTCAAGAAGGCCGGTTTCCTTACGCGCGATGCTCGCGTGGTCGAGCGCAAGAAGTACGGCCTCAAGAAGGCCCGCCGCGCTCCCCAGTTCTCCAAGCGCTAAGGTTTTATCTCCTTTCGAGATACAATGTACAAGCGGGGCCTGCCGATTCCTCGGCGGGTCCCGCTTTTCTTTTTCGACTAGGGCGGGCGGTTGTATATCGCCTGCTAGGGAAGGAGCGATCCTATGCCCCAGAACATCTTCGGTACCGACGGCGTCCGTGGCGTCGCCAATGCCGACCTCTCGTGCGACCTCGCGTTTCGCCTGGGCCGCGCGGCGACCAAGTTCCTTGGCCCGGACATCTGCATCGGCCGCGACACGCGCCTTTCGGGTACCATGCTCGAGAGTGCTCTGACCGCTGGCATTATGGCAGAGGGCGGCCGTCCGCATTGCTGCGGCGTTATCCCTACGCCGGCCGTGGCGCTGCTCACCGTCCAAAACGAGCTCGACGGCGGCATCGTCATCTCCGCTTCGCATAATCCGCCGGAGTTCAACGGCATCAAGTTCTTTAGCCGCAAGGGCATGAAGCTTCCCGATGCTGTCGAGGAAGAGATCAGCGCCTGGGTCATGTCCGAGGAGGCCATGGCTGCCGACACGCTGCCGACCGGCGCCTGTGTGGGTCACATCATCAAGATGAAAGACGCCCGCAAGGCCTATGTCGATCATGCCATCAGCACGCTCGACGGCCTTAAGCTCGATGGCCTGGTTGTTGCCGTCGACTGCGGTCACGGTGCTTCCTGCCAGACCACGCCCGCTGCGCTGCAGCGCCTGGGCGCCACGGTCCATGCCATCAACACCGATTACTGCGGCACCGACATTAACGTTGAGTGCGGCTCCACTCACCTTGAGCCCCTGCGCGAGCTCGTGCTGCGCACCCACGCCGATATCGGCCTGGCCCACGACGGCGACGCCGACCGCGTGCTGTTCGTCGACGGCGAGGGCAATGAGATCGACGGTGACTACATCCTGGCTATCTGCGGTTCTGACCTCGCCGCCCGCGGCAAGCTCGCCAACTCCGAGATCGTCTCGACCGTCATGTGCAACCTTGGCTTCTCCATCGCTATGAAGGAGCAGGGCTTCGAGATGGTTCAGACCGCCGTGGGTGACCGCTACGTTTTGGAGCGCATGCTCGCGGATGGCGCCGTCATCGGCGGCGAACAGTCCGGCCACATCATCTTCCTGGAGCACAACACCACCGGTGACGGCCTGGTGACGGCTCTGCAGCTGCTGGCCGTGCTCAAGCGCACCGGTCGTACCCTCACCGATCTTGCCGGCATCATGAAGAAGTACCCGCAGGTACTCGTCAACGTGCATTCCGACAACAAGGCCGGCCTGGACGATTGCCAGCCCATTTGGGACGCCGTCGCTGCCGCCGAGAAGGAGCTTGACGGCCGCGGCCGCATTCTGGTGCGCCCGAGCGGTACCGAGCCGCTGGTCCGTGTTATGGCCGAGGCGGAGACGCACGAGCTCACTCAGCGTGTTGTCGACGACATCGTCGAGGTTGTCAAGCGCGAACTTCCCTAATGGTCAAAAACGGGTGCCAAGTGGTAAACTGTTAAAGCTATTTTGATTGATTGGTATGTCCGAGGGGGAGCATGTTCACTAAAGTCCTAAGGTCTTTTGGTATGCGTGGACGAGTTCTTACGCTGGATGCTCCCATCTCGGGCGACGTCATTCCGTTGTCCGAGGTCAATGACCAGACATTTGCCACCGGCCTTTTGGGCCAGGGCGTGGCGATTCAGCCTACCGGCACGCGTGTGATTGCGCCGGCAGACGCCAAGGTCGAGGCCATTTTTCCCACGGGTCACGCCGTTGCGCTCAACACGGTCGATGGCCTAGACGTGCTCATCCACGTTGGCTTGGACACTGTTCAGCTTGAGGGCAAGCATTTTAGCGTGCATGCACAGGTGGGCGATGTCGTCCATAAGGGTGACGTGCTCATCGAGTTCGATCGCGAGGCAATTGCTGCCGAGGGCTACGATGTGACGGTTCCCATCTTGGTGTGCAACTCCGTTGAGTTCTCGAGTATCAAGGGCTCCGTTGGTGCGCATGTCGAAGAGATGGACCAGCTCATCGTTGCTCGCGAGCGCTAGTAAGTGCACGTGGCCATTAGCCTACAATTCAAACACGTTTATGGAGGGCGCCCTTGAAAGAGGGCGCCCTCCGTGGCAAGATGGGATTTGTCCGAAGCTAAACGGCTTTGGGTCACCGTGGACGGGCAGGGGCCTCGACGCGGCTAGACACGAGACACATACATTACGCGACCTCGCCCTGGTGGCCGCACACGTTGGTTGCGGCCGACGCGGGCCGCGGGCAAGTGCTTGTAAGGGGAGCCTTGCCTCTCTTGTACGAGAAAGGACGCGTAATGAAGATCATTAAAGCTAAAGACTACGAGGATATGAGCCGCAAGGCCGCCAATATCATCTCGGCGCAGGTTATCCTCAAGCCCGATTGCGTGCTGGGTCTTGCCACCGGCTCCACCCCGATCGGTGCCTACAAGCAGCTCGCTGCTTGGTACGAGAAGGGCGACGTCGACTTTGCCGAGGTCAGCACTTACAACCTGGACGAGTATCGCGGCCTTTCGCACGACGATCCCCAGAGCTATCACTACTTCATGCGTGAGAACTTCTTCGATCACATCAACATCGACCTGAACAACACGCATGTGCCCGACGGTTCCAACCCCGACGCCGCCGCTGCCTGCTCTGAGTACGACAAGATCGTCGCCGCCGCCGGTTACCCGGATCTGCAGCTGCTCGGCATTGGCAACAACGGCCACATTGGTTTCAACGAGCCCGATGACCACTTCTCCAAGGGCACGCACTGCGTCGACCTCACCGAGAGCACCATTCAGGCCAACAGCCGCCTGTTCGACAGCATCGACGATGTTCCCCGTCAGGCCTACACCATGGGTACCCAGACCATCATGTATGCCCGCATGATCCTAGTCGTCGCCAACGGCGAGGCCAAGGCTCAGGCCGTGCATGACATGTGCTATGGTCCGGTTACGCCCGCGTGCCCGGCTTCGATCCTGCAGCTGCACACCAACTGCGTTGTCGTTGCCGACGAGGCCGCCCTTTCGCTCTGCGAGTAGCGCGAATCCTGCATCTCGACATAGCCTTGCCTAAGGCCTCCGCTTTGCGGGGGCCTTTTTGTTATCCCTCTCCGCCCGCTTGACCAAAATCTTGCCGCAAGCTTGACGAATGCCGGATGCCCAACAGCTTGATTCATTCCATACCAGATTCTATGCAAAAATGCCACTAAAAGGTCGTAGACGGTAGCGGGTGCTAGGCGAGTTGAATGACATAGCTGAACCTTGTTCATTTGCGTTACACTGCCGCTTAGATGGGACAAGCTGACAAGCTCATTTACCTGCTTAAAGACCGATTAGTCGGGGGATTAATAACAATCGGCCCTCGCTGTACAAAAACTTGCCGCTTGCGTACCAAAAGACAACCTAGAACACAAGGTCGCTCTATTCATAGCGCGGCTTGTATGGTCTTGCGGTTACAGTGTCCATACGGTCGAGTTGAGGAGCGGGCATGGTAAACGATTTGGGCAGTATGGACGACCTCGAGCTGATGCCGCTGGGCGGTGGCTATATGGTGCGACGCGAACGCTTGATGAATGAGCTTCTCGCCAAGGGCCGAAAGGCCGGCATCGTGGTTCTTTATGCGCCCGACGGGTTTGGGAAGACCTCGGTGCTGCTGCAGTACACCCATGAGGTTAAATGCGACCCGACGCGAGGCCCCGTGCGGATTATCGAGGCCGATCGCGCCACTGGGCGCGAGGTGTTTATGCAGCTCGAGGTGGTTACCGAAGAACTCAAAGACAAACCGCACTCCCTTATCGCGATTGATAATGTGCCAAACCTCGATCAGCACGATACCGAAGACCTCATCGACAGGATTCGCGGCCTGCGCGCTATGGGGGTGGGGGTCTTTATCTCCTGCCGTCCTTCAAATCGTCAACTGATTCATGGGCTGGGCGATTCGGTTAAGATCAATGCGCAGATGCTCAAGGTGCATGCCTATGAGTATTCGGCGTGGGCATCGGCGTTTTCGATCAGCACATCGCTCGACTTTTATCAGCTCACGCAGGGCGTGCCCGAGCTCGTTTCGGCATTGCAGACGGGTCTGTATGGCCAAGGCGACGTAGCCGGTCTGCTCGAAAACGAGATTGTCAACGTATATGGCGCGGCACTTGTCGACCTGGCTTCGCTCGACAATAATGCACTGTTTTGCGTGGCATGTCTCATGATTTTGATGGGCGAGGGCAATATCGCAGAACTCGAGGCTTGCGGGGTGAGGCTATCGATGGTCGACCAGTCCTACTTCGTACGCGACTACCCGATCTTTGGCTTGGACCCCGCCGAGCGGAGTTTTACGTGTCTGGGCACGGAGGATAACGGACGCTTGCGCTTGCGTAAGTTGGTGGCCGAGGTTCGCCCCGAACTTGTTCCGAGGGCGGCCCGGATTTTGCTTAAGGCGGGCCGATGCGATGCGGCGATGGGCCTGGCGGACGCCTTTTTGGACCGTGATGCGGTCCTTGAACTTGCTGGGCAGTATGGGGTCGATCTGGCTCTGACGGGGCACGGGGCCGATATCTGCCGAGCAGCGCTGGGCACGATCGATGCCGAGGATCCGGCTCCAGAGCCAACGCCTGCCGAGGCGCTTGGCGTATATCTGGCAGCGGTCAGCGTGTCCAATACAAAGCTCGCTCGCTATATGGCATCGGTCATCGAGCGCGGGGGCGAACGGGCGGCCTGCGAAATAGACCCTGTTTCATGGAGGGTGGCCCAGACACTGACGGCTGTTTGCTATGGGGACAACGGGCTTGGGCTTCCTACGAACCTGGCCGTGCCAGAAATAGAGACGTCCCACACCGCACTCGACATGCTGTCCGCGCATATCGAGGTCAAGCGATGCCTGACCGAACGGGGAGATGACGGCGGCGTTCTACAGCAGCTCAAAACGAGCAAGGCCTACGACTGTGAGCTCGACATCGCGGGGATTGTTATACGGGCCGATAGCATGCTGGTGGAGCTCTTTGACGGGTCGTTTGCGGGAACCGACGAGCGCGACGACGAGATGACGGTGGTGCGGGAGGCGCTCGACGTACGTGGGCTTAAGGCGATGGCTATCTGGGTGCGCATGGTGCTGGCGGCACGGCGGCTCCTTTCCGGCCTGCCGGTAACCGACGACGCGGCGTTCAACGAGCTCGATCGTTTTGCCGTGCGCATGCGCGATAACCAGATTCAGCTGTTTGGCCTGTTGCTAGAAGGCTGGCAGTCGCTGGCAGAGGGACGGCCGGTTAATGCAAAGTTCCGTGCGGTCCAAGTGCTCAAACTTGCCGAAGAGTCGATTGCGTACATGCGCGATAACGCATTGCTGCTGGAGCGCGCGGCGTATCTGCGTAACACCTCGATGGTTTCGGTACGTGAGGAAGCGGAGTTGCTCGATATAAGCCAGACGCAGGTTGGTGGAGCGGAGGCCTGGATGGTGGCGCTGCATTTGGCCTGTGCGGGGCGAGATAGCGATCTTGCGGCCTGGATGTCCATGAATCGTGCGGGGATTCTAGAGCCATCGTATCGGCTCTTTGCGCGCCTTGCCATGCATTGTCTGGGCGAGCCGGCGACCAGGATTCGCAAGAAGCTTCCCGTGCGCGAGCTGTCGCGGTACTCGCTGCGCGACGATTTGGAAGGGGAGGGCGAGCGCCTGTTCCAGGCCGGCGAGGTTGAAGCCGTTGATACCATCGACCATATCGAGATTCGCATGTTTGGCGCGTTTCGCGCCGAGCGCGACGGGTTTCCCATCACGGACAAAATGTGGCGCCGCAAGAAGGCGGCGACACTTGCCGAGCGGCTTGCACTGGGCATGGATGCGCTCGTCGATCGTGAGACGCTGGCCATGGAGCTGTGGCCCCATGCCGAGTTCAATAGCGCCCGCAACAACCTGTACTCGACGATATCGCGCTTGCGGTCGGCTTTGGGACCGACGCCGGATGGCAAGTCGTGTGTGCTCATCCAAAATGAATGCATCGGACTCAACGGCGACTACGTCAAGACCGATGTACGGCTGTTTGACCAGATAAGCCGCGAGGTTTTGGGAAATCGCACGGGCGCACGCGGGCCCCATTTAGTTGAGCTGTGCCTTAAGATTGAGCAGCTTTATGCCGGACCGCTGTATGTTCCCAATGGCTGTAACCCCACCTACTTTTTGCGTATGCGACGCATTATGCAGTCAAAGTACATCGATTGCATGATTAAGGGAGCAAATGCCGCTCTAGAAGAAAACGATCTGCAGTCGGCGATTTGGCTGGCGGAGTCGGGGCTTCGACAGGAAACGGCGCGTGAGGATATGGTGCGCTGCGCCATGCGCGTCTACAGTGCGGCGGGGCGGCGGCGCGATATCGTCGAGCTGTACAGCGGGCATATGCACCATCTGAGGGAGCAGGTCAATGGCGTGCCCGAGCCCGAGACGCGGCGTCTATACGAGCGCTTGGTGGAGGGGCGGCTCAATCGCGTGCTGGTCGAGCGATAAAAAACGGGCGCCCGAAGTACTTGGGCACCCGAAAGCTTGCTATGTGTTGGCTCGCAGAATCATTGGCTCTTAGACGAGCTTGATCTTCTCGATGTCCTTGCGCGAGGACTCGCGATACAGCGAGAACTTGCGGCCGATGACCTGGACGACCTCGGCGTGGCAACGCTCGGAGAGCTCTTCGGCGGCCTCGCGGGCGGAAAGACTGGAGCCATCGAGCACGGAGCACTTAACGAGCTCATGCTTCTCCAGGTAGGCGACCGTCTGCTCGACGGTGCCCTCGTTGACATCGGACTTACCGATGATGATGGCGGGGTTGAGGTGATGGGCCATGCTGCGAAGCTGCTTGACCTGGGCTCCTGTCAGTGCCATGGGTTCTCGCTTTCTATGTATGGGGTGCCCCGCGACGGGGCCTTAATCTACGTGAGCTGTCCCACGATAGCGCAGGAACGGCGCGGTGTGGAGCGCGTTTGCCCAGTTCGCAAAGAATGCGGATGCCGAGGTGATGGGCAGCTCGGGCTGTGAACGGGCTACGAGCGGGATTCAGAGACCGGTTCCCATGCAATAAACGCCCAGCGAACCTTACGGATATGGTCGAGCATATAGCGCCCCTGCGGCACGCCCTTGGACCCTGGCTCGCCGGCATGGGGATTTTCAATCATATGCTGAGCGACGTAGACGCGCAGACGGTCGATCTTATCCTCGTTACCGTGCTCGAGCATGCGGGAGAAGTCCGCCACGCCCGCCTCAAGGCTATCGAAGGTATCGCGACGAGGCGATTCAAAGTACGTAACCTGCGGCAGGGCACCCATCTGAATGAGGATATTAAAAGCATACACAAAGCCATTACTGCAGGTAACCGAGGCGCCGATAGCGTTCATCAAGTGCAGATCATAGCGCGGGCTGGAGTTGGCGACCATCGTGACAGCACAACGCCGACGAGCCGTTCGATCAAGCTTGGCAAGCGCATCTTTTAGATTGGTCGTCGTAACCGACCGACTGGCAAAGGCAACATCCACCGCTTTCGCGACCGGTCCAACCAAATCCCAATCATCATCCCAAGCAAGCTCAAGCGGCGTAATGCGATCCTCGAGCCCATAGTACTCAATGCCAGCATCAAGCGTGCCCAACATGGCAGGGGAAAAGTCAGCAGCAATCACAGGATGCCCAGCCTGAGCAAGCGGAATGGCAATCGACCCAGCCCCACACCCCATATCAAGCACCGATTCACCAGGCTTTAACGCCAACAGCTTCATAAAGTCCCGGGCATACGGAGCAGTCTCAAGCGGCCGAAAATGCCGAGCCCGCTTATCCCACTCAAAAGAGTCATCAGCCCGCCGCCGACCAGCCTGCAGGCGCATCCATTCCTGGTTCCAATCTGTGGAAAGCAGCTCAGAGCGAGCATCCCCATCAACCACGGGCCAACCTCCTAGCAACAAAAAAGCGACTCCTCCCAAAAGAAGAGCCGCAACCAGCATATATCAGAAAGAACCGATCCAACGCCAAACCGCCGTATCAACCATGTGGTGCAGGAGCGAAGCAACTGCAACCGGGATAGAACCCAACCGAGGTCCCGTTGTGCGGGAGCCCCGGGGAGGGCAAATATATAAGGTCGATCGCGAGTTCCGCACGAGCCGGAGAGCACTTAATGTGCTCTCCGTGCGAGTCAGGACTGTCCGAGCAGGCGACCTTATATATTTGCCCTCCCCGGGGCTCCTCGCCCGAACCCCTCAGCTAGTTCTTCAGCGAGTTCAGCGGTGCCGGGAAGCGTCCACCACGGTGGGCGAGCACGGTGCCGGCGTTGGGGTTCACCGGCATGATGGGTGCACGGCCGAACAGGCCGCCGTACTCGACGCAGTCACCCACGCCCTTGCCGATGGCGGGAATCACGCGGACGGCCGTGGTCTTGTTGTTGATGACGCCGATGGCCATCTCGTCGGCGATGATGCCGGCGATGGTCTCGACCGGGGTGTCGCCGGGGATGGCGATCATGTCCAGGCCGACGGAGCACACGCAGGTCATGGCCTCGAGCTTCTCGAGCGAAAGCGCACCGGCTTCGACGGCGGCGATCATGCCGGCGTCCTCGGACACGGGGATGAAAGCGCCGGAGAGACCGCCCACGCTGGAGCTGGCCATGACGCCGCCCTTCTTGACGGCATCGTTGAGCATGGCGAGCGCGCAGGTCGTGCCGGGGCCACCGCAGGTGCCCACGCCGATGATCTCGAGGATGCGCGCGACGGAGTCGCCGATGGCGGGCGTGGGGGCCAGCGACAGGTCGACAATGCCCTTCTCGACTCCCAGGCGATGGGCGGCCTCGCGGCTCATGAGCTCGCCGGCGCGGGTGATCTTAAAGGCGGTCTGCTTAATCTTTTCGGCGACTTCCATCATCGAGGCGGAATCGGGCAGCGTCTCCAGGGCTGCGGCCATAACACCGGGGCCCGAGACGCCTACGTTGATGACGGCGTCGGCCTCGCCACCGCCGTGGACGGCGCCCGCCATAAACGGGGAGTCCTCGACCATGTTGGCAAAGCAGACAAACTTG
This sequence comes from Collinsella sp. AF16-8, assembly GCF_003462695.1. Taxonomy (NCBI): domain Bacteria; kingdom Bacillati; phylum Actinomycetota; class Coriobacteriia; order Coriobacteriales; family Coriobacteriaceae; genus Collinsella; species Collinsella sp. AF16-8. The sequence goes on from NZ_QRXX01000003.1 coordinate 240,262, forward strand.
GAAGCGCCGACGGAATCCTGGTCGGCCGTGAGTCTAGCGGCATCGATGATGGTCTGGGCCGCCATAAGCACGGCGTCCATGTTGATGCCAGCGCGCAGGCTAGCAACATTGACGCTGGAGCAGACGCGGCTGGTGGTAGCGAGCGCCTGGGGGATGGACTGGATAACGCGGCGATCGGCGTCGCCGATGCCCTTCTGGACGAGTGCGGAGAAGCCGCCCAGGTAGTCGATGCCGAGCGTCTCGGCCGCGCGGTCGAGGGCGTGCGCGATAGGGGTGAGGTCCTCATCCTTGCAGCAAGCGGCGATCTGCGCCACCGGGGTAACGGAGACGCGCTTGTTGACGATGGGGATACCGTACTCGCGCTCGAGGTTCTCGGCGGTCTCGACCAGATGCTCAGCCGTGTGCGTCACGTGGTCGTAGATCTTCGTGCACATGCGGTCGAGGTTCTCGTCACCGCAACCCATGAGCGAAACACCCATGGTGATGGTCCTGATGTCGAGGTTCTGCTCCTCAACCATGCCGCGGGTTTCCGCGATTTCTGCGGGCGTGATCGCCATCCTTGCGCTCCTATCTGCCAAAACGAGCATAGTCTTTTCTATTCTAACGTGCCGCACGTGCCAAGTGGCGCATGCGGCACGTTTTGGTGCTCGGTTGTTTCCGTTGTGTTACTGCCCAAAGACCTCTTCGGCGATGCGCGCGCTTTCGGCGGCATCCTTGGCGTAGTAGTCCGCGCCGATCTGCTTGGCGTATTCGGGGGTGAGCACGGCGCCGCCTACGATGATCTTGACGCCCGGCACCTCGGCATGGAGCAACTTGATGGTCTCCTCCATGGCGACGACGGTGGTGGTCATAAGCGCCGAGAGGCCGACGAGCTTGATGTCACGCTCCCGCACGGTCTTGAGCACCTCTTGCGGGTCGACGTCGCGGCCTAGGTCAAAGACGGTATAGCCGTAGTTATCGAGCAGCATCTTGACGATGTTCTTACCGATGTCGTGGATGTCGCCCTTGACGGTGGCCACGCAGATCTTGCCCTTGTCGGCGATCTCGCCGGCGGGCATCAGGCGCTTGATGGTGTCGAAGCCCACGCGTGCGGCTTCGGCCGAGGCCATAAGCTGCGGCAAGAAGAACTTGCCCTGGTCAAAGAGGACGCCAACCTCGTCGAGGGCGGGGATAAAGTGATTGTTGATGAGGTCCATGGCGTCGTGGTCTGCCAGCAGACGCTCGGTCTCGGCAGCGATCTCGCCTTTGCGGCCCGAGACGACCATGCGACGAATCGGGTCGTCGTTGCCGTCGGTGCCGTCGGTGCCGGCAGCGGGCACGGTGTCGGTCGATGCGGCCTGAGCTGCTGCCGGGTTGGCGGCGATCTTATACGGATCGGTCCAGCCGGCATAGCGCTCGATGTATCCGGTCGAGCCCTCGTCCTCAACGCTCAGGACGCGATAGCTGTAGACGGTATCCATAAAGCGCTTGGAGCCCGGGTTCATGATGGGGGCGTCCAGACCCGCGCCAAAAGCGGCGGCCAAAAAGACCGAACCCAGCAGCGGGCGAGCGGGCAGGCCAAAGCTGATGTTCGACACGCCGAGCGCGCATTTGACGCCCAGGCGCTCCTTGCACAGGGACATGGCGCGCAGGATCTGCTCGGCCTGGCGTTGATTGGTCGAGGCGGTCATGACCAGGCAGTCGATGAGGATGCGGTCCGGGCCAATGCCGTAGCGGGCGGCCTCGGCCACGATGCGCTCGGCGATGGCGAAGCGGGCCTCGGCGGTATCGGGGATGCCGCCTTCGTCGAGCGTAAGGCCGACGACGTTGGTGCCGTAGTGGGCAACCAACGGAAAGATCTCATCCATGATCTGCTGCTTGCCGTTAACCGAGTTGATGATGGGCTTGCCGGCGTATCGGCGCACGGCGGCCTCGACGGCAGCGGGGTCGGTGGAGTCGATCTGCAGCGGCAGGAGCGTGGAGCCTTGGAGCTGTTCGGTTGCCTGCTGGATGATCTTGACCTCGTCGATCTCGGGCAGGCCCACGTTGACGTCCAGGATGTCGGCGCCCTGTTCCTGCTGGCTGATGCCCTGGCTTACGACGTAGTCCAGGTCGCCGTCGCGTAGGGCCTGCTGCAGGCGCTTTTTGCCGGTGGGGTTGATGCGCTCGCCGATGACAGCGATCTTGTGGCCGTCGCAGGGAAGGTCCACGACCGTTTGGGCGCTCGTGACCGACATGCTGGGCTTGCGGTGGCGCGGGCTGGACGTGTGGTTGTCGATAAGCGTGCGCAAGGCCGCCATGTGCGCCGGCGTGGTGCCGCAGCAACCGCCCACGACGCTCACGCCGTCGGCGATCATGCCGGCGACGGCCTTGGCGTATTCGGGAGCCTGGATATCAAAGACGGTGTTGCCGTCGTCGTCCACGCGGGGCAGTCCTGCGTTGGCCTGCACCATGATGGGCTTGTCGGTAACGGTGAGCATGCGTGCGGCGAGCCCTCGGAGCTCGGCCGGTCCCTGGCTGCAGTTGATGCCCAGAACGTCGGCGTCGATAGCGTCGAGCGTGATGGCGGCGACCTCGGGGCTCGTTCCCAGGAAGGTACGGCCGTCTTCCTCGAAGGTCATGGTGGCAAAGACGGGCAGGTCGGAGTTCTCGCGGCAGGCGAGGACGGCTGCCTTGATCTCGGCCAGGTCGGTCATAGTCTCGATAATAAAGAGGTCCACGCCCGCATCGACGCCGGCACGCACTTCCTCGGCAAAGAGGTCGTAGGCCTCGTCGAAGCTGAGGGTGCCCAGGGGGCGAAGCAGCGCACCGATGGGGCCGATGTCGCCGGCGACGTAATGGGCACCGGCCGCGCGGGCGCAAGAGACCGCGGCGGCAAAGACATCTGCCACGGTGGCGGCGCCATCGAGCTTGTGCGCGTTGGCGCCAAAGGTGTTGGCGGTGATCACGTCACAGCCTGCCTCGACATATTGACGTTGGATATCGGTGATGACCTGGGGCTCCTCAAAGTTGAGCAGCTCGGGCAGGGCGCCCGCCTTCATGCCAGCGGCCTGCAACATGGTGCCCATGCCGCCGTCAAACAGCAGGTGCCCGGTGCCCTTGATGGCGGCGCGCAGACGATCGTCCTTAATGCGAAGGTCGTCGATCGTGCGCGTCTTGTACACAGCGCCGTTGCAGCGCGCAGTATTGACAGGTGCCGCCAGTGCAGTACCGTCAGAATCATGAGTGATAAGCGGAGTAGACATCGATGGCTCCTAATGGCTGGAATAGCAGGTGGTGTGGGCGGCATGGAAGCGGCAGTGCTCACGCATGCGGCAGATATTGCAGGTGGGGCGGCTCTGGGCGTCGTGGACCTCGCCGTCAAACAGACCGATCACCGCGGTCACGCTCTTGGTGGGCATGAGCAGGCTGGTGGGGGTAACGGTAAGCCCGATGAGCCGTGTGGCGTTGAGCGCAGCCACGATTGAGCGCTGGGCCGAGAGCGGGCAGTCGCCATAGCCGGGACTAAAGCGCCAGTTACCGGCGAGCCCGTGTGCAGCGGCCGCAGCCTTGACCTGCTGGTCCATCTGCTCGACGGCGGCTTCTACATAGGCAGAGCATGCGGCGTCGAGCACGGCTCCCTCCAGGGGCTGCTGGGCTCCCGTGGTACGCAGGCGGCGCTCGGCGTCCATGCCGAGGGTGCATGCCATGAGCGCGGCAAAGCGGGCGTCTTTGAGATGTCGATAGATGTCGCGACCGCGCAGCTCAACGTTGGTGCCAACCAGACGGATGCAAGGCTCTCCCTGCTCGTCCACGCCCGTGGCATCGACGGTAAACACGCGCCGCACGCCGCGGGGCTCAATGTCCAGCTCAAGGCGCTCGACCACAAGCTCAATACGTCGTGACAGCTCGGGCTCAATCTGCTGGCCGCCGTAACCCAGATACCGCAGCATCTCGGCACGGTCGACACGGGGATGGTGCGCAGCATCGACACGGTAAAGCGCCGGCGACGCAAGGTCGGCCGGCACTTCGACAGCGGTTGTATCGATGTGCGGTTTTTCCATTACCCCAGGCGCTCCATAATGGTCGCGGCGATCGCAGGACGATTCATAGTGTACAGGTGCAGACCGGCGGCACCGTGCTCCTTGAGGTCGCAAAGCTGACGGGCGGCATAATCTACACCGGCTGCCTGCAGGCTCTCGGGGTCGTTCTCGTACTTGGCGAGAATCTTGATGACGGGGGAGGGCAGTGACGCGCCGCACATAAAGACCATGCGGCTGATCTGCGACTTGCCCATAAACGGCATGATGCCCGCGGTAATGGGCACGGTGATGCCGGCCTTGTCGGCAAGCTCGCGAAAACGATAGAAGCACTCGTTATCAAAAAAGAGCTGCGTCACAAAGAAGCTCGCGCTGGCGTCCTGTTTTTGCTTGAGGTGTTCGACCGAGAGGTTGAGATCCTCGCAGGCAATGTGGCCCTCGGGGTAGGCTGCGGCACCCACGCAAAAGCCGGCGTCGACGAGCTCGGGGATGAGGTCGCGGGCGTAGGCGTAGTCGGAGGCGGGCTTGTCGTCCTCGGTCGCGCCGGCAGGGAGATCGCCGCGCAGGGCCAGGATGTTTTCCACGCCGGCGGTGCGGTACTCATCGATCTTGGCGGCGATATCGGCGTGCGAACGGCCCACGCAGGTAAGGTGTGCCACCGAGGGTGTATCGAATTCGCTCGTAATCATATGCGCAATGGGGGCGGTGGTGGCACCGTTGCCCGAGCCGCCGGCCGAGCAAGTAACCGAGACAAAGCTCGGCGAAAGCTTGCACAGGTTGCCCGCCACCTCGCGGGCCGTGTCGAGGGTAAGCTCGCCCTTGGGCGGGAACATCTCAAACGAAACGGGTGCGGTGCCCTGGGATGCTGCCTGCTTAAAAACCTCGTCGACGCGCATATCGTGCTCCTCTAGATACGTAATAGTGTGATGTGTTGTAAGGATTCTACAGCACCACTGTGTCACGGTGGAGTTTCACTCGCTATTTGGGGATACCAATCAAAGATGCCTTGCTATCGGCATTCCCTATAACATGGCGGTCAATCTAAGATGGGGCAGTAAAGACTGGTATCTGATGCGAAATACCAGTTAATAGAGCCCCATCCCAAATTGACTACCCTTAAACCATGGGGAGAGGTCTGCAATTTATACAGTTGATTGGCTGTTGAGGGCGGCAACGCCGCCGCGATGCGGTAACCTCATTGATTGGTTTCGTGACAGCAACATAACGGTAATGTTGCGGAAACACGACGAGCCTAATCTATGACTCGTTCGTTAGTAATCAACACCGCTTCTCACGCGGTGCCGATACGAAGGGAGTTCCGTATGGCCGAACTTACTGACCGCTTCGGGACCATGGTGTTCTCTGAGGAAGTCATGAAGGACTACCTCCCCAAGGACATTTGGAAGCGCCTTGCTGCAACCCTCGAGGACGGTGAGCCGCTTGACCTGGATGTGGCCAACGCCGTTGCCCACGCCATGAAGGTCTGGGCCATCTCCAAGGGCGCGACGCACTACGCGCACTGGTTCCAGCCGCTTTCGGGCATTACTTCCGAGAAGCACGACAGCTTCCTCGAGCCCAACCACGACGGCACCGCCATTACCAAGTTTACGGGCAAGAACCTCATCCAGGGCGAGCCGGACGCCTCCAGCTTCCCCAACGGCGGCCTGCGTGCCACCTTCGAGGCCCGTGGCTACACCGCTTGGGATCCCACCAGCCCCGCATTCATTAAGGACGATGTCCTGTGCATCCCCACGGCTTTTTGCTCCTACACGGGCGAGGCCCTGGACAAGAAGACCCCGCTGCTGCGCTCCATGACCGCACTCTCGCGTGAGTCCAAGCGCGTTTTGGCGCTGTTTGGTAAGACCCCCAAGAAGGTCGTTCCTTCCGTGGGCGATGAGCAGGAGTACTTCCTGATCAAGAAGGACGCTTACCGCAAGCGCAGGGACCTGGTCATCACCGGGCGCACCCTCTTTGGTGCTGCTCCCTGCAAGGGCCAGGAGCTCGAGGAACACTACTTTGGCGCTATCCGCCCCACCGTCTCGTCCTATATGAAGGACCTGGACGATGAACTGTGGGCGCTTGGCATTCCTGCCAAGACCAAGCACAACGAGGTCGCTCCCTGCCAGCATGAGCTCGCCCCTGTCTACGGCGAGGTCAACGAGGCCATCGACCAGAATCTGGTCATGATGGAGAAGATGAAGCTCATCGCCTCCCGTCACGACTTGGTCTGCCTGCTGCACGAGAAGCCCTTTGAGGGCATCAACGGTTCGGGCAAGCACAACAACTGGTCGCTTGGCACCGAGTCCGAGAACCTGCTCGACCCGGGCGACACCCCGCTCGACAACCTGCAGTTCATCGTCTTCCTCACCGCGGTGATCGAGGCCGTCGATAACTATCAGGAGCTCCTGCGTGCCTCCGTTGCCTCGGCCGGCAACGATCATCGTCTGGGCGCCAACGAGGCTCCTCCGGCGATTATGTCCATCTTCCTGGGCGACCAGCTTACCGAGGTTGTCGAGAAGATCATCGATGGCAAGGCTTCCGTCCATGCCACGCGCGGCGTGCTTGACTTGGGCGCCGATACCCTGCCCAAACTGATGCAGGACAACACCGACCGCAACCGCACCTCCCCGTTCGCCTTCACCGGCAACAAGTTCGAGTTCCGTGCCTGCGGCTCCGAGCAAAACGTTTCCGACTCCAACCTGGTGCTCGATGCCGCCGTTGCCAAGTCGCTCAAGTCCTTCGCCGATGCGCTCGAGGGTACGCCCGAGGATAAGTTCCAGGACGCCGCGCTCGAGTACTGCAAGAAGGTGCTGACCGATCACCAGCGCATCCTGTTCTCCGGCGACGGTTACTCCGACGAGTGGCCCATCGAGGCCGAGAAGCGCGGCCTTGCCAACAACAAGACCACGGCCGACGCTCTTCCCGCCTTTGTTTCCGATAAGGCCATTGCGCTCTTTGAGGAGACGGGCGTCCTGACCAGGGCCGAGGCCCAGTGCCGCTATGACTGCAAGCTCGAGAAGTACAACAAGCTCATGAACATCGAGGCCACCACGATGGTTCGCGAGGCGCGTCGTACCTATCGCCCGGTCATTACCGCCTATGCCACCAAGGTCGCTAAGGGCCTTGAGACTATTCGTGCCGCCGGTGCTGAGGCTGCCATGCAGTGCGAGCAGAACACGCTCAACAAGCTCTGCAACGGTATCACCGCCATCAACGACTCCATCAAGGCGCTCGACGCCGTGCATCAGAAGGCCGAGGCTCTCGATGGCCAGGAGCAGGCCAACGTGTACGCGCACGAGGTCGTTCCCGCTATGGATACGCTGCGTGCTGCCGTGGACGCCATGGAGGAGATCGTGGCCGCCGACTACTGGCCGGTTCCGACCTACGACGACATCCTGTTCTACGTGTAGAGCGTAACTGACATATCGTCACGGTATTGAGCCGGGGTCCGCATCGCGCGGGCCCCGGCTATTTGTTTGCGAAGGACGCTTTGGATCCCGCTTTGCAACTGATTCGCCCACACAATAAGGGGTCGTGGGGAAAAAACGTCAAATATGAGTACTGTCACAAGCCCTGTAGCATTATCTTTTTGCAAAATATGCAGTGTTACGCAACATATGTCCAAGTACTTAGCTGATAAATGCCTGCAATTCCTCCGCCGTAGGACGCCTTGTGTCCAAATCGCCTTCTGATGGCATGAAATCGCTGTTACTAAATTGGTAACAGTACTCATATTTGCTATTTTTTGTCCACGGGCCCTTGGATGACAGTGTGATTTTATGCCTTCGGGGTTCGAATCCCGGCGTATGGGTAGGAAAAAGCCCGCTACCGAATTGGTAACGGGCTTCACAGATTCTGTGGTGCCCCCAGCGGGATGTCCGCGTGCGGCTGGCGCCGCCCGCTTTCGCTGCGTCGCTCCGCTCCTTGCGTGCTGCGCTGGAAAACGCTTGGTGACGCATAATTTCTTTCGCAAATTGACAACCGCATAGCGGAACACGGCCC
>NZ_QRXX01000030.1:0-1355 GCF_003462695.1 Collinsella sp. AF16-8
CCCTGCGCGGCGCCGCAGCGCCGTAGACGGCAGGGGCGAAGCTGTGCGGATACCCGCGAATCACGAGATCTAAAAAGCCAAGGGGCGGGTGAGGTTTTTCCAGCTAGATGCTGGTTTTTTCGCGAGGGGGGGGGTCGGCACGGGTGGGTTCCGTGGTTGCACCACCACTGCAAAAGTTCAACCAGAAAGCCCCACAGACCTCGCGACCACCCATCAAAACCTGCAAGATTTCGGCGCGAGGGTCCCACCCGCCGTCAACCTGCGGCATACGCCGACCATCCAACCATCCGTCCATCCGCTCCAAGGCGGGGAGGGAGCGGACCGAGTTCCTGGACCTGCGGCGGCGTCCCCGCTACCCGCGGGGCGGTGGGAGCGCACATGGCATCCGCGGCACGCTCGCTACGCTCGCTCTGATGAGGGGCTACGCGCCCCTCATACACCCGCGTCCTTGATAACCTCTTGAAACTCTCCCAAAAAGTGAAACGTAAAACCCCAGCGGAGACGGGTAGCCCGTAGGAAACCGCGGAGCGGTTTTCATGGGCGTTTTTAGCCCGTCGGAGCGGTGCGGGGCGCTTGTTGGAAGGGCGGTAAATCTTCGATTTTCCGCGCTTTCAACAAGCGCCCGAGTTGACTTAGGGATAGAGCTCGAGCAGTTAAACGGTACTTTTTGGTAGGAGATGCTGCGCCTTGATGCGGTCGCGCGTCCAGGGCCAGTGGAACCCTTCCAAACGGCGGCTCAGCGCAAGGTCCTCGCGGAGCTGGGCGTTCTCGCGCTTCAGGTCCTCGATGCGCTGCTCGGCCTGCGCGACGGCCTCGACCGACGCGGCGTCGCGCTTGGCGATCTGGTCGGTCAGCCGCTCGACCTCGCGCTCGAGCGCGGCGATCTGGTCGCGGTACGACTCGACCTGCGCCTCGAGCAGGTCGCGGGCGGCATCGGGGTCCTCGGGCGCGGGACCGTCGGACGGCAGCAGCGCCGCGGCGAGCGCCGACGCGGTCGCGGGCGGGAGCAGCTGTCGGCCGCGGCGGTCGGACGGGTCGGAAACCGTGGCCAGATCGAGCTCCTTGAGGCGCCGCGCCGCGGTCGATTTGGACACGCCGCAGGCCTTGGCGACCTCGGCTATGGTGGTCAAAGTCGCGGCATCGGGCTTTTCGGTCGCGTCACGGTTTGATGCGGTCATGGCGTTTCATCTCCAGCACAAGCTAACATAAGGCCTATTATTGGAACCTTCATATATCAATCTACCTGCGATTATATCAAGTCGCGGCAGTGAATCGGTTCACAGCCCGCCCCATCTCGGCGCATGGCGCGGGTTTTGGGTCGTGATTCGGTTCGCACCGATTCTCGACCCAAAACC
>NZ_QRXX01000031.1:0-1217 GCF_003462695.1 Collinsella sp. AF16-8
GGCCCGAAAGAAAGGTAGGAGGCCATGACGAAAGGTCTGCACGTGCCTTCCGAGATCGGCAAGCTCAGGAAGGTCTGCCTGCACCGTCCCGGCGACGAGCTCCTCAACCTGCCGCCCGACGAGCTCGAGCGACTCCTGTTCGACGACGTCCCGTTCCTGGAGGTCGCGCAGCAGGAGCACGACACCTTCGCCCAGATCCTTAAGGACCAGGGCGTGGAGGTGCTCTACCTCGAGAACCTCGTCGCAGAGGTGTTCGACCAGGTCCCCGGCGCCCGCGCCGAGTTCACCGACCAGTACATCGCCGAGGCAGGCATCCGCGGCCAGCAGATGCCGCAGATCGTCCGCGAGAAGCTGGACTCCATCGAGGACAACCTCGAGTTCGTCAAGAAGACCATGGCCGGCATGACCAAGGCCGAGATCGACATGCCCCTCACGGCGTCCACGACCCTCGACTCCCTGGTCAACTCCGAGTCCGAGTCCGACCTGATCATCGACCCGATGCCCAACCTCTACTTCACCCGCGACCCGTTCGCGGTCGTCGGCGAGGGCGTCAACCTCAACCGCATGTACTCGGTCACCCGCAACCGCGAGACCCTGTACGGCAAGTACGTCTTCAAGTACCACCCCGACTACAAGGACGTCTCCCTGTACTTCCGCCGCGACTGCCAGTTCCACACCGAGGGCGGCGACGTGCTGAACATCAACGAGAAGACCCTCGCCGTCGGCATCTCCCAGCGCACCCAGGCCGCCGCGATCGACGTCATGGCCCAGAACATCTTCTGGAACTCCGACTCCAAGGTCGAGCGCATCCTGGCCTTCGACATCCCGGTCTCGCGCGCCTTCATGCACCTCGACACGGTCTTCACCCAGATCGACGTCGATAAGTTCACGATCCACCCCGCCATCATGGGCACCCTGCGCGTCTACGAGCTGACCGCCGGCAAGAACCCGGGCGACGTGAACATCCGCCTGATCGAGGACACCCTCGAGCACGTCCTGGAGGACGCCACCGGCGTCGACCAGGTCAAGCTGATCCCCTGCGGCGGCGGCGACCCGATCGCGGCCTCCCGCGAGCAGTGGAACGACGGCTCCAACACCCTGTGCGTCGAGCCCGGCAAGATCTGCGTCTACGCGCGCAACACCGTCACCAACGACGTGCTGTACAAGGAGGGCCTGGACCTTCTCGTCGTGCCCTCCGCCGAGCTCTCCCGCGGCCG
>NZ_QRXX01000032.1:0-1049 GCF_003462695.1 Collinsella sp. AF16-8
AACAGCAAAAGCCCCGCAGTCGGAGCGGACTGCGGGGCTCATGAAGAGAGGCTAGTTTGTGGGCGCTTTGCCTGGCGCCCACGGGAGAGGCAACAGAGTAGAGACTACTCGTGGATGCGGGTACCGGAGAGGCCGGCCATGGTCTCGGCGGCCTTGTCCAGGGCGCCGATGATGCAGGTGCGGCCCTTGCGGGAACGGGCGAACTTGATGGCGGCGCGGACCTTGGGCTCCATGGAACCCTTGCCGAACTGACCCTCGTCGGCCAGACGCTCGGCCTCGTCGGCGGTGAGGTCCTCGAGCTCCTCCTGGTTGGGCTTGCCAAAGTTGATGGCGACATGCTCGACGGCGGTCAGCAGGAACAGAACGTCGGCGTCGCAGTCCTCGGCCAGCAGCTCGCCGCCCAGGTCCTTGTCGATGACGGCGGGAACGCCCTTGTAGCAGCCCTTGTTCTCGTAGTCGCGGACGACGGGGATGCCGCCGCCACCGCAGGCGATGACGATGAACTCGTTGTCGAGCAGGTTGAGGATGGAGTCAGCCTCGACGATCTTCTTGGGATCGGGGGAGGCGACGACGCGACGCCAGCCGCGGCCGGAATCCTCGACGAAGACCTTGGAGGGGTCCTCGGCCATGAACTCCTTGGCCTGCTCCTCGGTGTAGAAGGGGCCGATCGGCTTAGTCGGGTTCTTGAACGCGGGATCGTCGGGATCGCACTCGATCTGGGTGACGACGGTGGCGGCGTGCCAGCGCTTGTAGCGCTTGTGCATCTCGCGGCCGATGCCCTGCTGCAGGTGGTAGCCGATGTAGCCCTGGGACATGGCGCCGCACTCGGGCAGCGGCATCTCGGGGGTGCCGATGGCATCGTGGGCAGCGGCGAAGGCGTTCTGGATCATGCCGACCTGCGGGCCGTTGCCGTGGGTGATGATGATCTCGTTGCCCTGCTCGATGAGGCCGAGGAGAGCGTGGGCGGTGTTGCTCACGGCCTCGATCTGCTCGACGGGGTTGTTGCCGAGGGCGTTGCCGCCGAGGGCGACGACAATACGATCGGGCTT
>NZ_QRXX01000033.1:0-900 GCF_003462695.1 Collinsella sp. AF16-8
AACCTAAACGGTACGTGGTACTGGCTCGATCCCTCGACGCACGCCATGGCCACCGGGCTCCATGGGTGCAACGGCTCCATGTACTGGTTCAACGGCTCCGGCTCGATGGCGACCGGGTGGGTCCTCGACGGCGGAACCTGGTACTACGCGACGGGCTCCGGCGCCCTCACCTCCGGCTGGGCCTACGTCGGCGGCGCCTGGTACTGGCTTGACCCCTCGACGCACGCTATGACTACGGGTGTTCAAGAAATCGATGGGGTGAAATACTCTTTTGCTAGTAATGGCGCTTGGCTCGGCTAGCAACTCTTCTTTAATTGCTTTTTTCTAATTACATATTGCTCTTAGCTATCCATTTGTAGACTATGTTTATATAAAAATTGGTTGCTACTGGGGGCTGCACATGGCAAGGAAAAAGCGAATAACATTAATCCTAATCATCCTTTCAACTCTACTGCTCGCTGGACCCGGTGTGGTTGATATCGCGAACGCAGAACCCATAAGCTCCTCCATCCCTACTGATTTTGAGCGGCGATCCGTCCCCTCGACTCTTTCTCCTTCAGATTCAATCGATGATGGTCCTGTTCAAGAATCCGTTAAATGGAATCTGGGTTGGAATTCGTTTGACGGCAACTGGTTCTATGTGGATTCAGTCAATCCGGTCTCGTTGCATTCTGGCTGGCTCCATACCAATGGGGCCTGGTATTGGCTCGACCCCTCGACGCATGCCATGGCCATCGGGCTCCATGAGTGCAATGGCTCCGCGTACTGGTTTGACGCCTCCGGCGCGATGGCGACCGGGTGGGTCCTCGACGACGGGACCTGGTACTACGCGACGGGTTCCGGCGCCCTGGCGCGCGGCCCCGTATCCGTCGGCGGCGTGCCCTACTGCTTCGACGCCCG
>NZ_QRXX01000034.1:0-604 GCF_003462695.1 Collinsella sp. AF16-8
ACCGGAGGGGCGCCGGGGGCGGGAATCGCGCACTCCATATTTTGTTCACAAATCAACTAACTGGGCTCCGAGATGCTCAGAGTCACGCGTATGGTCATAAAACTTGGACAGACCGTATGACCTCGGGAATCTTGCTGTCCACTGTAGACATAGTATCTTTATACCCTCATCGATCTCCGCTAGTTAGCCCGTAATAAATTGAAGGACAACGTTAACAAACCTATATAAACGCCAGTGGGGGCTCTATCACTAATTAGATAGAGTCCCCACTGGCGGAGTGTATTTGATTAAAACAATGCCCCTTAATTAATGTACTGGAAATAAGGAGCAAAAGATCCGTCCGGATATACGTGGCGACAGAACTCTGGAGCCGACTGAGCGCCACCAGAAAGCGACATGAGTAAAAAGATCGGCTCTGCCTCACCGCGAACGACTACGATGCCCTCGACTAAAGCCAATCCGAACACACCTAAAACAGATAGGGCAAATGTCGGTTTATATAACGCAAAAAAGGGGGAGGCCGCGAGGCCTCCCCCTTCTTCAAGTCATCCGACGGCTCGGTGCCGTCCACCGGTCAGCGGCGCCCTGGCCTCCCACGGGCTGG
>NZ_QRXX01000004.1:0-188137 GCF_003462695.1 Collinsella sp. AF16-8
CAAATCCAAGTTAGACCATTTCAAATGGTTCGATGTCTGCCCGGATGCGACACAACTGGTGTGTCCATCCTCGCAGTATCCGGTTCTCAAGGTGCACGCCTGCGCGGCTGATCCGGTCCGACCGGGCCGCGCGGCAAGGAGATATATTGCCAGACCGCGAAGCCCTGTGGGACGTCAATTCCACTCTTCACAAGTCCTACACAACATATTGCTTTCTATAGGTAATAGAAAGACTGGTGCGGATCTTCCGCACGTATCAGATGATGACCCTTTGGTTCAGGAATATATAGAGATCGGTCACCTATAAGTGTTTATCTACCCGCGCTTTTAGCAATGTAAACCGCGCTTCAGATAAAAAGAGGGAGCGCCGCGCACAACGCGACACTCCCCTAGCGATTCAAGAGAATCTATTAGGCCTCTAGAGCCTTCTTGGCGATGGTGGCCAGCTCGTTGAAGGACTCGATGTCCTCGTAAGCCATCTGAGCCAGGACCTTGCGGTCGAGCTCGATGCCGGCAACCTTCAGGCCGTGCATGAACTGAGAGTAAGAGATGTCGTTCAGGCGAGCGGCAGCGTTGATGCGGGTGATCCAGAGAGAGCGGATCTCGCGCTTCTTGTTGCGGCGATCACGATACTGATACTGCAGGGAGTGCTGGACCTGCTCTTTAGCATGCTTGTAAGTACGCGAAGCGGCACCGTAGTAACCCTTCGCACGGTGCATAACGGTACGGCGCTTCTTCTTGGCGGCAACAGCGCGCTTAATACGTGCCATGTTCTATCAACTCCTAGACGGTAAAACGAAAAACGGGAACGCGAACTTAGGCGAGACGCGACTTGATGACCTTGCGGTCGGCAGCGGCGATCTCGGTCTCCTGACGGAAGCCACGCTTACGCTTGGTGGACTTCTTGCTCAGGATGTGGCTCTTGAAAGCCTTGGCGCGCATAAGCTTGCCGGTGCCAGTCTTGCGGAAACGCTTCTTGGTGCCGCTGTGGGACTTCATCTTAGGCATGAAATACTCCTTAATCGGTTACAGAACACTAGTTACTTGGTATCGCTTGCCGCTTTATCCTCATCGAAGGCGCCCTTAATCGGGGCGAGCAGCATAAGCATGTTACGGCCTTCCATCTTAGGCTTGGACTCGACCGTAGCGTAAGGCTTGAGATCCTCGGCGAGACGCTCGAGAACGTTAAGACCCTGCTCCGGGTGAGCCATCTCACGGCCGCGGAACATGATGGTGATCTTAACGCGTGCGCCCTTCTTGAGGAAACGCAGAACGTGGCCCTTCTTGGTCTCGTAGTCGCCAACGTCGATCTTGGGTCGGAACTTCATTTCCTTGACCTCGACCTTGGACTGGTTCTTACGAGCAGCCTTGGCCTTCATGGCCTGCTGGTACTTGAACTTACCGTAGTCCATGACCTTGCAGACCGGCGGCTCCGCGTTGGGAGCGATCTCGACCAGGTCGAGACCCTGATCGTCGGCGACGCGCTGGGCATCGCGGATGGCGAACAGGCCGAGCTGAGAGCCATCGACGCCAATCAAACGGCACGAAGATGCAGTGATCTCGTCGTTGATGCGGGTGTCATCAGACTTAGCTATTTTCCCTACCTCCATTCATAAAAAAAATAACCCGGCGCTTCTTTGCAACCAGGTCGTACACATAGACATCCTCGATTTGAGGAAGGGAATCTAAGTTGTATGACCAGTCAGCTGCTCATTGGCGCCAAAAGGTGGGAGCCCTCGGGTTCCTCTTTAGGGCATTGCGGGAACAACGCCTTGCGAATAATAACACGTACCGCGCGTTATCACATTACGTACACGAAAAAGGGGGCCTTGACCCCCTTGAACGCTCACTTGCATGTATGGTGCCCGAGGCGAGACTCGAACTCGCACGTTGTTGCCAACGGTGGATTTTGAGTCCACTGCGTCTGCCAATTCCGCCACTCGGGCACGCAATGCGTGAGTTAGTTTATCACAGCTTTCTACCGATTAGTCCGAAAATGGAACTTCGAGCATTTCGATGAGTTCGACCGTGCGGAGCATCTCGCGCCGACGGCATCCGCGACCGTCGACCGAAGCCTCACCCATCTGGTTATCGTAAGGGTCCTCGCGCATGCCGTCGAAAGAGGGCTCAAACTCTGCCTGGAATCGATTGTTGGCCACCATACGCCACGGGTCGAGATTGCCAAAGTAGTGACGGCGGCGCCACTCCTCCCCCATCCTGCGAGCAGAAGATCCAAATGACACGTCGGCGTTGAGCCATCCGGTCTGCGGCGTATAGAACTCTGCCCAGTCGTGCGACCCCACCGAATCGGGCGCAACATACAGGCCGCTCTGCCAACGGGCAGGCACGCCCGCGATACGGCACATGGTGATAAACGTGAGCGCCATAACGCCGCAATCGCCGCGGAGCGAATGCGCGCAGTCATCGGCAATAGATCCCAAAAGCAAGTACGGCGGCTGATAGCGATAGTCGATGTACTGCGTCAGGTAATCATAGATAGCACGGGCGCGATCGAGCGGATCCTCGAGCCCGTCAATGACACGGGCTGTCAGCTGCTGTAGATACGGCGTGAATGCAATGTGCGGACGGTCCTCGGAGGTGTCCACGGGCAGTGGCGCGTCCATGCAAGGATGCACCGGAAGCGCACCCCCATAGACATCACGATAAGCGGCATCAATTTGATAGCGATAGGTCACCGAGAATGAGCGCTCACTCGAAGAAGACCACGAGGCGGTACGCGCCGAAGCATTCGCGGGGGCAACAGCACCCTCCGGCGTCATATCGAGAACCTCGATATGAGACTGTTGACGACAGGCGGCGGCAACGGGTAGCCACGCGCGAACGGTCTCCCCTTCCAGAGCGCCGGGGACAGACACGGACGCTTTAAGCGTAATGACGCGAGCCAATCCGTTTTGTGACTCCATCTCCTTGAGCATCTCGTTGCGCAGTGCTATTCCGTCCGTAGAATCGGGCCGCATGCCGGGAACCTCTTTGGGATATACGCGAAGCGAATCGAGGAAGTTGTCGAGAACGAACAGTTCGCCATCGATAAAGCGCCAGTCAATACGCTTACGATTAATCAGGTCATCAAACTGCTCTTCGGTAAACTCTGGCCACTCCTCGCGAATCATCGCAATAGCCTGGTCGCGCGACACCGAAAAATGAAGCGGCGTCTCGAGCATGCGATACCGCTCGGCACGAACACAAGCAGCCAGCGAAGGCTCGGGGTTCTGCTCCAAAAGGCGATCGCAGGCAGCAACAGCCTGCGTCAAATACCCGGCATCCATAAGACGAAGAATCTCGGGCGGCAGTCCAACATCGAGATGACGAAAGTCATCACAGCAAACATCAGCAGAGCAACCAACTGGACCCTCGTCAATAACCTTCCCATCCGAAGGCAGCACATTAATAACAGCCATACCAAAACTCCAAGTCACTAGAACGCTTGAAGCCCATTGTAGCGAGATAAAAAGAAAGCCCCAACAAGGGAGCCATCAACACCGCTGAACGGTAGTCAAATAAATAATTCAGCCTCGTAACCCTGCGGCGTTAAACGAAGGAAGCCCCGTCCCCCGGAGCTGTTTTCTTGGCGCGACTTCTGGCAAAGCCAGGTGAGCGCAAAGGAAACAGTGTAGGGGGACGGGGCTTCCGGCGGGAAGTTTAGCGACGCTTACGCCTTGTTGACGGAGCCAAACTCCTCCATGAGCTCCTTGGTGCGGGCAACGATGTTGTCGCGACCAGGCTTGAGGAGCTTGCGGGGGTCAAAGCCCTTGCCCTGCTGATCCTTGCCAGCCTCGATGTACTCGCGGACGCCCTTGGCGAAGACGAGCTGCAGGTCGGTGTTGACGTTGATCTTGGAGATGCCCAGGGAGATGGCCTTCTTGATCTGATCCTCGGGGATGCCGGTGCCACCGTGCAGAACGAGGGGCAGGTCACCGGTCTGGGCCTTAATCTCGCCCAGACGCTCGAAGGAAAGACCAGCCCAGTCGGCGGGGTACACGCCGTGGATGTTGCCGATGCCGCAGGCGAGGAAGTCGACACCCAGGTCAGCGATCTGCTTGCACTCAGCAGGATCAGCGAGCTCGCCGCTGGAGGTCACGCCGTCCTCGGTGCCGCCGATGCCGCCGACCTCGGCCTCGATGGACATGCCCTTGGAGTGGGCAAGCTCAACGAGCTCCTTGGTGCGGTCGAGGTTAAGCTGGAAGGTCTCCTCGTGAGAGCCGTCATACATGATGGACGTGAAGCCGGCCTCGATGCACTTGAAGCAGTCCTCGTAAGAACCGTGATCGAGGTGAAGGGCGACGGGAACGGTAACGCCCGTGGCCTCGACGGCAGCCTTGACCATGTCGGCGCAGACCTTGAAACCGCCCATCCACTTAGCGGCACCAGCGGTGCACTGAAGGATCAGCGGAGACTTGGCCTCCTCGGCGGCCTGGAGAATAGCCAGGGTCCACTCGAGGTTGTTGGTGTTGAAGGCACCAAGACCGTACTTGCCGGCCTCGGCCTTCTTGAGCATGTCTGCTGCGTTGACGAGCATAAAAGAAACCTCCTGTAAGGTTGCTCCGATAACGCCTGAGATTTTACCACGGCGCACCCGAGCATAAACGTTCGTTTGTTCACGAATATCGTCCAAACAGACTTTTTTGACCGTTTGCCCTACGAAATCGACCCGTTGGGGAAAAATAGCTTGACGTTTGGACGCTTCTCGTGCTTCAAAAGCCGACTATTAAGCTAAATCTGCATGAAAGGGTTCTGCATGAGCTCGCGTGCCATGGTGGTCGAATCGCCATGACCGGTTAGGCAAACGGTATCGGGCGGGAGAAGCCGGGCGAGCTTGGAGAGCGAGCGCAGAATCGCCGCCTCGTCTCCTCCAGAAAGATCGGTGCGGCCGTGCCCACCCGGAAACATGGTGTCGCCCACAAAGGCAATGTTCCCCTGCTCGGTGGCGGCAAACAAGACGATCCCGCCCGGCGTATGCCCTGGCGTCTCGATCACCTGCAGGTAGATATCGCCCACCTTGATAGCATCTCCCTCGGCGAGCAGGTGCGTCGGCTCCCCGGGGTCAGGCGTCTCAATGCCCCACATAGCTCGCTGTTCCTCGATGTTCGCATGCGGCACCGCCACATCCTTAGCACACAGCTCATACTGGCAGCCCTCGCCAACGGTGGTTCGCACGCCTGCAACACCACCAACATGATCGGCATGGCCATGAGTGCATACGGCGCCAAACACGCGTACGCCGGGATGCTCGGCTCGAATATGCTCCACCAGGCGTTCGCCTTCCCATGCGGGATCGATAATCACGCACTCATTGTCCGAAATAACAGCATAGCTATTGGTCTGAATGGGACCGTTTACGAGCGTCTCGATCTCGACCGATCCCTTGGGAGTTAAATCCAAGGACACAGCACTCATGTCCCTCTCCTCTCTATAGAACTCGAGGCATCAAACGATGCCTCGAGTGTAGCGAATATCGATAATGTGACACGTTCGTCGCGACTAAACGCGGCGCTTAAGCTGGGCTCCACCCTCACCGGGCATCAGGCGGCGCGCGTCGTAGACCGAGTCAACGCTGCTGATGGAGGCCAGCAGCGGATCCAGACCACTCGCGTCCGAGATCTCGACCATAAAGCGCAGGGTTGCAATACCCTCGCGGTTGGTCGACGTGGCGGCAGAAAGGATATTGCCGCCCGCATCGCCAATGGCAATGGTGACATCCTTGAGCAGGCCCATGCGGTCCAGGCACTCGACCACGATCTCGACCTGGAAGAGGGTGTCGGCAGCGCCGTCCCACTCCACTTCGATCATGCGCTCGGGATGCTCCATAAGACCCTTGACGTTGGGACAGTTGGCGCGATGCACCGAAACGCCACGACCGCGCGTGATGAAGCCGACGATGTCGTCGCCCGTCACGGGGTTGCAGCAATGAGCCAGACGGACCAGTAGGCCGCTGTTGCTCTCGCCCTTGACGATAATGCCGTTACTGGCGCTCTTGCCGCGCTTTTGCGGCTTGCGGTTGGAGCCGCGAGCAGGCTGCTTCACGACCTCGGCGATAGCCTCGGCCTTGGTGAGCTGTTCCTCGGGCTTGGGGTCCAAGATTTGCTCGACCTTATTGCCCACAGCGCGCGGGGCAACCTTGCCGGCGCCGACGGCGGCAAACAGGTCCTCGAGCTGCTTGAAGTTAAACTGCTCCGCCACGGCGTTGAGCGCACGCGTCGAACGCGGCGTAGAAATGCCATAGCCACGCTTACGCAGGTCCTTAGCCAGCATATCGCGACCAGCAGCAGCGTCGTCGTCCTTGGTCGCAGCGGCAAAATAGCGGCGGATCTTTGACTTGGCGGAAGGTGTCTTAACGATCTTGAGCCAATCACGCGACGGCTTGGAACTCTTGTTAGTCAGAATCTCGACACGGTCACCCGTCTTAATCTCGTGCGTGAGCGGAGCCACCGCACCGTTGATTTTGGCGCCGACGCAATGGTTTCCCACCTCGGTGTGAACGGCGTAGGCAAAGTCGAGCGGCGTGGAGCCGGCACGAAGCGCCATGACCTCGCCCTTGGGCGTAAAGACAAAGATCTCCTGATCGAAGAGGTCGACCTTCAGCGAATGCAGGTATTCCTTGGCATCGGTGATCTCGTCGGAAGCCGCCCAATCGAGCGAATGCTTGAGCCAGTTGATCTGGTCGTCCAAACGTTGAGCGTCATTGGTCTTGGAAGCAGACGATCCGCCCGACTTCTTATATAGCCAGTGGGCGGCAATGCCGTACTCGGCCTGCTCATGCATCTCATAGGTTCGAATCTGAATCTCGAGCGGGCGAGCCGTGGGGCCGATGACCGTCGTGTGGAGCGACTGGTAGTTATTGACCTTGGGCATGGCGATATAGTCTTTAAAGCGGCCGGGCATGGGGTGCCACAGCGTGTGCACCGCGCCGAGCGTGGAGTAGCAATCGCGCACCGAATGCGTGATGACGCGCAGTGCCACCAGGTCGTAGATCTCGGAGAATTCCTTGCCCTTGCGCTTCATCTTTTGGTAGATGGACCAATAGTGCTTGGAACGGCCGTTGATCTGGAAGTCTTCCAGGCCAATGCGGTTGAGCTCGTCGGTGAGCGTCTTGATGGTCTCGGCCAGATAGCGCTCACGGACCTCGCGCGACTCCGCCACCATGCGTGCGATGCGCTGGTAGGCATCGGGCTCCAGGTAGAAGAAGGACAGGTCCTCGAGCTCCCATTTAATGGAGCTCATGCCCAGACGGTCGGCCAGGGGCGCATACACGTCCATGGTCTCGCGAGCCTTAAACAGGCGACGGTCCTCACGCAGGGCTGCAAGGGTGCGCATGTTGTGCAGACGGTCGGCAAGCTTAACGATGATGACGCGGATGTCCTTGGACATGGCGAGGAACATCTTTCGCAGCGTGAGCGCCTGTTTCTCGTCCATACTGTCGACTTCGATGTTGGTGAGCTTGGTCACGCCATCGACGAGCTCGGCCACCGTATCGCCAAACAGGCCGGAAACATCGGCAAGCGAGGTCTCGGTATCCTCGACGGTATCGTGCAGCAGCGCGGCGCACACTACATCGCAGTCCATCTTGAGATCGGCCAAAATGATGGCCACCTCGACGGGATGGTTGATGTACATCTCACCCGAGCGGCGCTTTTGGTTGCAGTGCTTCTCGGCGGCAAAGCAGTAGGCTTGCTCCACCTTGGAGAAGTCGTCCTCATTCATATATTTGAGGCACAGACGCTCCAGTTTGTCGTAGCTGTCCGCCATAATCTCGGGCGGCAGCTCATCGGCATGCTTATAGTGCTCCATCTCCGAGAACGGCTGGAGGGTGGAATCATGGGCGGTACGGGCTGCGGCATCCATCGAGGTCCCCTTCCCCTAGGCCCGCGGTACGATCGGGCGGTTAACTTTGGCTAGCATATCAGAAGCGCACGAATCGAGCGCCCAACTCCGGAAAGCCGAGAACTCCATGCGCGAGCGCAAGCCCTCCAAATAGCGAATTGACCTGCTCAATTGCACACGGCCGGGGTTTTCGGCCATCGCGATGCGACGGGTGTCGTCAAACCCCGAAACGCGACAGAAACCAAGCTCTTCGAAGATTCCCAGGCCACTTTCCACCGAGCGCTCGTCGACCGGCGTGCGAGCATCGATGGCAAGGCACATCTGCGCGATGTCGATATCGCTTGCGCAGAATGAATCATCCCCGGTCTTACCGCGGTTGGAGCGCCACATGGTCTGCAGCGCACGATAGAGTGTGACGAGTTCGTCGCGCTCGGGTGCGTAGCAGTCGAGCAGGCGCTCGTTGATGCGGGCGTCGCGCGACGAATAGAGCAGGTGGATCACGGCGGGCTGGCCATCGCGACCGGCGCGGCCGCTCATCTGGTTAAACTCAATCGCGCCAAACGGCATGTGGTAGAGCACGACATGGCGAATATCGGGAAGGTTGACGCCCTCGCCAAAGGCAGAGGTCGAGACGATGCAGCTGAGGCATCCGTCACGAAACGCCTCCTCTACGCGATGGCGGTCGGTGCGCGTAAGGCCCGCGTTGTAAAAGGCGATATGCGACGCGTAGTCGGGAACGCGTTTGCGTAGCGTCTTGGCGAGCGCCACGGACTGGTCGCGCGAATTGACGTAAATGACGGTCTTCTCCCCCGTCGCCACGATCGACACCAAACGGTTCTCGCGGCTCGCAAGGTCGCGGTCGTCCTCGAGCTGCAGGTTCTCGCGCACCGTCTCGTCGACCACCGTGCGAGTAATCGGCAGCATGCGGGCAAGCTCGGCCACGACCGGAGCCGTCGCGGTGGCCGTCGCAGCCATAACAACCGGGTCGCCCAGGGCTTTGAGGATATCGGGCATGTCGAGATAGGCGCTGCGGTCGCCGCCCTTGGCAAGGCCGGCGTGGTGCGCCTCATCGATAACGACAAAGCCGATGCGGCCCGAACGCGCGAAGCGGTCACGGTGGATAGATAGGAACTCGGGCGTCGTGAGCACGATACCGGTGCGGCCCGAAGCTAGGCCGGCGAACACATCATCGCGTGCGGCCTCCACGGTCTCGCCGGTCAGCACGCCAACGCCAATGCCAAGCGCTGCCATCGTCGACGAGAGGTGATAGGCCTGGTCGGCAACAAGCGCACGCAGCGGATAGACAAAGATACTCGCACGTCCGCGAAGGACAGCCTCGCGCGCAGCATGCACATGGAAGATGAGAGACTTGCCGCGGCCCGTTCCCATAACGGCCAAGACGCTCTGGTGGTCGGCCAAGGCATCGAGCGCCTCAACCTGCGCGCGGTGCGGCTGGTTCGATCCGATCAAGCTATGGATAAGCGAGCGCGTGAGCTCGGTATAGGAAAGCTGGGCGAGCGTCTCGCGCTTACGCGACTCCAGGCGCAGGCCGGAATCCGCCGGCTGCACGCCACGACGAAGCTCGCATGCCGGATCGTCGACGCTGGGCAGCGTGGTATCGCGGACCAGAACATCCTTGATCATGAGCTTGGGCTTCACACGCCCCTGCCAATGCTCGGCAACGGCCTCGAACACCAAGTCGACAGCGCTATCGCAGTTGATGAGCTTATCGATTTGCGGCACGCGGAACATAATGGCCGGAACACTCGCGGCGCCATCGGTCGCCACAAAGCGCATGTGCTCGCCGGTTTTGCCCACCACGGCGCGGTCGCACATCGTCACGCCCTCGGCAGCCAGCAGCGGCACCTTGTTGCCCTGGCCAAACGGCTCAAGACGGGAGATCTGCTCGATGGTCTCGATATTCAGCTCGGAAAGGTCGACGGTGGCGGCGACCTCGTCGGTGTCTTCAAAGTCCTCGGCGGGAAGCTCCGATAGCACGGCGGAAAGGCGGCGGCGGAACTCATCGAGCTTGGATGCCTCGATGGTCACACCCACCGCACCGGCATGTCCGCCGCGACGAATCAGCAGGTCGGAACAGCGCTCGACGGCGTCAAACAGGTTAACTTTGCCCACCGAGCGACCAGAGCCGCGCGCGATACCGTCCTCGATCGAGAACAGCAGCGCCGGCACGTGATAGCGATTGGTCAAGCGGCTCGCCACGATGCCTTTGACGCCCTCGTGCCAGCCCTCGCCGCCCACGACGATTGCGCGCCCGCCGTCATAAGTCTCCTCGACCTTCGCCATGGCATCGCACGTGAGCTCCGCCTCGATCTCACGGCGTTGGCGATTGATTTCCTCGAGCTCGGCTGCCAGTGCACTTGCTTCGATAGGATCACGGGCAAGCAGCAGGTCGAGCGCCAGCTTGGGATCAGCCATGCGGCCGGCAGCATTCAGACGAGGGATGAGCGAAAACGACAGGCCGTCGGCCGTAATGGTAGAAAGGTCGGCCTTGGCAAGTGCGGCAAGCGCGATATAGCCGGGACGGGCCGTCACGCGCATCTGCTGGATGCCCTCGGCGACCAGTGCGCGATTCTCGGGCGTGAGCGGCATCATGTCGGACACGGTGCCCAGCGCCGCGACCTCGATCAGCGAACGCCAATACGACGGCTTGCCCAAACGCTCGCCCAGGACCTGCACCAGCTTGAGTGCCACGCCGGCACCGGCAAGCTCGCGCGAGGGGCCCTCGTCCTCGAGCTTGGGGTCGGTCAGGGGCACGCCCTGCGGCACCTGGTCGGAGGGCTCGTGATGGTCCGTGACCACCAAATCGATCCCCAGGCTCTCCAGATAGGAGACTTCTTCCTTGGCGGCAATACCGTTATCGACGGTCACGATCAGCTGAGGGCGAGCGAGCTCGTTAACGCGGTCGAGCGCCGCGCGCGAAAGACCGTAGCCCTCGTCAAAGCGATGCGGAATAAACGGCGTGACATCGGCGCCAAACGTGCGCAGTGCCTCGGTCAACAGGCAGGTCGACGTAATACCGTCAACGTCAAAATCGCCAAAGACCGCAATGTGCTCGTGGTTGCAAATAGCACGCTCGACGCGGTCGGCAACGACCGACATGCCCGGGATAATGAGTGGGTCGGCCCAGTCGCGATCGAGCGAAGGCGTCAAAAACAGCTGACCTTCTTCGATGGATGTAATGCCGTGCGCGACCATAATACGCGCCACCAGCCCGGGAATGCCCAGGCCAGCCGAAAGCTCCTTTTCGAGCTCGGGGTTTTGCTGAGCGACCGCCCAGCGATGCGTCGTCTTAAGCGATGACATAGGCGCCCACCCCCGATAGGGGCAGGTCGCCGCGATACCTCTCACGGTTCATAGCGATGAGTCCTCTGTGTATGCCCGCTTCGGCAGGCAGATCTGTTGAACGGATTTATTATACCGTGCAGAGCAGACGCAAATCGCCGCAGCACGCCGCGGTTTCGGTAAACGATGCCGGTAATAGCCTCGAAATATTCGAGCGTTTCTGACGCACGGACGCATGCGAGCGTCTAGCATATCCATTCAAAACGGGTTCACGGGCAAAGGGAGTCACAAGCGCATATGAAGCAATGGGTTGGACTGGGCAAGTTTCTCGCGGGGCACATGCAGGTCATCGTTCCGATTTGCGTGGCACTCGGCGTGCTCTTTCCCCAACAGATTGGCGTACTCAAGCCCATCGTTCCCACCTTGTTTGCCTTTATGACGTTTCAGGGTGCGCTCAGCAACACCTTTCACCAGGTAACCGAGGTGTTCCGCCGTCCGTTGCACCTAGTCTTGGCGCTGCTCGTCTCGGCGGTGCTTATTCCCATCGCGGCGTATGCCATGGGGTCACTCTTCTTTGGCTCCAACCCCAACCTTGTCTGCGGCATTGTGCTCGAATACAGCGTGCCCGTGGCCGTCACCGCTTTTATGTGGATCAGCATGTTCGGCGGCAACGGCCCGCTCGCGCTCACCATCATCCTGACGTCCTCGGTTATCTCACCTGTGACGATTCCGCTTACGCTCAAGCTCCTGCTGGGCGCCACCGTCTCGATCGACGTGCCGAGCATGATGCAGAACATGGCCTTTATGATCGCCATCCCCGCTGTGCTCGGTATTGCCATCAATGAACTCACGCGCGGCTGGGGCCACGAGAAACTCTCTCCCGTGCTCTCGCCCGCCTGCAAGTTCATGATGATGGGCGTCATCGCGTCCAACTCCACCGCTATGAGCGAGTACGTGCTGCACATAAACGCGGTGCGCCTGGAAGTCGCCCTCTTTATTTTGGTCTTCGCCATCAGCGGCTTTGTCGTCGGTTTTCTGGTCGCACGTGCGCTGCATCTGCCATATAGCGAGACGACTACCATGTGCTTTACCTGCGGCATGCGCAACATCTCTTCGGGTGCCGTCATCGCCACGCAGTACTTTCCGGGCGAGGTCGTGTTCCCCGTCATGTGCGGCACGCTGTTTCAGCAGGTGCTGGCCTCGATTATCGGGCATCTCTTTGAGTGCCTAACCTGCGAGGAGCGCACCAAACAGCGCAAGCGGGTCGAAGCCGGCCGCGACGCCATGGCGCGCTAGGCTGTCCGCATTACGCGGGTGTTAGTCTTGCTATACGAGCGTTTCCAGATGCGCACGCAGACGCTCAGCATCGATATCGAGCGTCGTCTCGGCATTGACTTGGGCCAAACGATAGCCGACAAAGTAGGGCGAAACCACCCAACGCGGCAGCGCCTTGGCAATGGTCCGACCGCCCAGGTGATAGAAGAACAAGTTGTACGACTCTGCGCGACCACCGTGGTGCTCGTTTAGGATATAGCGCAGAGCTACCTGGATCGCATCGGCAAAGAGATCCGCCTCGGCTTGGTCTCGTGCGTCATCGCTGGCGGCGATTCCCTGCGGGGCTGAAACGTTGATCTCAAAGAACCCCATGATCGGTTCGGTTGAGATATTGACCGAGATTCTCCCCTGTTGCCAGACATTGATGCCTTCGAAATTGGCAGAAGTCAGCGAAGTGTAGCCGTCTTCCTGCTCCAAACCCACAATCTGCATGTGCGGATGAACGAGACTACCGCCCGAGAGCGGACCCTTGTTCTTGTACATGAGAACGCTGCGATACTGCTGTGAATCGATCATCTGCTGCCAGCAACCCAGGGCAAACCGTATCACATGGTGGAGTTCATCCGGCTCATAGATCACCAGGTCGGCATCGTGATCGGCCGACTCGATCAGCACGGTTTGACGGGTGGCGCGCAGGGTCTTGAACTTATTCTCGAGCCAGATGCAGTCACCATCGCGCCGGATGATATCGGCAAGTTCCTCGGTATCGCAAAAGGGACACGCGGTGCCAGGGCGCCGGTTGTCGTCGGGCTTACCGTTCGCCTGCTGAACGTCAAATACCAGCGCCACGGGTTACGCCTCCAGCGGCACGATCTTGGTGCCATGGAGCTCGGAGACGCTCAATGCCGCCGCCACGGTATCGCGGTTGGCCGTAGAAATGCCGCCGCCGGGAAGGATGGTCAGGCGGTCGCCCGCATACTCGACAAGACGCGACAGGTGCTCCAGGTTGTCCTCGATCGGCGTTCCGGCAGCACCACCATGCGTCAGGATGCGCGTGATGCCGCAGTCGGCGAGTGTGTCAATGGCGTCCAGCTGAGCCTCGGGCGAGAGCTGGTCAAAGGCCATGTGGAAGGTGATATCGATGGCCCCGCGCTTGCACTCCTCGGTCGCGCAGCCCGTAGCCATCACGAGGGCGCCGAGGGTGAGCTCGTCGAGCGCCCAGCCGCCGGCACAGGGCTTGCAGCAGCCAAAGACCAGGCCGTCAACGCCGGCGCTCACGGCAAGACCCAAGTCCATCTCCATCATGCGCAGCTCGTCCTGGTTGTAGTGAAAGTCACCGCCACGCGGGCGAATCATGCACATCACTCGCGCGTCATGCTCGTGAGCATAGCTGACCGTAGTGCTGATAACGCCGGCCGAGGGCGTGGTACCACCGACGGCAAGGTTGTCGCACAACTCGATGCGCTTAGCACCGGCATCGATAGCCGCCGGCACACGCTCAAAGTTCTCGGCACAAAACTCGTACAGCATAGATAGCCCCCAGGAGACATTTCGATTTCCACACGGCATTGTCGCACGTTAAATAGCAACCCGCACGATGGAACAAAACCTTGACAAGGAGTGTCCCAAAGTGCCGGCACATAAGGAACGTCCCCAGGTGCCACCTTGAGCGATGGGTACTCATTTAAGTACGTCCCCAATGAGTACCCGCAGGGGACAGACAGACCGGACTCCCTATACGACAACTGTTGACATCATATACTATGTGTCATATAGTAGGTGTTACACAGTATACTACGAAAGGAGGTGTGCGGATGGAGGCACAGATGAAGCGCGGCTTCCTCGAGGCCTGCGTGCTCGCGGCCGTCTCGGGCGAGGAATCCTACGGCTATCAGATCGTGAAGGACGTGCCCGCGAGTATGGGGCTCACGGAATCCACGCTCTATCCGTTGCTCAAGCGCCTGGAGAAGGCGGGCTGCATCACCGCGCGCTCCGCCGAGCACAACGGGCGGCTGCGGAGGTACTACCGCATCACGGACGCCGGGCGCGAGCGTATCGCCGAGTTCCTCGCCGAATGGCCATCCGTGCAGGAGATCTACCGTTACGTGGAGGGGGCGCACCATGACGCGCGATGAGTTCTTGAACCGGCTGGGCGAGCTTCTGGCCTGCCTGCCGGCAGATCAGGTAAAGGAAACGCAGGAGTTCTACGCGGAGGCCATCGCCGACCGTATGGAGGACGGCATGACGGAGGCCGAGGCTGTGGCCGCCATGGGCACGCCCGGTGAGGTCGCCGAGGCAACGCTCGACGAACTGCCCGCCGTGCCGCGCGCGATCGCGAGGACCAAGCGCAAGAGCACGGCACTTCTATGGGCGCTCGCCATCGTGGGCTCTCCGGTATGGATTCCGCTGCTGCTCGCGTTCGTCGCCGTTGCCGCTGCAGTCTACATCTGTATTTGGGTTCTTGCGCTCTGCGTGTGGATCGTGGCCGCGGCATTCGGGGGCGCGGGCCTGGTAGGGCTCCTGTTCGCCGTGGACGGCATCATTATCGGGCATGTTCCGTACGTTTTGGCCTCGATGGGAATGGGATTCGCTTCCATCGGTGTGGCGCTCCTCACGGGAGCCGGCGCCTGGACGGCGTCCAAGCAGATCGCGCGCCTCTCTGCCCTTTGGGCGAAGAAAGCCGTTTCGCCCTTCTGGAAAGATCGAGGCAATAAGAGCCGCATGGGCGCCGAAGCGGCGCCGCTCACGGCATAGGAAGGAGTGCAAACATGTCCAGCGTAAAAAGGATTTACCTTGCCGTAGCGGGTGGGCTTGTTGCCACGGGGCTCGTCCTGGCTGCTATCGGATTTGTGGCCTCCGGCTTTAACCTCGCTGTGCTCAACACGCAGATCGACCTGCGCGATGACACCATCATTCTGGGTGGTGTTGAAATAGACGACCCGACAGGGCTTCCACTCATCGAGCAGCTTGCCGAGGTCGGCGAGATCCATATTGGATCTGCAACGACTGGTTCGTCTTCTCCTCGCAAATGATCGAGCTCGTAGCAGCCGTCCCCCCCCTTCGGGCGCACCACGACGGGCATGAGCACGCCGCGCTCGGAGCCTTTTTGCGAGACCTTCCGTCACGCTCTTCCTGCGTGGTGAACCGGTCATCGACCGACGAGAGGCTGATGGGAATCTCTCGACTTCGGGCCAATCCCGCTCACCGATCTGGTCTTCCTTCGTGATGCGCACATAAGCGAGCAGACACCGCGCAGTGCTTCAGCGCGGCCGCACTTCCACGTCTATGACGGAGGTGCCCGGCGGCGTCTTGGCAATCCCCTTGTTTGCAGGCGTTAGCGCGTGGGGATCGCCCACTCGGGGGTCGAGGCCGCCGAGGACGGCGGCGAACCTCGCGGTGTCATTCGACATCGCGAGGTTCCCGGACCATGACCACCTGGCCTCGTACCGCGGCATAGCCCCAAGGGTGAGGAGCTTCGGCACGTCGATCAGGGCGCCCGCGCAGCGTCGGCCGGTCCGCCGTTCGGCAGAACGGCGGAAGTCCCTAGCCGCCCAGGTAAGCCTTGCGGACGTTGTCGTCGTGCAGGAGCTCTTGGCCGGTGCCGGTCATGGTAATCTTGCCGGTCTCGAGCACGTAGCCGCGTGTGGCGATGGAAAGAGCCATCTGTGCGTTTTGCTCGACCAGAAGCACCGTGGTACCGGCCTTGTGCAGGTCCTCGACAATCTGGAAGATCTGCTCAATCAGAATCGGCGCCAGACCCATGGAAGGCTCATCGAGCATGAGCAGCTTGGGGTTGCTCATAAGGGCGCGCCCCATAACGAGCATCTGCTGTTCGCCGCCCGAAAGGGTGCCGGCGACCTGGCGACGGCGCTCCTTAAGGCGCGGGAACTGCTCGTAGACGCGCTCAAGGCCCGGAGCCACCGTGGACTTGGGCTGCGTGTAGGCGCCCATCTCCAGGTTCTCCTCGACCGTCATCTGCAAAAAGGCGCGACGGCCCTCGGGAACCTGGGCCAGGCCCTTGCCCACCAGTTTATCGGCAGGCGTATGGGTAATGTCCTCGCCCATAAACTTGATGGAGCCGGTCTTGGAACGCAGCAGGCCCGAGACGGTTTTAAGCGTCGTGGACTTACCGGCGCCGTTCGCGCCGATCAGGGCCACGATCTCGCCCTCGTTGACGTTAAAGGAGATGTCCTTGATGGCGTGGATAGCGCCGTACCAGACGTTGATGTTGTAGACGGAAAGCATCGGCTCTGCCATTTAGTTCTCCCCCTTATCCTGCTTGCCCAGATATGCCTCAATTACGGCATCGTTGTTCTGGATCTCCTCGGCCGTGCCCTTGGCGATGACCTTACCAAAGTTGAGCACGCAGATGCCCTCGCAGATGTTCATGACGAGCGACATATCATGCTCGATAAGCATAATGGCGATGCCAAAGGTGTCGCGGATCTTGACGATGTTCTCCATGAGCTCCGCGGTCTCGGACGGGTTCATGCCGGCGGCAGGCTCGTCGAGCAGCAGCAGTTTGGGGTTGGTGGCAAGCGCGCGGACGATCTCCAGACGACGCTGGGCGCCGTAAGGCAGCGAGCCGGCCTGCTCGTTTGCCAGGTGCTCCATATCAAAGATGGACAGCAGCTCCATGGCGCGCTCGTGGGCGGCCTTCTCGTGCTTCCAGTACGTCGGCAGACGCAGCACGCCCTCAAAACCAGAGTAGCGCTCCTGGTTGTGCAGGCCGACCTTAACGTTGTCCTCCACCGTCATGGTGTTGAACAGGCGAATGTTCTGGAACGTACGGGCGATACCCATACGGTTGACCTGATAGACCGACTTGCCCGAGGTGTCCTCGCCGTCGAGCAGGATAGTACCGTGCGTGGGCTGGTACACCTTGGTGAGCAGGTTGAAGACCGTGGTCTTACCGGCACCGTTGGGACCGATCAGACCGGCGATCTCGGTCTTACCGATGGTCAGGCTAAAGTCGTCGACTGCCTTAAGGCCGCCAAATTCAATGCCCAAGTGGATGCACTCGAGCGCCGGGCGCTGGCCCAGGTCGCGGTCGGGAACGATGGCGCCAGAAGGATACGGGACCATCTTGCCCTTGTTGAACTCAAACTTACTGGGCATCGGCTGCCACCTCCTTCTTGGAAGCAAAGCGGTCCTTAATGCGTGCGAAGAACGACTTGAGCTGCGGGTTGTTGGTAAAGATCATGACCAGAATCAGCACGATGGCGTAGATGAGCATGCGGTAGTCCGAGAACTGACGGAGCAGCTCGGGAAGCACCGTGAGCAACGCCGCCGCGATGACGGAGCCGCGCATATTGCCCAGACCGCCCAGGACCACGAACACCAGGATGAGGATGGACGTGTTGAAGTCGAACTTGGTGGCGGAAAGCTGCGAGAAGTTACCGCCGAAGAGGGCTCCGGCAGCGCCGGCGAGAGCGGCGGAAACCACGAAGGCGATCATGCGGTACTCGGTGACGGAGATGCCCACGGACTCGGCAGCGATCTTGTTGTCGCGCACGGCCATAATGGCACGGCCGGTACGGCTGCGAACCAGGTTGAGCACGATCACGAGTGCGACCATGACCAGGATGGCACCGGCGAGGAAGGTCGAGTACGTCGACACGCCCGATGCGCCCTGCGCGCCCTTGATGATGGCGGTGCCGTCCTCGAGCAGGTGCAGGTCGTCGATCGTGGAGTTACCTGTGATGTTAAAGATCACATGCAGGCCGCGGGAGTCGACGCCCACGATAAGGCAGGTGACGATCTCTTTGATGATCTCGCCAAAGGCCAGCGTCACGATAGCCAGGTAATCGCCGCTCAGGCGAAGGACCGGGATGCCGATCAAGAAGCCCAGGATGGCGGCAGCGATGGCACCGACCACGATGCTGATGATAAGGCGCACCGGATCGGAGGGAACGGCGCTCTCCAGCGCGACCGCGGTAACGATGCCCGTATAGGCGCCGACGCTCATAAAGCCCGCGTGGCCCAGCGACAAGTCGCCCGCGATGCCGACGACGAGGTTAAGGGAGATGGCCATGACGATATAGGCCGTGATGGGAACCAGCTGACCGGCGATCATGCGCGGAATCATATGGTTGGACTGCATAAAGAACACGATGGCGAACGCCACAAGGCACATGGCGTACGTGACAAAGTCGTGACGCGTCTGCTTGTCTTTAAGAAACTTCATAACGCTCACCTACACCTTCTCGGGGACGTACTTGCCCAAGAGGCCGGCAGGCTTGACGAGCAGGACAATGATCAGAACACCAAAGACGATGGAGTTGGCAAGGCTCGTGGAAATATAGGCCTGCGCCATCGCTTCGATGATGCCGATGAGAATGCCACCGACAAAGGCGCCGGGGATGGAGCCGATACCGCCGAAGACGGCGGCGTCGAAGGCCTTGATGCCAGGCATGGCACCCGTCGTGGGCTGCAGCACCGGCGAGTAGGAGCACAGCAGCACGCCGGCGATGGCAGCAAGGGCAGAGCCGATGGCAAACGTCATCGAGATGGTACGGTTGACGTTGATGCCCATGAGCTGAGCGGCAGCCTTGTCCTCGGACACGGCGCGCATGGCTTTACCCATCTTGGTCTTACCTGTAAAGAACATCAGGCCGGCCATGATAACCAGGCAGGCGACGATGGTGACGAGCGAGACGGCGCTTACATTGAACTTGGCCAAGAACTCCGGCACCTGGAAGGTGACGAGCGAAGTGAAGTTCTTGGGCGTGGCGCCCCACAGAAGCTGTGCGGCGTTCTGCAGGAAGTAAGACACGCCGATGGCCGTGATCAGAACGGCCAGCGGGCCCGCCTGACGCAGCGGCTTGTATGCCAGGCCCTCGATGAGAACACCGAGAACGGTACAGACCACACAAGAGAGAATTACAGATGCCCAGCCCGGGAGGCCGAGATACGACGTGGCACAGAACGAGACATAGGCACCGACCATGATGACGTCGCCGTGAGCGAAGTTCAGCATCTTGGCGATGCCATAGACCATGGTGTAGCCCAACGCGATGATGGCGTAGACGCTGCCCATGGACAGGCCGTTGACCAGGTATTGGATAAAGACCGTCATGTTCCACATCCCCCTTTCGAATAGGTTTCCAGTTAATGTATGAAACAGGGACGTTACACTGTCCCTAGATACCAAGCAAGCAGGGAAGGCCAAAACCTCCCCTGCTTGGGATCAAAACCGCTCTATGTAAGGCGGTCTATTAGGCCTGTACGTACTTGCCATCGGTGATGACGTACGCCGTGGGGTCCTTCTGGACCTGGCCCTTATCGTTCCAGGTGAGCTTGCCGGTCAGACCGTCAACGGTAATCTTGAGCATAGCCTTGGGCAGCTTCTCGGCGACCTCGGTCGGGTCGGCGTCGACACCAAGACCGGCCTCCTTGAGGGCCTCGGCCACCGCGTGCACGCCGTCGTAGGCGTCGGCGGCAAACTGGTCGGGAGTATCGCCGTACTTATCCTTGTAAGCGTTGACGAAGTCGGCGTTCTTCTCGTCGTCGGCGGAGAACGGGGTCATGAGCAGCAGACCCTCGGCAAGAGAGGTGTCGAAGCCCTCAACGCCCAGGATGCCGTCCATGCCGTCGCAGCCCATCATCTTGACGTTGTAGCCCATGTCCTTGGCATTCTTGAGCAGGACGGACGCCGGCGTGTAGTAGATCGGCGCAAAGATCATGGTGGCGCCGGCCTGCTTGGCCTTGGTCAGCTGGTTGGTAAAGCTCGTGGCGGAGTCGTCCTTAAAGGTCTCCTCGTCAACAACCTCGAGCTTGGACTCAGCGGCCTGGGCCTTAAAGGAATCTGCGATACCCGAAGAATAGGCGTCGCCGGAGTTATAGAACAGCACGAACTTCTCGTCCGCATACTTCTGCGCCAGGAACTTGGCAGCGTTGACACCCTGGTTGGGGTCGGTGAAGCAAACCTGGAAGACGCAATCCTTGCCGTCGGTGACGTCCTCGGAGGACGCGGACGGGGTGATCATGAACGTCTTGGGGTCGTTACCACACTCTGCGGCAACGGCAACCGACGCACCCGTGGTGGTCGGGCCGACGAGGGCCTGCATGCCCCAGTCGAGCAGGGTGTTGAAGGCGTTGACGGCCTTCTCGCCATCGGCCTGGTCATCCTCGGCCTTGCTGGCAAGCGGCAGCTCCTTGGTCGAGAAATCCTTGCAGCCAAGCTCGACACCCTGGGTAACGGACTTGCCGTAGGACGCGTTGGCGCCGGTCAGCGGGCCGATGGTGCCGATCTTAAACGAAGCGTCGCCCGAAGCGGAACCGCTGTCGCCGCCGTTGGAGGAGCAGCCAGCTAGAATGGACATCGCCCCCAGACCTGCTGCGCTCGCGATAACACTCCTGCGATTCATAACAGGGTTCAATGACTTACCGGTGAGGCTCGACATGCGGCTCTCCTCTCAAATCTCGTCGGGTTTTGGTTACCCGACAGGCCATCCTTCGCCGTGTTCGGCGTTCGCAAAATAGTAGACGCTTTAGTTAGGAAAAGTGGCGATTATTTCAACTTTTCTTTGGATTTGTTCATTTATCCATGTTTCTGCGTATTTCTATTATTTTATGCAGTAATGCCACTTTATTATGTAAAAGTAATGTTTCCATTCTGTTACAAGCGTCCCTGCCCTGAATAATACAGCCTCACCGGTCGCGTTTTATGCGCACTTAGGCAGCGATGTACTTGCCGTCCTGAATCACATAGGCCGTAGCAGGCTTTTCGACTTGGCCCTCGTCGTTCCACGTGAGCTCGCCCGTCAGGCCCTCGATCTTGATTTTACGCATGGCCTTGGCGAGGTCGCCGGCAATGTCGGCGCCGTCGGCCGTAATATCGATGTCTGCCTTATCGATAGCCTCGACAATCGCATGGACGCAGTCATAGGCATCGGCGGCAAACTGGTTGGGCGTCTCGTCGTAGGCGTCCTTATATGCCTTGACAAAGTCGGCGTTCTTCTCATCGTCGGCAGAGAACGGGGTCATGAGCAGCACGCCCTCGGCAAGGGAGGTGTCGAAGCCCTCAACGGAGAGCAGGCCGTCCATGCCGTCGGTACCCATGAGGGTCATGTCGTATCCCATGTCCTTGGCGTTCTTGAGCAAAACGGACGCCGGCGTGTAGTAGATCGGCGCAAAGATGAGCGTGGCGCCGGCCTCCTTGGCCTTGGTGAGCTGGTTGGTAAAGCTCGTGGAGGAGTCGTCCTTAAAGGTCTCGGTATCGACGATATCAAGTTTGGACTCCTTGGCCTGCTCGGCAAAGGCATCGGCAACACCCGAGCTGTACGTATCGCCGGAGTTGTAGAACAGGGCGATCTTGGCGTCTGCATACTTCTCGGCCAAAAACTTGGCAGCACTCGCGCCCATGGTGGGGTCGGTAAAGCAAACCTGGAAAACCGTGGTCTTGTCCTTGGTGACGTCGAGGGACGAAGCAGAGGGCGTGACCATGAGCATATCGTCGGCGATCTCGCCCGAGACAGCGACGGCGGCACCAGTCGTGACGGGGCCGACGAGCGCCTGCATGCCCCAGTCGCACAGGGTATTGAAAGCGTTGATAGCCTTCTCGCCGTCGGCGACGTCATCCTCGGACTTAAGCGAGAGTTTGAGGTCCTTGGTCGAGAAATCCTTGGCGGCAAGCTTGGCACCCTTCTCGGCCGAAACGCCATAGGTTGCCGCGGCGCCGGTCCGAGGGCCGATGACACCGATCTTGAAGGTCTTGCCGTCATCGGCGGTGCCGCCGTCCGAGCCACCCGACGAGCAACCAGCGAGTGCGGCGGTGCTGCCGAGCGCCGCAGCGCCGGCGAGAAAGTTCCTACGGCTGAGCGTGCTGTTGATGTTGAACATGGTGTCCCCCTTTTTCGCTGGCCGCGGTGCGGCCGTCTTGCGGTACAGGGCAAACCTTATGGCGCAAACGTTGACAGTTTGTTACGGAAGTCCGTTTGTAGCGAGCGTGTTTCCAATGTTTCCGCAGCGTTTCGGGGGTGCCGTTTTGTGCGGCTCCTGTTGCCTGGCGAGCACGCGCCCCCGGTTCACGCTAGAATGCACTCAACCTTTAAGCGGTTAATCCATCCATAAGATGCACGAAGGAGCTATCTATGAGCGAATCCCTGCGCACCGTGAACGTCGGTCTGATCGGTCTGGGAACCGTCGGCGGCGGCGTGGCCCGTCTGATCAAGAGCCACCACGATGAGTACCTGGCAGCCTACGGCATCGACCTTAAGCTGACCCGCGCCTGCGCGCTTGCCTGGGAGCAGGCCGAAGCAGCCGGTATTGAGCGCGAGGCCTTTACGAGTGACTGGCATGACGTCGTCACCGACCCAGCCGTCGATATCGTCGTCGAACTCATCGGCGGCGAGCACCCCGCGACCGAGATCTTCACCACCGCCTTTGAGCACGGCAAGCACGTCGTCTCTGCCAACAAGGCCCTGCTGGGCCGTCACGTCGAGACGCTTGCCGAGAAGGCGCGTGCGTGCGGCGTGCAGATTAAGTGCGAGGCCAGCTGCGGTGGCGGCAT
Organism: Collinsella sp. AF16-8; assembly: GCF_003462695.1. Taxonomy (NCBI): domain Bacteria; kingdom Bacillati; phylum Actinomycetota; class Coriobacteriia; order Coriobacteriales; family Coriobacteriaceae; genus Collinsella; species Collinsella sp. AF16-8. The sequence continues at coordinate 22,931 of NZ_QRXX01000004.1, forward strand.
CCCCATTGTCAGCACACTCGAGCACGACCTGGTGGGTAACAAGATCCTGACCATCGCCGGCATCCTCAACGGCACCACCAACTACATCCTGTCGCGCATGGACGCCGAGGGCGCCGATTACGCTGACGTGCTCGCCGACGCACAGGCTAAGGGCTATGCCGAGGCCGACCCGTCCGCCGACGTCGACGGCTTCGATGCCGCCAGCAAGACGGCCATCCTCGCCTCCATCGGCTTTGGCACCCGCGTTACCACCGATGATGTGTACCAGCAGGGTATCCGCACCATCGGCGCCGAGGACATCGCCCAGGCCCGCGAGCTCGGCTACACCATCAAACTGCTCGGCATCGCCCGCAACACCGACGCTGGCGTCGACGTTCGCGTGCATCCCACGCTGATCCCCGCAGACCATATGCTCGCCAAGGTCAACGGCGCCATGAACGCCGTCTACGTGGTAGGCGACGCCGTGGGCGAGACCATGTTCTACGGCGCGGGCGCAGGCTCCTTCCCCACCGCGAGCGCCGTCGTGGGCGATATCCTGTCGCTCTCCGAGCAGATCAGCCGCGGCGTGGCTCCGCTGCCCGAGATTGAGCCCTATGGCCACAACCTCGCCTTTAAGCCCATGGACGAGCTCCAGACCAAGTACTATGTGCGCCTGAAGGTCGCCGACCGCGTGGGCGCCCTGTCCGAGACGGTCGACATCTTTGCCAAGCATAACATCTCGATCTCGCTCATCAACCAGGTCGAGGACGGCAAGTCGGGCGTCAGCGATGCCTGCTCGGTCATCTTCCTGACGCACCGCGCGCTCGAGAAGGACGTCCAGGCTGCCGCCGCCGAGCTTGCCAGCGTCGGCTGCGTGGCCGAGGTCGCCAACGTCCTGCGCATCGAGGACGTTGAGGCTTGGACCGAAGGCGTCATGGCGAACTAGCCCAACGCTCGCCTAGCAATACGCGCCTTGAGGGCTCCCGTCCGATGTGGGACGGGAGCCCTTTTGTCACCTGCCCTAAGCACAACGGCAAAGCACATTTGCGCGAGCCGCTCATCGGTAACGCGGGCTACCGTTCACCGATATGCAAACGCGGCCGATTCCGACTACCGCTACGCTGTGCTGCGAATGTCCGCCCGCGATGAGAGGAAGCACCATGTTGCTCGAGGGCAAGAAAGCAATCATCACCGGAGGCACACGCGGTATCGGCTATGCCATCGCCTGCCGTTTTATCGAGGAAGGCGCTGCCGTCACCGTCTTTGGCTCGCGCCAGGAGACTGCCGACACGGCCGTTGAGAAGCTGACAGCCGCCTATCCCGACGCCAAGGTCTGGGGTCGCTCCTGCGATCTCACCTCGCTCGAAGCCGTGACCGAGGCCTTTACCCAGGCTGCCGCTGACATGGGCGGCTTGGACACGGTCGTCAACAATGCCGGCATCTCCCAGCGCTCGCCGCTCCTTAACTATACGGCCGAGGAGTTCGCAAAGGTCATGGACCTTAACGTCGTCGCCGTCTTTAATGGCCACCAGGCTGCCGCCAAGATCATGACCGAGGCCGGCCACGGCGGCACCATCACTACCACAAGCTCGATGGTCGCCAAGTACGGCCAGCCCTCCGGCGTCGGTTACCCCACGTCCAAGTTTGCCGTCAACGGTATGGTCCAGTCGCTCTCGCGCGAGCTCGCTCCCATGGGCATCCGCGTCAACGCCGTCGCCCCCGGCGTGACTAAGACCGACATGGTCGCCAACCTGCCCGAAGAGGTCATCAAGCCCATCATCGCCACCATTCCGCTGGGTCGTATGGGCGAGCCCGAGGATGTCGCCAACGCCTTTGTTTTCCTGGCGAGCGACATGTCCTCCTATGTCACGGGCGCCGTGCTCCCCGTCGACGGAGCCGCCCGCTCCTAAAGGTCGCAAGCCACAGCTTTAAACCTCAACCGAGCTCAACGCAAGAAGGTGCGCTGCCTGCATCAACCGCAGGCAGCGCACCTTCTTCTATTCGAAAAGGAAACTGCGTCCCATAATTCCGGCTCAGAATGGGATGCGCTTTCCCTAACGAGCCTCTCGCGGAAACTGCATCCCACTCTGAGCGCCCATTCCGGGACACAGTTTCCCAACGCTCCCCGTTTCGGAAACCACATCCCGTTCCGAGCCTTCAAAGCGGGACGCGGCTTCCCCGAGAAAGTATCGACTACTTACCGTCGTCGTCTTCGGCTTCTTCGCGCGCATAGAGCTCCAGCATGCGGCGGCGGTATTCGCGCACAGCGAGCTTGGCGCGCTCCAGGCGGCGGCGCTCACGCGGAGTCAGCTCGGACGGGTCGACCTCGTCTCCATAGGTCTTATCGGCAAGCAGGTGCGCCGCGTCCACGATGCGGGCATCGATGTGGCCGCTCGCTGCCTCGGCGGAAAGACGCTCGGCAATCGTATCGAGCGTAGGCAGGCCCTCGAATACGCGACCATGGCCATGCGAGGTCAGCAGCTCGTGCTCGCGCGCGAGCAAGCTCGCTAGGTCGTGGTGGGCGCGCAAGATGTCGAGCGCATCGGATGGATGCTCGGCAACCTCTGCCACGGCGGCGACCGGTGCGGCATCCACCACGCGGTAGAAGAGCTGCGCGAGCAATGGCATCAAGAACACCGTGATGGCACCGGCGGCAACCATGACCGACGCAATATCTTGCGACAGCGCGCCCGCGTTGACGGCAACGCTCGTAACGGCAACGATGATCGGCAGCGCCGTGGTGCAGTACAGGGCCACGGTAATGCGACCATACGCCGACACATCGCGCGTCGCAGGACAAATGCTCATGGAAATAAGAATGGGCACGGCACGAATAATCAACAACGCCACGATAAAGCCCGCGAGCAAGCCCGGGCGCGACGCCACGGCCGTCAGGTCGATCTTTGCGCCCGACACGGTAAAGAACACCGGAATCAAAAAACCGTAGGCCAGACCGTCGAGCTTGGTCTCGAGCGTATGGTTGCCCTCGGGGATGATATAGCGCAGGACAAAGCCAGCGGCAAAAGAACCCAACACGATGTCGAGATCAAAGACAGCCGAGAATGCCACGAGCGTGACCAGGATGAGCACCGTCAGGCGCACGAAGGTCTGCGACGTGGTATCGGCGCGCTCCTCAACAAATGCAAAGAAGCGGCTGCCGACGCGCTTGGAGCGGCTCGGGACCACGGCCAGCAACACGCAAACCACCGCAAACAAGCCAAGGATAACGAGCGTTTGGATGCCAGTGCGGGCAGACAACAGCACCGACATGGCGAGCACGGGACCGAGCTCGCCCCAAGTGCCATACGCGAGAATCGAGTCGCCCACGCGCGTGCCGGTGAGCGAGCGCTCACGCATGATGGGCACAAGCGTACCGAGCGCCGTCGAAGTGAGGGCAAGCGTCACGGCGATACCGTCGAAATGACTGACTGAGAACCACGGGGTAAAGCGCACGGCAAGCCAGGCGATACCAAACGTGACGACCCACGTCGCCAAGCCGTAGCGCCCCTCGACGCCCGTGATGCTCTTGGGGTCGATCTCAAAGCCGGCAAGCAGGAACAAAAAGGCCAGGCCCAGCTCGGACACCAGCGAGACCTCAGCATCTACATGGATGACGCCGAGCATATGGGGTCCCAGTACCGCGCCGAGCACGAGCAAAAAGACCGTCTCGGGAACGGGTTTTCCGGGAATCGCCGAGGCGATAAAAGGACTCGCAAAGGCCACGAGTGCGATGATGGCGAGCGAAACGAATGCCATGTGATGCCTTTCTCTTGTTTGCGCTTCACTGTAGCACCCTCGCCGTCCTCAACGCGCCGCGAGCTGTCGTATCATAGTGAGGTTTACAAACATGTGGCTCAAGGCGACCGCAGGGCAGACCCCGCAAACCGACCGCTGCCGCATACCGTACCGTACGCCCAACCGATCAGGAAGGCAGGAACCAATGGTCTCTCGTATCTACGTGGAGAAGAAACCCGGGTTCGACGTCGAGGCTCAGCAGCTCAAGGGCGAGCTGACCGAAATTCTCGGCATCAAGGGCATCGAGGCCCTGAGGATTATCAACCGCTACGACGTCGAGGGCATCGACAAGGAGCTTTTCCGGTCCTGCGTGCCGACCGTCTTTAGCGAGCCCCAGGTCGATGTGACCTACGACGAGCTCCCCGCAAGCGATGGCGCCGTCTTTGCCGTCGAATTCCTGCCTGGCCAGTTTGACCAGCGCGCCGACTCCGCCAGCGAGTGCGTGCAGCTCATCAGCCAGGGCGAGCGCCCCGCCGTGCGCTCCGCCAAGGTCTATATGATCTCGGGCGCTCTGGACGAGGCCGCCATCGATGCCATCAAGCACTACGTGGTGAACCCCGTCGAGGCGCGCATCGCCTCGCTCGACCTGCCCGAGACGCTGTACATGGAGACCCCCGAGCCCCAGCCCGTCGAGGTGCTCGACGGTTTCCGCGAGCTCGACGAAGCCGGCCTTGCCGCCTTTATTTCCGAGCGCGGCCTTGCCATGGACGAGGCGGACATCGCCTTCTGCCAGCAGTACTTCCGCGATGAGGATCGCGACCCCACCATCACCGAGATCCGCGTGATCGACACCTACTGGTCCGATCACTGCCGCCACACCACCTTCGGCACCGTCCTGGACGACGTGACGATCGACGACGCCGTGGTGCAGCAGGCCTTCGACCGCTACATGGAGATGCGCCACGAACTCGGTCGCGACACCAAGCCCGTCTGCCTCATGGACATGGGCACCATCGGCGCCAAGTACCTCAAGAAGACCGGCGTCATGACCGATGTCGACGAGTCCGAGGAGATCAACGCCTGCACCGTCAAGGTGAAGGTCGATGTCGACGGCGAGGACCAGGACTGGCTGTTCCTCTTTAAGAACGAGACCCACAACCACCCGACCGAGATCGAGCCCTTCGGCGGTGCCGCCACCTGCGTGGGCGGTGCCATCCGCGACCCGCTGTCGGGCCGCAGCTACGTGTACCAGGCCATGCGTGTCACCGGCGCCGGCGACCCCACCGTCCCCGTGTCCGAGACGCTCGAGGGCAAGCTGCCGCAGCGCAAGCTCGTAACCACCGCTGCCGCCGGCTACTCCAGCTACGGCAACCAGATCGGCCTTGCCACCGGCCAGGTCAACGAGCTCTATCACCCCGGCTACGTTGCCAAGCGCATGGAGGTCGGCGCCGTCGTGGGCGCTACCCCGGCAAACCACGTGCGTCGCGAGTGCCCCGCCCCCACTGACAAGATCATCCTGCTGGGCGGCCGCACCGGCCGTGACGGCATCGGCGGCGCCACCGGCTCCTCCAAGACCCAGAACACCGAGTCCATCGAGACCTCGGGCGCCGAGGTCCAGAAGGGCAACGCCCCGGTCGAGCGCAAGCTGCAGCGTCTGTTCCGCCGCGGCGACGCCTGCCGCCTGATCAAGCGCTGCAACGACTTTGGCGCCGGCGGCGTCTCGGTCGCCGTGGGCGAGCTTGCCGACGGCCTGTATGTCGACCTGGACACCGTGACCAAGAAGTACGACGGCCTGGACGGCACCGAGCTCGCCATTTCCGAGTCCCAGGAGCGCATGGCCTGCGCCGTCGCCGACGGTGACGTCGAGGAGTTCATGGGCTACGCCGCCGAGGAGAACCTCGAGGCGACCGTTATCGCCGAGGTTACCGCCGAGCCGCGCATGCGCATGGCCTGGAACGGTGTCGCCATCGTCGATCTGTCCCGCGAGTTCCTCAACTCCAACGGCGCGCCCAAGCACCAGGTCGCCCACGTCTGTGCCCGCAGCGTGTGGCAGCCCAGCTGGGCCGGCACCACGCTTGCCGAGCGCATGACCTCGCTTGTCACTGACCTCAACGTCGCCTCCAACAAGGGCCTGTCCGAGCGCTTCGACTCCACCATCGGTGCCGCAACCGTGCTCATGCCCTTTGGCGGCAAGACGCAGCTCACCCCGAGCTCGGCCATGGTTGCCAAGTTCCCCGTGGACGGCGAGACCACCACGGCGAGCGCTATGGCATGGGGCTTCAACCCCTACCTGATGGAGGCCGACCAGTTTGCGGGCGCCTACCTGTCCGTGGTTGAGTCCATCGCCAAGCTCGTGGCTGCCGGCTTTGAGCACAAGCGTGCCTATCTCTCCTTCCAGGAGTACTTCGAGCGTCTGCGCACCGAGGCCGAGCGCTGGGGCAAGCCCATGGCAGCCGTCCTGGGCGCCCTTATGGCCCAAGTCGATCTGGGTGCCGGTGCCATCGGCGGCAAGGACTCTATGAGCGGCTCGTTTGAGGACGAGGCCGGTGAGCTCAACGTTCCGCCGACCCTGATCAGCTTCGCTGTGGCCGTGGGCAAGGCCGCCCGTGCCGTCTCGCCCGAGTTCAAGGGTCTGACGCATCGCGTCGTGCGCATCGCCCCCGCCACCTATGGTGAGGACTACCGCCCCGACGCTCAGCAGCTGCTCGCCGCGTTTGACGCCGTCGAGGCGCTCACCGCCAACGGCGACGCCCTGGCCGTCTCCACGCCCGGCTACGGCTGCGGCGTCGAGAGCCTCTTTAAGATGTGCGTCGGCAACCAGATCGGCATCGAGCTTGCCGAGGACGTGGACGTGGAGAGCCTCTTCACCCCGCTCTACGGCAGCTTTATCGTCGAGCTCGCCGAGGACGCCGAGCTGCCCGAGGTCGCCGACGGCGTTGTCGTCGAGCCCCTGGGTACCACCGTCGAGGGCTATGTCATCGACACCGGCTCCGAAGTCATCGAGCTCGCTGAGCTCCAGGAGGCCTGGGAGAGCGGCATCGAGGGCGTCTTCGCCTACCGCAGCACCGGCGAGACCGCCGAGGTCGAGACCATCGACTTCCGCGCCAAGGATATCCACGTGTACGGCGGCGCCAAGATCGCCCGCCCGCGCGTAATCATCCCCGTGTTCCCCGGCAACAACTGCGAGTACGACAGCGCCCGCGCCTTCCGTGCCGCCGGTGCCGAGGCCGACACCTTCGTGATCAACAACCTCACGCCCGAGGCCGTCGCCGAGAGCACCCACGAGCTCACCCGCCGCATCCGTGCAAGCCAGATCGTCATGATCCCCGGTGGCTTCTCGGGCGGTGACGAGCCCGATGGCTCCGCCAAGTTCATCACGGCGTTCTTCCGCGCTCCCGAGGTCACCGAGGCAGTCCGCGACCTGCTCAAGGCCCGCGACGGCCTGATGCTGGGCATCTGCAACGGCTTCCAGGCTCTGGTCAAGCTCGGCCTGGTGCCCTACGGCGACATCGTCGACGCCACGCCCGATGCGCCCACGCTGACGTTCAACACCATCGGTCGCCATCAGAGCCGCCTGGTGCGCACCCGCATCTCGTCCAACCTGTCCCCGTGGCTGTCGCAGTGCAGCCTCGACGACCCCTACACCGTCGCCATCAGCCACGGCGAGGGCCGCTTTGTCGCCAACGACGAGGTGCTCGCCCAGCTGATCGCCAACGGCCAGGTCGCCACGCAGTACGTGGGCGAGGACGGCAAGCCGAGCATGGACCTTTCCATCAACCCCAACGGCTCCGCACTTGCCATCGAGGGCATCACGAGCCCCGACGGCCGCGTCCTGGGCAAGATGGGCCATGCCGAGCGTCGCGGCGACAACCTGTACCGCAACGTGCCCGAGCATGTCCCCGGCGACAAGTTCATGCCGATCTTTGAGAGCGGCGTAGCCTACTTCGCTTAAAGCTTTCCCATCGGGTACAATCCCCTCGGGTAACAACACCCGCCACCGGCACACCCGGTGGCGGGTTCTTTTTTGCTTCGCGCATACAGGAAGGACACCATGGAAAGCCGCAAGCCGTATCTCGCCACCCTGCCCGGACTCATCCTGGGCTGCCTTGTTTGTTGCGCGCTCTGGGGGTCGGCCTTTCCCTGCATCAAGATCGGCTACGCACTCTTTGGTATCCCGGCGCACGATAGCGCCTCGCAGCTGCTCTTTGCGGGCTTGCGCTTCACGCTTGCCGGCGCCCTGGTTATCGTTGGGATGAGTGCGGCCCAACGCCGCCCCCTCATTCCGCAGGCTCGCGACATCAAGCCCATCTTTGTCTTGTCGCTCTTCCAGACTATCGGGCAGTACTTCTTTTTCTATCTGGGCCTCTCGCGCGCCAGCGCCATGTCGAGCTCCATCATCGAGGCCAGCGCCAACTTCCTCGCAATCCTCTTTGCCGCCCTGGCATTTCACACCGAGAAGCTCAATACGGCCAAGGTGCTTGGCTGTGCGCTGGGCTTTGCCGGCGTCGCGCTCGTCAACCTCTCGGGCGCAGATGGCACCTTTGGCTTCAGGCTCGATGGCGAGGGCTTTATCCTAGCCTCCACTGTCGCGGGTGCTCTTTCGACCTGCCTGATCGGCATCTTCTCGCGCAAGCACGACGGCGTCTTGCTTGCCGGGTGGCAGTTCTTGGTCGGCGGCCTGGTCCTCACCGCCATCGGCTTTTTGATGGGTGGCGCGCTCTCCCCCACGGCGATTGTCCCCGCCATCGTGCTCATCATCTACATGGCGCTTATCTCCGCGGTCGCCTACTCGCTGTGGTCGCGCCTGCTTGCCGTCAACCCCGTCAGCCGCGTCTCGGTCTTTGGGTTTATGAACCCGGTCTTTGGCGTACTGCTGAGCGCACTGCTGCTTGGCGAGGGCGCCGGCACGAGCCCCGTTACCGTCATCGTTGCCCTGCTCTTGGTCTGCAGCGGCATCATCATCGTCAACAAACCCAAAAAAGCCTAGCGAACTGCCCTTATTTAGCAGAGAGATTCACATACTTTAGTTTAATGGAGTACATCGGTGAGCTGAAGGCCACCACGCACGCAAGCGTGCGCCCCTTTTTCTAGCGTATCTGGACGCCGGCTTTCTTTTTCTCGGCCTTGACGCGGTAGAGCTCCGCATCGGCAGCGCGAAGCAAGTCTTGCCAGGTATCGACACCGTCACCGACCCGTGCGTAGCCGATGGACATCCGCAACAGATACGGCACGTCGGCACGTGCGAGCTCATCGTTGATTGCCGCACACAGGCTTATGATGTCCTGCTCCACCGTCGCCTTTTGGAGCACCACGAACTCATCGCCGCCATAACGTGCGATAAAGCCGCCAGACGCCGAGCAGACTTCTTTGAGCGCAGCGGATATGACCTGAAGAGCGTGGTCGCCCTCCACATGCCCATAGCGATCGTTAATCTGCTTAAAGCCGTCGGCGTCCATCATAAGCAGATATACATCTTCGGCCTGATCCACATTTGAGAAGAGCGACAGCATATAGGTCTCAAAACGGTTGCGATTGTTAAGTCCAGTCAACGGGTCGGTCGAGATGAGCTGCTCCTGGTAGATGATGTAAAGCAGCAACATGCTAATCATTATGCCGACACAAAGGCCGGGCACCGAGTATACGACCTGAAAGGTACCGCCCACCAGGGCCGGAATGGCGAAAAATGCCAAGGTTCGATAGATGGCCTTCGTCTGCAGGCTCTCGACCCTGCGAGATTGCACAAACGCATGCAGGGACGTATGTATAACGTAACAGTAGCTGACGATGGGCTGGATCATATAGGCAAAGCCGCGACGATACACGCCCTGCGAATCGATATAGAACAGGGCGTGCGTCCAGTAACTGGTAAACGCCAGCACGACCACCAGAGCCGTAGGCAACGCTACAAGCACCACCCTATAGCGCGAGGTCAAAAGACGAGAACCCTGCACCGTCTCGGAATAGATAAACCAAATGAGACACGCGATAGCAAAGAGCGAAAACGAAACCGCGTTGGAAATCCAGTTGGCAGCAATGCCCAACGTGCCGTCCACACCGTCCGAAAGCGTCCAGATCATATCGAATAATATGTACGCGGCAGAGGTGTAGCCAAGCATGCTAAACAATAGCTGCTGGGTGCTCGAGAACAAGGAGCAACGACTTCGCACGGCAAGCCCGATAAGAACAATCATGCATAGCACGAATATCTCAATCTTGAGTGCCTTAACCACTAGCGCCATCCCTTCAATACCCAAGTGGTCAGAATCGCCCAATTCGAATCAGGGCAATAAACACCCCTTTACTCCGCAGGGGTAAAGGGGATAATAGCAGAGCGCCCGAACATCACTGCAAAACAGTTTCTGTTCGGGCGCCCATACGGCGCGAATTGCACACGCCGGCATCATTGATGGGTATCGATTGCTACTCGCCATCGATGTCAGTCGCGACGGCCTCCTCGATGGCCTCGACACCGACAGGCGACAGATCCTCCTTGCCTTGGCAGAACTTCTTGTCGACCCAGCCAGTCAGAATCGGAGCCATGATCGCCGTGATGATAACGGCGGTGGCGATCTGAGCGTACGCGGTGGGCGCAAGCTCGGCGTAACGCGGTGCGACCTCGGCGAGGGCAACCGGTGTGGTCATAGCCGTGCCGGCAATGGTGGAGCAAGCCACAGCGGCCTTGCCATTGCCGCCGCACAGACGCTCGAACGCAAAGGTGATGGGACCGACGACAAACAGCGTGACAAGGCCCAGCAAGATGCCGGAAATACCGCCGGTGATAAAGCTCGACAGGCTCATGGACGCACCGAGCTGAAATCCGATGACGGCAATCGCGGGATTGGCACCGGGAACCAGCAGGTTCTTGATAAACGGGAACAGGTTGCCCAGAACCATGCCAATAACGAGTGGCAAGATGGAGCCGATAATGGTGCCAATGGGAATGTTGGCGAGGCCGGAAACACCGAGGATGATCATCGTGACGGCGGGGCCAGCCGTAAAGAACAGGATACCGACGGCGCCCTGCTCGGACTCATCGCCGAACTCGCCCATGATGCCCGTATAGAGCGCCATGTTGCAAAACGTGATGCCGCCGATGATAGACACGGAGCTCAGACCCAGGAAGTTGTCGTTAAAGAAATATGCCACGCCCAGGCCGAGAGCCGCTGCGACGACCAGCTTGGGGATCAGCACGACGATACCGGTCTTGATGGCACCCGGCGTGGACTTAAAGCTGATGCCGGCGCCCACAAACAGCAGGATCGCGGCGACGATGGTATTGGAGCCACCGCGGCAGGCAGCCGTAAAGAAGCCGCCGATCTCAAAAACCTGCGGGCAGAAGGTGTTGAGCAAAAGACCGACGATCATCGGATAGATCATGATGTCGCCCGGGATGCGCGGGACCTTGAATTTCTTTTGCTCGTTGGCGGTCGCTTCCTGTGCCATGAAACCCCCATTTCCGCTGACGGGGTACAAAAGCCCACGTCACGCTTTGCTACAGTAAAGTTTGACCATGGTACCAGAAGAAATAGACCAGCTCGGTGAAAAATTGGATTCGTTGGCCGGGATGCTAAACGTGTCCCGCTCTTATACGAGGCTCAAAACGATATAGAGCACGATGCCCGAAACACAGCACCACAACATCGACTTTGTCCTGATTGCCACCACCACGACGCCGGCAGCCGCAATCCAGGGAACCAAGGCAGGCCAGAGTCCCGCGTCGAACGCCCCGGGGCTCACCAAGTCGTTGGCGACCAGCGCGGCAAAGGCAGCGGGCGGGATATAACCCAGGGCCTCGGTAATGCGGGGCGACAGCGTTCTCCCGCGCAAGGCAAACGCCGGCGCGATGCGAAAGAACGCGATAGCAGCCCACGACGACAGCCACAGAACCAAGAACTCGTTAACGGGCATCGCGGGCACCTCTTCCGTCTAATACAGCATCGCACGCCAGCGCAATGGCAATGCCGACCACGACGCTTGCCGGCACGGCAATATTCGTGAGGCCCAAGAACTTGCATACGGCGACGGACACCGCGCCCGAAACCGCCGCGACAACGTTGCCGCGCGACAGCCGCTGCGAAAAGAGTAGACAGATAAAGAGCGACGTGCAGACGAAACTCGCAATAGCGGTGGGAACATCGACAACGGCACCGACGATGGCACCCATCGTGCACGAAGCGCCCCATGTCGCGATGAGGATCACGTTGAGCACGAAGGATTCGCGCGGGCCCCAATCCTCCCCCTCAACCAGCTTGGCAAGCGAGATGCCGTATGCCTCCTCGGTGAGCGTCGCGGCAACAGCCAGCGTCTGACGCTTCGAGGCGCCCGCCAGATGGGGTGCGATCGATGCCGAGTAAAGAGCGAAGCGCGAGGAGATGGCGGCGACGCTCGCGATAATCGAAGGTGCCGGTACGCCCGCCAGCCAAAGATTGCAGATCATAAACTGGCCGCTGCCCGTCACAAACGTGCTGCTCAGAGCAAAGACCATCCAGGGCTCCATTCCCGTCTGCCCCATGATCATTCCGCACGGCGCGCCTATTGCAACATAGGTAAGCATCACTGGCCAGACGATTTTAAAGATCCTAAGGACCATGCCACTCCCATTCTGGTAAGTCGTCTGCAGCGCGCCTTGCAACGCAGCAGAAATATCAACCGGTGGCAATAAAGTTCACCTACAATTGCCACCGGATCGAAAGACACAACTTTTTAGGAAGTCATTATGACAGCTATCGATCGAGACCGGGCGCGCGCGGCCTTCAAAAGCTACACCGATGCCTACGACGCCACCAACCCACGCATCGCGCTCAAAATCGAGCATACGTACCACGTGGCCGAGGCATGCGATGCCGTAGCGCGCGAGCAGGGCTGGTCGTCAGAAGATATTGACCTGGCATGGCTTTGCGGCCTGCTGCACGATATGGGCCGCTTTGAGCAGCTGCGACGCTGGGACACCTTTAAGGACGCCGAGAGCATGAGCCATGCAGTGCTGGGCATCGAGGTCCTCTTTGGCGAGAATCCCGCCGATGCACCCGCCGTAATGAGCATCCGCGACTTTATCGATGACCCGGCAGAAGATGAGCTCATCCGAGCGGGCATCGCCTATCACAGCGATTTCCGTCTACCCGCACAGCTCGACGAGCGCACGCGGAGCTTCTGCGACATCGTGCGCGATGGCGACAAGATCGACATTATGCGCACCATCGCCGACAGCACCGTCGACACCGTCCTCAAGGTGGATGAGGACACGTTTCTCGCCAGCCACTTCTCGACACCGGCGCTTACCGCCTTTGACGAGCACCGCTGCGTCGCGCGCGATGAGCGCGATGAGCCCGCCGACTTCTTGGTGGGGCTTATCTGCTTTATGTTTGAGCTCGTCTATCCGGCAAGCCGCGCGCTGGCGCGCGAGCAAGGCGATATCTACCGCCTGCTCGACGCGCCCTTTGGCATTACGCGGCCCTTTACCGACCCCGCCACGCAGGCAACCTGGAGCCGCCTAAAGGACGAGATGCGCGACTGGCTGGCGCGTGCCTAGCGCTCAAACTGGGCCAGCAGCTCCTCGACGACCTCGACGGCATCACCGACAACCTTGTACTGGGCAGCACCAAAGATGGGGGCATCCGGGTCCTCGTTGATGGCGATAATGCACTCCGCCCCACCGATGCCGGCAAGATGCTGGATGGCGCCCGAAACACCGATACTCACGAGAAGCTTGGGCGAGACCGATACACCCGTCTGGCCAATTTGGTGGCGATACTCCAACCAGCCTGCCTCCACAATGGGACGCGTGCAACCAAGCTCGGCACCCAGGGCATCGGCGAGCTTTCGCATCAGGGGCAGATTCTTCTTGGAGCCGATGCCGCGGCCCACCACGACCAGACGCTCGGCATCGGCAATTGAGGCCTGCTGTCCCCACTCCTCGGCGGGAATCGAGATCTCGACGCGGGCCTTAACGTCATCCGCAAGCACTACCTGGGTAATCGTGCCGGAGCGGCTATAGTCAAACTCGGGCGCCTTAAAGATGCCGGGGCGCACCGTTGCCATCTGAGGACGGTGGTTGGGGCAGATAATGGTGGCCATCAGGTTGCCGCCAAACGCCGGGCGCGTCTGCTGCAGCAGACCCGTCTCCGTATCCATAGAAAGCACCGTGCAATCGGCCGTAAGACCCGTCTGCAAGCGCACGGCCACACCGGGCGCCAGCTCGCGACCAAAGGCGGTCGCGCCGTACAGAATGGCCTCGGGCTTGCGCTCGGCTACCAAATCGCAGATCAAGCGAGCGTAGACCTCCGCGTCGTTCTGACGCAGGCGCTCGTCACGACAGACCAGAACTTCGTCCGCACCGGCGCAAATCAGATGCTCCAGGTCCCCGAGTGAGCCCTCGGGGCTCATGCCGACCAGTGCCACCAGACGGCAGCCGCGGGCATCGGCAAGCTCGCGCCCCTTGCCCATGAGCTCGAAGGCCACGGATGCAACGGCATCGTGCTCGTCAGTCTGCACGAAGATCCAGATGTCTCGATATGCGTCAAGGTCTGCCGCGCCGGCGGCCTCGTCGCGCTCAATCGAGATGGCGTTGACGGGGCAGGCGTCGACGCACCCACCGCACAGGATACAGCCGTCGGTTACGCGGGCACAGCGATTGGGGCGCCCACCCTCCACCACAATGCCGCCCGAGGCGCAGGCGCGAACGCAGCGACCGCAGCCGATACAGGCTTCGCTATCGATAATCAGCCCGCTCATCTATGCCATCCCCTCGATAATCTTGGCAAGTTTTACCGCCTGCTCGGACGCCGTTCCCTCGACGGCCTCGCACGTTTGGTCACGGTCGGGCACAAACGAGCGCACGACCTGCGTCGGTGATCCGGCAAGGCCGCAACGCGAGGGGTCGGCGTTTACGTCGGCAGCGCTGGCCACGCGCACGTCTGCATCCTCGGCCGCGCGAATACCGGCAATACTCGGCATGCGCAGCTGGCCAATCTCCTTGGCAGTCGTCATCGCACACGGCATCTCCAGGTACACCGTCTCCTCGCCGGCATCGCAGCCGTGAACGAGCGCCAGCGAGCCACACGTCGTAAATCCCGCGCTCTGCACACAGCTCACGTCGGTCACGCAGGGGACCCCAAAGGCGCCGGCCAGCTCGGGGCCGATCTGGGCCGTATCGCCGTCCACCGCCATCTTGCCGCAGATGAGCAGGTCAAAGTCCTCATCGAGTGCCTCGATGCCGCATTTGAGGGCATAGGTGGTGGCTAGGGTATCGGCGCCCGCAAAGGCGCGATCGGTCAGCAGCAGCGCGTCGTCGGCACCGCGGGCGATGCAGTCGCGCAGCAGCGATTCGGTCGCGGGGATGCCCATCGACACCACCGTCACACGCACGTCCATGCCAAAGCCGATAAAGTCGTCCTTCAGCGCTAGCGCACATTCGAGGGCACTTGCATCGAAGGGATTAATGACCGCCTGCTTGCCATCACGCACGATAGTATTGGTCTTGGGGTCCATCTTGACCTCGGTGCTTCCGGGCACCGCCTTGACGCACACCACCATATGGAAATCACTCATCTTCACGCGCCCCCTTTCTGGACGAGTTCATCCAAGAGCTTCTCCGTAAACAGGTTGCCGCGACCCAACTGGCCGGCAGGATCGAGCTGGAGTTTGAGGCGCGCCGACTCGACCATGGCCTCGTGGCCGTACATCGTCTCCAAGAAGCCCGCCTTGATCTTGCCGACGCCGTGTTCGGCAGAAACGGCACCGCCCATGGCCGTGACCTCGGAAGCCCACTGGGCAAAGAGCTCTCCACCACGACGGTAGTCTTGCGCATCGCGCGGCAGGATGTTCACATGCAGATGGTTGTTCCCGATGTGTCCCCAGGCAGCAGACTCAAGCCCGCTTTCGGCCAGCGTGCGGCGATAGAGGGCCATGACATCGGCAAGGCGTGCATTGGGCACCGACATATCCGATCCCAGCTTGGTAATGGTGGGGTCGGTGCGGCGACGCTCGTCAATGAGCATGTTGACGCTCTCGGGCACCGCGTGGCGGAAGAACCGCTGGCACTCGCGATCGACTTCGGTGCGGGCGACCCATGTCGCATCGTCGCGGCCGCCCGCAAACTCCAGCACCCATCCAAGGTGGTACAGCTCCTCGGTCGCCTGCGCCTCGTCATCGCAGTCGAGCTCCACGTAGACACAGACCTTTGCCTCGTCGTCGAGCGCCGGCAGCGAGGCAAACGCTGTCGACTGCTCGCGCTGGCGACGCAGGATATCCAGGGCGCCAGCATCGAAATACTCAATAGCGGCGGCATGGGACAGCACGGGACGCACGGAATCGGTAAAGGACACGGCCTTGTCTTCGCTATCGAAAAAGCAACTCACACCCCATACGACCGAAGGTGCCGCCTGCAGGGCGATCTCGAGCTCGGTAATGACGCCGAGCGTGCCGCACGCACCGATAAAAAGATCGATGGCGTCCATATCGTCCGCAACAAAATACCCCGAGGCATTTTTGGTCTTGGGCATGGTGTAGTCAGGAAGATCAAGCTCGAATGTATGACCCTCTGCCGTCACGAGCGACAGGTGGCGGCCCTGGGCAAAAGCCTCGCCGCGCTGAAGCTCAAGCAAATCGCCATCAGCCAGCGCGACGTGGAGTCCCGTGATATGCGGGCGCATGGGGCCGTAAGCGTAGCTGCGGGCGCCGGAGGCGTTGCATGCCGCCATGCCACCCAGACAGGCAGATGCCTCGGTGGGATCGGTGGGAAAGAACTGCTCGGGGGACTCTTGGAACTCCTCGTAGGCCTCAAGCGATGCCTGGTCCCAACCAGCGGTCGGCAGTACCTTCTTGCTCAGCTGCTTACGCAGCTCCGAGAGCACAACGCCCGGCTCCACGCGCAGCAGAAATTGGTCTTGTTCATCGCGGCGAAGGCCCAAGTAGCGATTCATACGGGAAGTATTGAGGATATGCCCACCGTGGGGCACGGCACCGGCGGCAAGGCCGGTTCGGGCGCCCTGAACCGTTACCGGGACACGCTCGGCATGGAGCGTTTCCAAAATGGCACGGACCTCGTCTTCCGTTGTCGGAAACGAGATGCTCGATGCTTCGCCCGATGCGCGAGATTCATCGCGGCCATACTCTTCGAACTCGTCGGTGAAGGGTTTAATGGTTGCAGACACGCGAACTCCCCCTTTAGCTAACTACAGTGTTTGCAGGGAGATGTTACCGCATCGTTTCGTCGACGTGTTCGAGACCGTCTCCATAATTGGCGATTTTTACGTTTGTGCAATTCGGCGAACGGCAAGGCTTCCTCGGCAGACGATGCTTTTGACACATATCGCCCCGCCGTCGCCGACCGCTCGATTGTCGCTCGAAAAAAGTTGAAGTAATTTTTTCCACCTTTTACCTGCGGAGATGTCAATCCGTCAAGCATTTGGTCAGAAATTGGTCAAGTAGCGGCTGATACGGTCGGCGTCGACAGCCAAAACCGATAGAAGTTTTGGCCCCAGAAGCAGGGAGGTTCCCATGGCATATTACTGGCCCCAGTACGGCGTCGCCATCGAGGTCGACGACGATCCCTATCTCCTGCCTTTCGACGAAGAGGCGTTCCCCGAAACGGCGGTCTACCACGTCACCACCGATGTTATCTGCGACCCCGAGTCGTTCTCGGCGCTCGCCCACCACATCGCGCGTATCCACGACATCGAGCTCCCTCACGACTTTGACGAGCTCATCTACTCGCGCCGCCTGATGCTTCACATGCTCTTTGGAGCGGACCCGTCCACGTTCGCACGTGTCTACACCACCAAGGACGCCGCATGAGTGCGAAGAAGCCGCCCCGCCTCGCAGGACTGGGGCGTCGCAAGAAACTCGTCGTTGTCTGCCTGGCTATCGCCTGCGCCCTCATCGCCGTAGGGCTATACGCCTGGCAGTCGCAGCCCGTGCCCGAAGCGGGCGCCTCAGTCACGACGGCAGAGGGTAAATCGCGACAAGAAATCCAAGATGAGCTCGATGCCATCGTCCGCGACAACATGATGACGATTTCGGTCGCGCCGGTCGCTCAGCTACAGGAGGACGGCAAGCTGCGCGTCAACGTGCAAAACGTCCAAGACAATAAATTTCCCCAGCGATTCCGCGTCATCCAAAACGACGAGACCATGTACGAATCCGGTGTGGTCGAGACCGGCAAGACAATCGAGACGTGCCCCGCCGGCGACATCAAAGAAGGAGAGGCATACATCGAGATCCAGGCACTCGATGCCAAGACCCTCGACAGCCACGGCAATCCGACACGTGTCAAGGTACGGGTTGAGCAAGCCGAGAACTAGCTTTTTCGGCCGACGCGACACCGCACGCAATTCACCAGCATTCGTCCAATCATCGCGGGGACGGCCCGCGGCGAATAGAAAGGAACGACCATGGACATCACCAGGAACATGAACGGAGCCAGAGCGCTCGTCGTGGGCGCAGGGCTCGCGCTCGCGCTCGCAATGGGCGCCGCCCCGACGCCAGCTCTGGCAGCCGAGCGCGTTGGAACCACGAAAGTAATGGTCAGGACCGAGATCGACAACGTAGAGTTCAAAGTTCCGACGGTTATTCCCTTCGTCGCCAAGGCCGACGGCACGCTTCAGGGCCCCTCAGAAGACGCGACCACCATCGACAATCATTCGGCCTACGGCATCCATGTCACCAACATGAAGATCGACGCCATGAACACCTGGACCATTGCCGCCGACGCCAAGGCCGGAACCGCGCAGAATTCCATCGACTTTAAGGTCGGCCCCGACGGCGCACTCCAGAACGCCAGCGCCGCAATGCAGGAGACGGGCCTCGATCTTTCCAAGAATGCAGCCTTCGACATGGGCTACCAGGGCATTGCCGGCGGCACGGACAAAATTAAGCTCAAGACAAGCGGAAACGTCGCCCGCGTCACGCGCGACATCTTCCGCGTAACCGGCGAAGGCGATCAGGTTGCAACGATCACCTGGACGGTCGAGCCCGGTGCGCACACGGCATAAGGCCGTCGCCCTGGCCGCCGTCAGTATCCTAGCGTTTGGGCCAGCCATGGCCTTTGCCCAGCAAGAACAGGCGCAGGCCGCCACGCAAGTGACGGTCGACCTCTCGGAGCTCGACCGCGGCAACTGCAAGGAACCGTTGGCACAGACAGACGACAGACGATGGCTCTTGGCAGCAGGCGCCACGGCAGCAGGTGCGGGAACCGCCGGCCTCGGTCTGCACATCAAACGCAGCCAGAAACGAAACACGGACAGGCCGCACTAAATTAGCTAAGGAGACCCCATGGCATCGAAGAACCTTTTGCCCGTCGTCGCACTCTGCGGCGCGCTCGCAACCGGAACGCCTGTCGCCGCTTGGGCGACTCCCGTCATGGCAGACTCCTTACCAGCAGCCCTAAGCTCCGCACCAAATCCGTCGAGCGCCATTGCGTGCAAGCGTTTTTCGTTCGCACAGGCCGCAATCTCAACCTCGGGATGCCTTCGTCGTAATACGGACGGCTCGATAGTCGTGGATATCAATCGTTCGAACAAGGCAAACGGCTCCCAGGCGGGGTGCGCCGTCTGCACATGGCGCTCGATTGTGCTCGATGCAGATGGCGATCCGTGCGATTTGGGGTTGCGCATCGATATCGCTTCGGTCGATGACTCGGCGAACGGAGCGAAGGTCGCCTTCGACGGTGCGTTTTTCGAGAAAGGAGGCGGTATATGTCTGGGCTGCGCCGCCGCGAATGCAGACGATGTGCAGCCCACCCTCTCATTCACGGCATCGCTGCGGCTGACCAAGGCGGGCACCGATGCCATCGCGGCGGGAGAAGCATCCCTGCTGTTCTACGCCGTCAGCACCAAAGACACAGACGCTCATTTCGAGAAGTCAGCCGGATCACTCAGCCTTACACGAGGGATAGAGGCAGGCCCTATTGAAATCGATGCCCACGCGCAAAGCAGGCAACGCATTCTTGCCGACCCGGCGCTTCTCGAAATGGAGTGGAACGGATCCGGAGCCATCGGGATTGTCCCCTCCGCGCTTGACGCCAAGACGCTCCCCTCAAACGACGAACCCATCAACGCAACCATACAAGAAGAGAGCACGGACAAAGAAGCAGGTGCGGGCGACACGCCGTCGCCGACAAACAGCGTCCCAGCTTCTTTCGAAGCACCGAATGAGCCCGCTACCGGTCCAAACGATCCCGAGCTCGCGGACAGTCTGGGACTTGCTGATCCTCAGGAGATCGATGAAGGTAACTGCTGCGTGCTTGCCGCCCTCGACCACACAGAGGTCATCGATGCTGCAAACATCGAAGTTGCCGCCGCCAATCAGCCCGTCCGCAAGTCGGCCATCATCGCATTTCCCGAATCCATCGAAGTCGTCTTTTTGCCATCAGGCGAGGTCGTGGCCCCAACACTGCTCACCTTGTTGGGCGCCAAGAATACTCGAAACGAAATTAAAAAGGTCACGGTTGTCGACCCTGCAACCACCGCTAAACTGCGTTTATACGCCGTTGCCCCAGACGGAGGCAAGACCTTGGAATTCGATGGCGACACACTTCTAGCCTGGCGACGTCTGGACATTATGCAAGACGTCTCGTATCAGATCGAACTCGAAGGGTTTGATCGTGCCCGCGATGCCAATATCATCGCCGCGGCTATTGAATCCCCACAGCGGCTTATGACACTGCGCTTTGACTACTATCCCTATGTCCCGACAACCACCTGAGGCTTAAATGCTGCGCATCATTCCTAATACCACTTATATAACGTATTAGATGAGTCGCGATGTGCCTCGCATTTCGTTCTGCTACGATTGCCACGTTGGCATCAATACAGGAGGGCTCATGCCGGGCTTGGGAACAATCATCAACGTTGCGCTTTTAGTTGCGGGCGGTCTTTTGGGATTAGCGGGCGGCCGCTTCATTACACCGCGCATCCAAGACACGCTCATGAAAGCATCGGGGCTGTGCGTCCTGTTTATCGGCCTGGGCGGCACCATGCAAAAGATGCTCATCATCGATGGAAAGGCGCTAGCGACCACCGGTACCACCATGCTCATCGTCTCATTTGCGCTCGGTTCGCTCATCGGCGAGGCCATCAACTTGGAGACCTCCATCGAGAACCTTGGCGAATGGCTCAAGCGCAAGACTGGCAGTGAGGGCGATAACGAGTTCACCAACGCTTTTGTCTCGACTTCACTCACCGTGTGCATCGGCGCCATGGCCATTGTGGGATCGATCCAGGACGGCCTGCTCGGCGACTGGTCAACGCTTGCCCTCAAGGGCGCACTGGACTGCATCATCGTCTGCACCATGACGGCCTCGCTTGGCCGCGGCTGCATCTTCTCCGCCCTGCCCGTCGCCGTGTTCCAGGGGACGATTACGTTGTTTGCCGGCGCGCTCTCCCCCATCATGACCGCAGCGGCCCTCAACAGCCTTTCGCTCGTAGGCTCCATGCTCATCTTCTGCGTCGGCGTCAACCTCATCCGTCCTCAGACCTTCCGCACGGCCAATATGCTTCCCTCCGTCGTCATCGCCGTCATCTACGCCCTCCTGTTCTAAATCTATCAACGCAGCGGTATCTCGAACATCTGTTTGATGCTGTGCTATGATATGAGGTCACCGTAGCTGTGTTCGAGAGGAGGAGCGGTGGCCGACCAGGACATCAAGATGCTCATCGAGCGCATCATGGCCGAGGCCCGGACCCATCAGTCCGCCCGCTTCTCAAACGAAACCTACGCAGACGAGCCGATTCTCAAAACCGGCCGACAGATGCAGAATTTCCTCCCCGACCAGTACCGTAAAATGCGCGAGATATCGCGCTGGCAGGATGACCCCAAGGGCGGTGCGGGCCGCTGGCTTTCGGAAGCCGAGCTTTTTTACCGCCAGGGCCTGCTGATGGCCGACTTTGAGGACGACTGTCCCTACAACGGCACCTTTAAGTCGTACTTTCCCACCTACAACGCCATGAGCGACCGGCAGCTGCGCGGCTACTTTACCTGGCGTGCCCAAGTGCGCCGCGGAACCGTCGAGGAAACGTCTACGTCCTTTGCCTTTCTGTATCTCTATGAGCTGATTTGCGGCATTGGCGTAGATAATCCACTCGATGGTTTTAACAAGATCAGGGCTTTTTGGGATGTCTATCGCGCCTTCGAGCCCGGCATCGACCGGTTTGCGCGCGTGTGGCTGCAAGATTACGCCGTGTTCCACGGGCTCGACCCCAAGCTGCTTCGTGACTCTAAAACCGTCATGTTCGATAACGCCCTTATCGAGCTGCGACGCGCGGCGCGAGACCTTGTACCGGCACCGGCACCGTCCGGCCAGACCCCTAAGCGTCGCAAAACCTCCGAGCCCACGCTCCCCCTTCCGCCCGATGAGGTGCGCGAGGAGCGACTCATGGCCGCCATCAACGCCCTCTCCACGTACAACCTAAGTAACTCGCGGCTCGACCGCAGCCACCACCGCGATCTGCGCCACGTGGCGTGCGCCGTGTATGTCCGCATGGCGCGCTACTATGACACGCACCGAAAGACCGGCATCGTGGCAAGTTTATTTGGGGAGGAGACGGCCATGCCCTACACCATGTTTGCCTCGGCCGTATTCTTTGCGCCCGAGCGCCACGAGGACTGCGAATACCGTCTGGACCCCATCCGTATCTACCGTTGCCAAAACGGTTTTTGGGAATGCATGCGGATTCACGGTAGCAGGCAAAAGAGCAGCAAGCTCGGTGAAATGATGCGCGCCTGTGACCAACGCCTGCGCCTGGCGCTGGACCCCGCCCATCCCCTTAAGGAAGAAAAGGTCCCCAAATATCTGGCCAAGATTATCGATGACGAGATTGTGGCATGGCTTTCGTGGGACGCCGCACACCAGCCCGTCAAGATCGATATCGATTTGAGCCAGCTGGGGCACATTCGGAGCGCTGCCGCACAAACGCGCGAAGCGCTTTTGATCGACGAGGAACGCGAGGACGGCGCGTCCGCAGAAGCCGAGGCAGCGGACTCAGGGCAACCGGAAGCCGAGCCTGCGGCCGCCGCGACGGTCGAGGCGGTCGCGGCGGCCGCAGGGCAGGACGAGTCCGACGAGCCGACCATATCCACCGAACAGTTTGGTGTCGTAGCACCGCTTCTCGCACCGACGCCCGCGTTCGCAGCTGCTGCGCCCGCTGACGCCACGAACGAACTCGCGCCCGCCGCAGACGCCTATCTCCGCGCGCTGCTCGAGCACAACGCAGTACAGGCGGAATCGGCGGTAGTGCAATCGGAGCAGAGCGAGGACATGCTCGTCGATACCATCAACGAGGCGTTCTTTGACCTGGTGGGCGACACCGTAATTGAATTTAGCGCGGCAGGGCCGCAGATTATCGAGGACTACGAAGCAGACGTGAGAGGATACCTAGACCATGAGTGATACCGCATCCGCAGCACCTCGCGTGCCCAAGCGCGTCGCTGCCGTCATTCTCAACTCGCTCAAGGGCGGTGTGGTCCCGCGCATCGGCCTTCCTTACATCACCGTAGGGCGCGAGGTCGAGATCCGCGCCCTGCTCACCGATCTGAGTCTCATCGCCGACGGTGGCGCGAGCTTCCGCTTTCTGGTCGGTCGTTACGGCGCCGGCAAGAGCTTTTTGCTCCAGACTATCCGCACGCACGCCATGGGCGAGGGATTCGTCGTCGCTGATGCCGACCTGTCGCCCGAGCGCCGCCTGCAGGGCGGTCAGGGACAGGGCCTTGCCACCTACCGCGAGCTCATCCGCAATATATCGACCAAAACGCGCCCCGAGGGCGGTGCGCTCAACCTTATTCTGGATCGCTGGGTCGCCTCGTGTGCCGACGTCGACGAGTCGGTCGTCAATGCCCAACTGGCCCCGCTCGAGGAGATGGTCCACGGCTTCGACTTCACCCGCATGCTCCGCCGCTATCGCATGGCCGCATCCGGGGGCGACGAAGAGACCATAAGCCGCGTGACCAAATGGATTCGCGGCGAATACCGCACCAAGAGCGAGGCACGCGCCGAGCTGGGCTCCTCGACCATCATCAGCGATGACGACTGGTACGACTACGTTAAGCTCATTGCGCGCTTTTTGGTTTGCAGTGGCTACAAAGGCATGCTGGTGCTCATCGACGAGCTCGTGAATCTGTATAAGATTCCCAACGCCATCACGCGCCAATACAACTACGAGAAGATCCTGACTATGTACAACGACACGCTCCAGGGCAAGGCGCAGTACCTGGGCATGATCATGGGCGGCACGCCAACCTCCATCGAAGACCGCCGCCGCGGCGTGTTCTCCTACGAGGCCCTGCGCAGCCGACTCGCTCAGGGCCGCTTTGCGCGCGAAGACCTTAAGGACATGCTCGCGCCCATCATCCGCCTGCAGCCACTCACCTACGAGGAGCTACTGGTGCTCATCGAAAAACTCATGCAGATCCATGCCGGCTACTTTGGCTGGACGCCCACGCTTGCCGAAAACGACTTGGTGGACTTTCTCAAGATTGAGTTCGGCCGCGTGGGAGCCGATACGCACTTGACGCCGCGTGAGGTTATCCGTGACTTTATCGAGCTGCTCGATATCCTGTGTCAGAACCCCGATGCAAATGTGGCCGAGCTGCTGCAAAGCGTCGGCGGCGACGCGCTGGCGCCGGCGGCCGCAACAGGCGACACCGGCACCGCAGGCGGCGACCGCAACTTCGCCGAGTTCACCATCTAACCTACCAAAAAGGGACAGGTTTATTTTGGCAGGTTTTATCTGAGCAAACGTTGAAGCAGTAATGCAGCAAGCCGTTGCCAGCCGCGTTGAGAGATTCGATGTTGAAAGGAGGCCCCGTGAACGCCTTTGACCGCTACGCCCCGTTTATCCAAGACTTCATCTACTCCCACGATTGGGAGAGTCTGCGCTCTATCCAGGTTGCGGCGGCAGGCGCCATCTTCAACACGCAAGACAATGTGCTCCTGACGGCATCCACGGCATCTGGCAAAACTGAGGCGGCCTTCTTTCCCATCCTGACCGAGTTTTGGGAGAACCCGCCCGCGAGCGTGGGCGCCCTCTACATCGGCCCCCTCAAAGCGCTCATCAACGATCAGTTCGTCCGTCTCAACGACCTCTGCGAAGAGGCCGATATCCCTGTCTGGCACTGGCATGGCGATGTCTCGCAGTCGCACAAGGCCAAGCTCATCAAAAAACCAAGCGGCATCTTGCAGATTACGCCCGAGTCACTCGAGGCGCTCTTAATCCATAAGCACATGGCGATCCCGCGCATGTTTTGCGACCTGCGCTACGTGGTCATCGATGAGGTCCACTCGCTCATGCGCGGCGACCGTGGCGGGCAAACACTCTGCCTTATCGAGCGACTCTCGCGCATGGCCGGCGTGCAGCCTCGCCGCATTGGCCTTTCGGCCACCATCGGCGACCCCGAGCGCACGGGCGCTTTTCTCTCACAGGGAACGGGGCGCGACTGCGTTATCCCCCGCTTTGAGGAACCGCGCCGCATGTGGCGCATCTCCATGGAGCACTTCTACAACTCGGGTCCCCAGGCACAGCAGCGGGGATTCGTAGGCACGGGTCCACAAGAAGCCGAGGTGCTTACTTGCGAGCGTATTGAGACGGCGGCGCCCGCGGCGCTGCCCGCATCCGGACAAGACATGTGCCACAGCGGACAGCTTGCACAGGAAGAACGCCGTCAACGTCGCGAGCAGGCGCGGGGCAAGGCCGCTCCCAAAGACCGTCGCACTTCCTCGGCCCCCGAGGGCGAAGTCGACATCCCACGAGCGGCCGAGCAGGCGCTTCTCAACCCCACCGACACGGCACCCGACAACGCCGACCCCGGTATGGGCTATATCTTTGAGCATACGCGCGGGCGCAAGTGCCTGGTCTTTGCCAACTCGCGCGAGGAGGCAGAGGCCGTGTGCTCCATGCTGCGCAGCTACTGCGAAAGTCGACACGAGCCCGACCGCTTTCTCATCCACCACGGCAACCTTTCGGCATCGCTGCGCGAGACGGCCGAGGAGCTCATGCGCGACGAGGAGCAGGCGCAGACAACCGTCACCACCTCCACGCTGGAGCTCGGTATCGATATCGGCCGCCTGGAGCGCGCCTTCCAGATTGACGCGCCGTTTACCGTCAGCTCCTTTTTGCAGCGCATGGGGCGCACAGGCCGTCGCGACCTTCCGCCCGAGATGTGGTTTGTCATGCGCGAGGAAGAACCCGAGCCGCGCACGATGATGCCCGAGACCATTCCGTGGAAGCTCCTGCAAGGCATCGCGCTTGTACAACTCTATCGCGAGGAAAAGTGGGTCGAACCGCCCGAGCTCGATCGACTCCCCTACAGTCTGCTCTATCACCAGACCATGTCGACCCTCGCCAGCACCGGAGAGCTCACGCCGGCCGAACTTGCCCAGCGCGTGCTCACACTGAGCTATTTCCATCGCATCTCGGCCGATGACTATCGCGTGCTGCTGCGTCACCTCATTAAGATCGACCATATCCAGGTCACCGAAGGCGGCGGGCTCATCGTGGGTCTCGCGGGCGAGCGCATCATCAACAACTTTAAGTTCTACGCCGTGTTCCAGGAAAACGAGGAGTTTACCGTCCGGAGCGAATCGGCTGAGCTGGGCACGATCGTTAATCCGCCCCCGCCCGGTGAGCGCATCGCCATCGCCGGACACTGCTGGATTGTCGAGGAAGTGGACTGGAAGCGCCACACTGTCTTTGCCACGCAGGTCAAGGGCCGGGTGCCGGCCTACTTTGGCGACTGCCCCGGCGACATTAACACGCATGTGCTCGAGCGCATGCGCAAGGCGCTCAACGAGCACGCGACATATCCGTACCTTATGGGTAACGCACGGGCCCGCTTGGCGCAGGCTCGTCATACGGCCGAGATTTCGGGGGCGGGAACCAAGCCGCTCATTAACCTGGGCGGCGATACCTGGGTGCTCTTCCCCTGGCTGGGCAGCTACGCCTTTTTGGCGCTCGAGCGCATGCTCAAGATTAAATGTGCCGCGGAGCTGGGCCTTCGCGGGCTCGATCCGTCACGCCCGTACTTTATGCAGTTTAAGATGAAGGCCGATGAGGAGACGTTCTTTGAGGTGCTCGCCGCCGAGGCCGAGAAGGACTTCGATCCCATCGAGCTCGTCTATCCTGGCGAGGTGCCTTACTTTGACCGCTACGACGAGTTTGTTCCCGAAGAGCTCGTGCGCAAGGGCTTTGCCGAAGGCGTGCTCGACATCGAGGGTATGAAGCAGCGCGTTCTCGGCTGGCGCGACCACGCCTAAGACCAGTCTTTTTTGGGACGGGGAGACTTACTTGTCGTGAAGGACGGTGCCGAGGAAGTCGGTGTCGAAGGGCACGGCTTCGGCAAAGGCGTAGTCGCCGTCGCTGGCGATGAGCAGGTAGTTTTCCTCGCCGCTGAACTTCGCATCGCCACATGGGACCACCCAGGCGTGGACGAATACCTCGAGTGCCGCGGCAGCGCAGTCGCGAAGGAACGTCACATCGCTCCCCTCGTTTGCGCTCACGATATTGGCCACGTAGATACCCCCGGGGTTCAGGCTGCCCCGCACCAGGCGCAGCGCCTCAACGGTCGCCAGCTCGCGCACGGGCTCGGCACCGCCAAAGCAATCGCTCACGACCACGTCGTAGCGACGATGGCCCACGCTCGTCACACCCAGATACGAGCGAGCCTCAGCGGTAATCACCCGCAGGCGATCGCCCACCGCGTGCTCCAGTTCATCCAGATAGAACCAACGGCGCGCCAAGCGCGTTATCTCTCCGTCATACTCGATGACGTCCATGCGCAGGCCCTCGTGCGACATCAGCGCAAACTTGGGATAGGCAAACCCGCCGCCGCCCAGCATGAGCATACGGTCGATACCATGCCCGTAAGCATCACGCATTGCGTCCTCGGCCTCAAACACATCGTCAAATGCACGATAGTACGCAAAGACTGGCTCCGCCCAACAATCGCCAACATAGCTCGCGCTTTGGTAGACGCCGCCTTGCACCAATACGCGAACTTCGTCGCCGCCCTCATCGTGCACGCGCTTCACACGTGCCAGCCCATTGCGGGTCCTCGCGACCTGCAGACAGGCAGCACGAACAGCGACAGCGGCCGCACCAAGCGCCGCGGCTCCCAGAGCAACGCCGGCAACGACGCCGGCAGAAACATTCGGCTTGTTCATCTAGAGCTCCTTTTGCAGATAAAGGCCATGGTCGTAAAAACCCAAATGACGATAGTACTCACGCGTGCCGATCGCGCTGATCACGTTGATGCGCGCATAGCCCGCGTCCCGCGCCATCTGGCACGCACGCTCCACCAGCGACCGCCCCAGTCCATGATGCTGAGCCGCCTGGCCTTGATCTCCCATGCGCGCCGCCATGCCGTACACGTGCACCTCGCGAATCATCGCCTCGTCCGGCGCCGTCGGCAACTCGTCCGCATGCGCGGCAACAAACGCGCGATCGGGCAGCGACAGGCGCAAAAAACCCGCGATTTTGCCCTGCGGCGTCACCCACTGCAAAAAGCGCTCGTGCGTCACCGGCGTCTCGTACGCCACGCCCTCGTCAAGGGTCAACTCGCCTAGGTCGGCGCCCGCCGTGCTAATCTCGCGATAGCGGATCTCACGCACCGTCGCACCGTCACCCCGAGCAGCCAGGCGGTTCTCGACGAGCTGACGCAGGTTGGGCTTCTTGTTGCCCACCATGATGTCATCGGAACTAAAGTCGCGAATCATGCGGCTGATGCGGCAGAACGCCGGCGTCACCACGATGTCATCGGCCAACACGTCGAGCAGTTCTTCCTCGGTATAGGGGCGCCACTCGCCACGCTCGTAACAGCCCACCAGATGCGAGCCCTCGATGAGCGCGCACGGGTAGACCTTGACCTCGTCGGGCATAAAGGCGCCCTCGGTCATAAAGCGCTCGTAGTCACGCTTGTCCCCCTCAGGCGTAGCACCCAACAAGTTGAGCATAAAGTGCGCGTGGATCTTAAAGCCAAACAGGCGCGCGAGCGAAAACGCCCGCTCGATCTGCGCCACCGAAATGCGGCGCTCGTTGATATCGAGCAGGTGCTGGTCAAGGCTTTGGATGCCCATCTGTATCTTGGTGCAACCCAGGCGGCGGATGAGCGTGAGGGCCTGCGGCGTTACGGCATCGGGGCGCGTCTCGATAACGAGCCCCACCACGCGATGCTTCGCCGTCTCGTTAATGCGCTGCTGACGCTCGAGCTCCTCCATCGTTGCCGTCTGCCACTCGGTGACCTCGCCCCACGGCGTACCGGGGCCGTACAGACGACGCACCGCACGGTTATAGCCGCCCACGGCAGCATCCACACGTCCCTGCTCGTCGGCAACGCCGGCAGCAAGCTCGACCTCGTCTGTCGCAATGCCGGCGGCCCGATAGCGCTCGCGACGCTCTGCTACCACCGGCGGCAGGGCATCGGCGGGAGCGTCATCGAGCAGACGCCCCGCCTCGGCACGGCTGATGCCCGGACGCGCCAACATGGGGTTGGCCGCCACGCCGGCGACGGCATCGTCATTGAGCGCACGGAAAAGTTCCGACATAAACCACGTCTGATACCCTTGCGGATAGTCGCTCCAGGTACCACCGAGCACGATGAGCTCTATCTTGTCGGTCGCATGCCCCATCTGCGAAAGCGCGGTCAGACGAGCGCTCACCTGCAGATACGGGTCGAAGCAATTTTGCTCCGCACGGGCGCATGCCGGCTCGGCGTGCAGATAGCTCTTGGGCATGCGCAGATCATTGGGACAAAACAGGCAATCGCCCGAGCACGGCCACGGCTTGGTGATGACGGTAACGGTCGCCACACCTGAGGCCGTTCGGCGCGGCTTCATGCGCAGCGCCTGCAGCAGTCGACGTTCCAGCTCGGCATCGACATTCCACCCAGCCCAACGAGCCGGCTCCTCACGTTTTACCCGCTGGTAGAACGGCAGCAGACGGCGCTTGGCCAAATCGCGTTTGTCGGCACCCTCACGGCGCGCCTCGGCATGTATCAGTTTGACGAGCGCTTTGTCGTCCACGGTCTCGCCGCGACGCAGGGCCTCGAGTATGTTCAAGATAATCTGTTCCATGCCCCCATTGTAAAGGCAAAGGCGCCGGAGCCAATCTCGGCTTCGGCGCCTTCATCAAACAGCGCGTCTAAGCATCTATGCTTGCGAACCAGACCGCAGTCATCACTCCGAATCAAACGACACGTCGCCCGAGCCGATCTCGAAACGATACGTGGCGGACTTATCGCCATTGTCGAATTCAGAATTCAATATGGTCTCGCCATCGTAGCCAAGCGGAAGGAAATCGCTCTCGAAGTCGCCGCTGCCCACGGTGAGGCTCGCCTTAAAGCCCGTAGAGTTCGGAACCGTTATCTCCACATCGCCCGAGTCCACGCTTACGTCCATCGACTTCGCGGGGGCCTGGTAGAGCTCGAACGTCACATCGCCCGAACCGACCTCGGCATTCAGGGTATCGGTCACGGTGCCCGTAAACTCAACGTCTCCCGAGTCCAGAGTCAGGTTGAGGTCATGACACGCAATGCCCGCGACCGTCAGATCACCCGATCCTACATTCGCTGTAATGCCCACCATGTTATCGGCAACTTCGCGCGGCAGTTCGACGGTAACCGTTCGGTCAATGGCGCGCTCGTCATCGCAATCGAACTGGCGAATCTTGAGCGTAGAGCCCTTGATTTCGGCCAGGTTCTGGGTTGCCGCATCGAAGGCAACAGTCCCCGTTGCCACGCGACCGCTTTCAATTACGCGCGCTGGCCCGCCGGAGACGAGTTTGACCTTGACCGTGCCCGACGTCACGTCCAAGTCGAGCGATGTGAACGCGTCGGCATCAAAGGTTTCGCTCGAAAGCTGCTGAGGCCGAGCAGAATAGTTACCGCCATCCAAAAGATCATCCTCGTCATCCACATCGCCCATACCAGACAAGCCAGATGCAATATCGTCGAGGTCCCACAGTCCATCGAAGGGAATCAATGTCCGCGAAATGCCGAAGACAAGCCCGATGATGAGCACAAACGCTCCGATGCCGACGCCCAGGCGCAGCTTGGATTCATGCGAAAGCTTCATCATTCGTCACCCTCTTTGGCACATGGCTCAGCGGTGACCGCGGTAGCCACGTCAGCATCAGGTTCCGCAGAAGTATCCTTCCCCTGGGCCTTGACCGCCACCGACGCCGAACCAACCTGAATATCCCCGCGTGCCCAATCACCATCGAGCGCACGCGCCACCCAGTGATAGATAGGAATCGTAAAGAAGATCAGTGCGGCAAAGGGGCCGGCACCAAACAGGAACATCAGCAAAAAGAACAGCAGCCAGCACACGGCCCAATACGGAAACGACTGGAACGGACCTTTCACCGGAGTCGGATTGACCGCACCGGCGTTCGTCGCTTGCGCCGTCGCGGCGTTAGCCACCTGCGCGCTCCAGCTTGCAGCCTGCGCCGCCTTAGCCGCGGCATCACTCGCCTGCGTTGCGGCCTCGGTAGCGCGTGCCGCCGCCTCGTGGGTACGGGCTCGCTCCGCCGCCTCGGCCTCGCGCTGGCGGGCGCGGTCCTCATTCTCAAACTCGATATCGTCCTCGATCTCGTCGCTCGGATTGAGCAGCTCGTCCAGACTCACACCATAGAGCTTGGCGAGCGAGATCAGGTTCTCGGTATCGGGCGAGCTCTCCGCGCGCTCCCATTTACTGACCGCCTGGCGCGACAGTCCCAGCTTTCGCGCCAGCCCTTCTTGGCTAAAACCCTTGCTGCGGCGAAGGTCGGCGAGCCGCTGCGCAGTTTCTACATTCATGGTTCCTCCTATGCGATGCCAGCCGTGCCGCCGGACCGTTTTTGTTCTTAAGGCGCCTTGCACAGTTAAAAATCTATCCGCCACCGCCAAAATCATGCCACCTATTCTAGTGAGATTTTTGACAACCGGCGGTTGCGGGTGCATATGAGCTGCGGAAATGTGTCCAAACAAAGCAATGACCCACGGCTCGGTTGTCCCCGTTGCGGCGTTAACGGTAGTATGGTCGTACTGTTTATTCCGCACCGCCAACGGAGGGAGTTCCGCGCCGTGAACCGCGATTTCGCCTCATCGCTCATCCAGCTCAACAATACGTTCTATCGCGAGCACTCCGCCTCCTTTTCCGATACGCGCCAGGCCCCGTGGCCCGGCTGGGTGCGCACCATGGACATCGCGCTCGAGCAGCTCGATGTGGCCACGATCGAGCATCCCGTCCGCGTCTTCGACCTTGCCTGCGGCAATATGCGATTCGAGAACTTTGCCGCCGGCGGGGCACTTGCCGCCAAGGGCGTCGACGGCGCAAACCCCTCGGCAGATGCCAGCTGCCCCTTCGAGTTCTATGGCGTCGACTCGTGCCAAGACCTGGCCATCGATGCACATGGCCACGCCCTGCGCATTCCCAACCTGCACTTCCAGGAACTCGACGTGCTCGACGCCCTTATGAAGCTCAACCCCGCCGAGACACCCGACGTGCTTTTCGACGCCCCGCTCGCCGATATCTCGGTCTGCTTTGGCTTTATGCACCACGTGCCGTCGTGCGAGTACCGCGTACGCGTGCTCGACACCCTGGTGCGCCAGACACGCCCGGGCGGCATCATCGCCATCAGCTTTTGGGAGTTTATGAACGACGAGCGCATGGCGCGCAAGGCCGTTCGCGCCGAAGCCCGCGCCGAACTCACCCCGCCGTTTGAGGGTTACGATTCCGCGCAGTTTGAAGCCGGCGACCACCTCATTGGTTGGCAAAACGACCGCCATGCCTACCGCTACTGCCACCACTTTGACGATCAACAGATCACCGACCTGGTGCGCGGCGTTCGTACGTTCTACAAGAGCGGCGAGGTTCCCGTACGCGAGCTCGAGCGTTTCCACGCCGACGGCCGTAGCGGCGAGCTCAACCGTTATGTGATTCTCAAGCGTCTGTAGGCACCGACGACGCGCCGCCGAGCCGCGCCGCATCTTTCGGGCAAACTATGCCCACCTTCTTCCAACGCATCGCCGAAACGCGCAGCCATGCGTTTCGCATTTATGACCAAGGAGCCTCATGGGAGCCGTCCACGTTCGCACGCCTAAGAACTTTGTACTCGAGGAGCGCCTGGAGCGCTACGCCGATGCGATTGAGACGAACCCCGAGGCCTATGTCGGAGATTGGCGCAAGGCCTGTGCGCCCGCAGGCAGCAAGCCTTTCGAACACCTTCACCTGGATCTTGGTTGTGGCAAGGGAACGTACCTTGTAGAGCGCGCGGCCCACGAGCCAAACACGCTCTTTATCGGCATGGACCAGGAGCCCATCTGCATTGCCTATGCCGCGCAGAAAATATGCGAGCAGGAACTGACCAACGCACTTGTCCTGCCCCGAGGCGCCGCATCGCTGCCGCAACTGTTTGCTGCAGGCGAGCTCGACGCCATAACCATCAACTTTCCCACGCCGCAGCCCAAGGCCAAGTACGCCAAAAAAAGACTCGTCCATGTCGACCATCTGATGCTCTACCGCCCGCTCTTTGCAGCCGGTGCTACCGTCACGCTGCGCACCGACAGCAAGCCATTGCGCGACTACGCCCTGGGGCAGTTTGCCGCGGCCGGCTACGACACACTTTGGGTAAGTGACGACGTCCGCCGCGACCATCCCGAGCACCCCGAGACCGAATATGAATGCCGCACACGCGAGATGGGTGCAGCCGTCTATGGCATTTGCGCCACACCCGGCGCGCAGCCCAGCGATGAACAGCTCGCGGCGGGCCGCGCGCAGGAGCAAAGCCTTGCCTGCTACCTGCCCGAAAACCTCGATGAGCTCACCTATGTACCTCTGGGCATGGAGGAGGCCGTCGAGAACTTCAGAAACCGCGCCCGCAAGGGCAAGAAGCGCCTGCCACAAGAGTCCTAGGAGCTTTTGGCAGTCGCGGCATCGGCTACCAAGCGCAAATAGGCGCTGGCGAACGATTCTCAAACCTAAGTGAGTAGACTTCTTGGCAATAGCCAAGCACAACCCGCATAACGAAAACTAAAACCGCAGGTAGAACCATTGCGCAAAAGCCATGTGCTCGCAATATCGCAAATAGTCTACTCACTTGGCTAGCGACTACACTAAACGGCTGGGCAGAACGCCCATTTCCTGCATTTTCTCGCGCGCTAGCACCCCGTGCCGCCGCTACGCCATAATGGATGGCGGACAATCGCGAGAGAAAGCAACCACATGGCACAGACCACGACAGATACCGCCGCCAGCACCGTCTCCGGCGCCGGGGCCGCCAGCTCATTCTCGGGCGGCACGGGAACCGAGGCAGAGTTCGGTTCGCTCGGCGCGCTCTCTCCCACTTGGTGGGAGCCCGAGGACGGCAGCGAGCCCGAACCATGGCTCACGCCCGATCAAGCCTTCGAACGCTTCTTTGAATGGACGAGCAATCGCGGCATTGAGCTGTGGGATCACCAAGAAGAAGCCCTCATGGATCTAGCCGCCGGTGACCATGTCATTTTGGGAACACCAACCGGATCGGGCAAGTCGCTTGTCGCGCTGGGCATGCTCTTTATGGGCATGGCGCAGGGCAAGCGCTGCTACTACACGGCCCCCATCAAGGCCCTGGTCAGCGAAAAGTTCTTCGATCTGGTACAGGTGCTCGGCCGCGATAACGTCGGTATGATCACCGGCGACACGCATATCAACACCAAGGCACCCGTCATCTGCTGCACGGCAGAGATCCTTGCCAACGACGCACTGCGCGAGGGCGAAGATGCCGATGTTGGCTGCGTCGCCATGGACGAGTTCCACTACTTTGCCGACCCCGATCGCGGTTGGGCCTGGCAGGTGCCGCTGCTCACCCTGCCTCACACGCAGTTTATGCTCATGAGCGCCACGCTCGGCGATGTCACCGCGATCGCTGCCTCGCTTGAGGAGCACACCGGCGCTACCTGCGACTTGGTCGTCGATGCCCCACGCCCTGTGCCGCTGAGCTACGACTATGTGACGACCTCCCTCGAGGGCACGGTCGAGCTCGCGATGCGCCGCGGCGAGGCCCCGCTCTATATCGTGCACTTTAGCCAGGATGCCGCGCTTGCGACGGCACAGTCGCTCGCCAATTTTGGCATCGCCAGCAAGGAGCAGCGTGAAGCCATCAAGGAGGCGGCCAAGGGCACGAGCTTCTCGACGGCCTTCGGCAAGATCCTCAAGCGCTTGCTCGGCTGCGGCGTCGGCGTGCACCACGCCGGTATGCTGCCGCGCTATCGCCTACTGGTCGAGCGCCTGGCGCAGCAGGGCCTACTGCCCGTCATTTGCGGCACCGACACACTCGGCGTCGGCATCAACGTGCCCATCCACACCGTGGTCCTCACCGCGCTCACCAAGTTCGACGGCTACAAGATGCGTCGCCTGCGCGCCCGTGAGTTCCATCAGATCGCTGGTCGCGCCGGTCGCTCGGGCTTTGACACCGAGGGTATGGTCATCGCCGAGGCACCCGAGCACGAGATCGAGAATGCCAAGCTTATGGCCAAGGCGGGCGACGACCCCAAAAAGCTCCGCAAGATTAAAAAGAAGAAGGCCCCCGAGGGCTTTGTCACCTGGAACAAGCAGACCTTTGAGCGCCTGATCGAGACGCAGCCCGAAACGCTCAAGCCGCGCCTGCGCATCACACACTCCATGGTGATTAGCGTGGTCGAGCAGGGCGGCAATGCCCGAGCCCGCGTACACGACCTCATCGAGACGAGTCTGCAGACCCCCGAGGAAAAGGCTAAGCTCGAGGTTCGTGCCGACGAGATCTTCGCCACGCTCATCGACTCCGGCGTCGTCGTGCGCACCGAGGTGCCACCCGCACCCGACGCTCCGGCTGACGCCGCGCCGGACATCGACTATGCGCTGACGGTCGACCTGCCCGAGGACTTTGCGCTCGACCAGCCGCTCTCGCCGTTTTTGCTTGCCGCGTTGGAGTTGCTCGATCCCGAGAGCGAGACCTATACCATGGATTTAATCTCAATGGTCGAGGCAACGCTCGAGGATCCCAAGCAGGTGCTGCGCGCTCAGGAGCGCGCAGCGCGCGACCGCACGATGGCCGAAATGAAGGCTGACGGCATCGAGTATGAGGAACGCCTGGAGCGCATCCAGGACGTCACGTACGAAAAGCCGCTCGAGGACTTGCTCGACGCCGCCTTTGACAAGTACTGCCAGGAAGTACCCTGGGCAAACGACTACCAACTCTCTCCCAAGAGCGTTCTGCGCGATATGCTGGAAAGCGCGAGCGATTTTAAGGGCTACATTCAAAAGCTCGGCATCGCCCGCTCCGAGGGTATTTTGCTGCGCTACCTGGCAGAGGCTTACCGTTCACTCGACCGCACCGTGCCCATCGAGAAGCGCGACGAGCGCCTGCGCGACATTATCTCGTGGCTGGGCTTTGTGGTGCGCTCGGTGGACTCGAGCCTGGTGGACGAATGGGAGAACGCCGGCAACCCGGCAGCCCTCGACGCCGCGCCGCCGCAGGGCATCGACGAGGTCGTTGCGGACCGTCGCGGCTGCACGCTGTTGGTGCGCAACGCGCTCTTCCGCCGCGTGACTCTTGCCGCCCGCGAGCATGTGCGCGACCTGGGCGAACTCGACGACGACTGGGGCATGAGCGAGATCCGCTGGCAAAAGGCTCTCGATGCCTACCATGAACAACACGAGGAGATCCTCACCGACGGAGATGCCCGCAGCGCCGCGATGTTTTCCATCGACGAGTCCGACGAGAAGACCGCGCACGTATGGCACGTGCACCAGATCTTTGCCGACGAGGATGGCGACCACGACTTTGGCATCATGGGCGATGTCGATCTGGACGCCACGCAGGACGGCGGCGAGGTCATCTTCAAAAACTACCGTGTCGGCTTTATCGAGGACCTGCTCGAGGACTAGCCGAACAGAATGGGACGAAACGAAGCGGGGTCGGTGGCAACATCGCCAGCGACCCCGCTTTTGCACTATCCGCTATGCCTTACTCGGCATCTTCGACCTCATACGAATCCGCCTCGGCTGGCGCATCGCTTGTCTCCGGCGCAGCCTCGCGCGCCTCGTCAAACGCCGCCTTCATGGTCTTGTTGCCCCACGTGAGCTTGCGAATGGTAAGCTCATCGGCCTTGTTGTGGGCCAGGCGCAAGTTC
This sequence comes from Collinsella sp. AF16-8, assembly GCF_003462695.1. NCBI lineage: Bacteria > Bacillati > Actinomycetota > Coriobacteriia > Coriobacteriales > Coriobacteriaceae > Collinsella > Collinsella sp. AF16-8. The sequence goes on from NZ_QRXX01000004.1 coordinate 59,756, forward strand.
TCGGTGCTGCGACGCAGGTCGTCCTTGGTCTTCTCGAGCTGCTTAATGGCGGCATCAATCTCCTTGATCGCCGACTCGAATTGCTTGCTCGCCAGGTTGTAGTTGCGCGAGAAGCCGTCCTTGAACTTCTCCATCTTGGCTTCGAAGTTCGTAACGTCGATATTCTGCTGCTTGTACTCCGCCAGCTCCTGCTTATAGCGAAGCGAACCCATGGCGGCGTTGCGCAGCAGCGTAATCATGGGAATGAAAAACTGCGGGCGGATCACGTACATCTTCTCGTAGCGATAACTCACGTCCACGATTCCTGCGTTATAGAGTTCGCTCTCGGGCTCGAGCAGCGTGCAGAGCACCGCGTACTCGCAGCCTTTCTGGCGACGATCGTGATCGAGCTTCTTAAAGAAGTCCTCGTTTTTATGCTTGGTCGCGGTCTCGTCGTTCTCGTTTTTCATCTCGAACATAATCGAAATGACCTCATTGCCGCTTGCGTCGCACTCGCGGAAGATAAAGTCGCCCTTGGTGCCCTCGGACGCATCGTTATCCTTCTCGAAGTACGCGTTGGGAAACGCCGTCATGCGCAGACGGTTAAACTCGGTCTCGCAGTGCTGCTCGAGCGACTCGCCCACCATCTTGGTAGACAGGCGGACCTTCATGTCCTTAAGGCGCTCAATCTCTTCATCCTTGTAGCGAATCAGGTCATCGCTCGCGCGCTTGGCCTGCGCAAGCTCGAGCTCGTGTGCCGCCTTGGCCTGTTCCTCGCGCGAATCGCGCACTGCCAGCTCGCTCGTCAGTTTGGCACGTGCCTCATCACGCTCACGCTCCGCCGCGGCGACCGCCTCTGACAGGTTCATTTTGGCCGTCAGCTCCTGTTCGCGCAGCTGCGCACGCAGACCCTCGGCCTCTTGCTCGGACTGAGCCTTTGCAGCGGAAAACTTCTCTTGTACCTTCGCACGGTAGTCAGCAAGCGCGCGCTCGGCCTCGCTGCGAGTGGCATCGAGCTCGCGCTGCGACTCAGCCGCCGCGGCGGCAAGCGCCATCTCCTGGGCCTTGTCCGCCGCGGCAAGCCTGGCCTGCAGCTCGGCAATCTGGGCATCTCGTGCAGCTAAATCATTTTGAGCGGCGTTGCGCATCGCCGATTCGGCAAGCTTGGCTTCGTCATCTTTGCGTCCCAGCTGCGCACGCAAATTGTCGATCTCGCGCTGAAGCTCGGCATTCTCCTTTTGAGCGTCGGCACGGGCCTCAACCGCCGCGCGCTGGCTTGCGCTCTCGCGCTCTGCGGCAGCGCCCTCGAGCTTGGCGCGCAGCTCGGAAAGCTCGGCATCGCGCTTGGCAACCTCTTGTGCCAGCTGTTGAGCTGCAGCGTTCTTCTGCTCGACAAGTTGAGCGTTGCGCTGAGACTCTGCCTTTTGCAAGGCAGCCGTCGAGCGCGAGCGCTCAAGCTCCAGTGCCTGCTCGCCCTCGCGCTGGACTGCCTTCACGCGCTCATCCAGGTCGCGCGAAAACTCGGCATTGCGCACTTGTTTGACGATCTCCGCATAGCCGGACGCATCGACCTTAAAAACTTCGCCACAATGCGGGCACTTGATCTCGTTCATAGCAGCTCCTCGATGGACGCAAATTTCAACCGCCTACACTCTACCGCGCCGCACGGACAAAAAAGGCGCCGCTGCCATAATGGCAACGGCGCCAGAACCACCACAAAGGCGACTGTCCCCTTTGTGGTGACTTGGGTCCTTACAGGTCGCGGTAGTCGATCAGGCGAAGATCGGATTGAGACTCGAGCCAAGCGCGAAGCTCGGGGTCGATCAGCGCATCGACTTCCTTGGTACGATCGGTCGTGAGCGAGCTGTTCTCCAGGATAAAACGATCGAGATAGCCCGGATGGCACACAAAGACGACCGTCTCGCCGTCCACCATCTCGCGAACCGTCTGCATGATTGCCTCTTTGGGCTCGTAGCCCGGCTCCATCGAGCGCATCACCATGCGCAGATCAGTATCTCCGCAATGCACCACAGCCGCGGGGTCGAAGCTCGCCTTTTGCTCCTTAAGGCCCAGCTCCTGAGCAACCGCCGAGATCGCTCGGTTAAGGTTTTTGCTCATGACGGCATGGGCCTCAAAGTAATCGGGCTCGCGGCCCACGATCTCGACAAAGCGGTCATGCTGCGCGCGGATCTCGATGCAGGCCTCGTCGAAGTCTATCAACTCCTCGCCGCGCTTAAAATGCTCGCGGAAGGTACGGCTGCTATGGAACTCGCCGTTCTCGTTGAGCATGCTCGGAATGAGCGCCGGGTCGGCACACGGCTTGCCCAGGCACACGTTGGTATGCTGACCCACCGCAATGCCGACATCCGCCACGAGCGACCAGCCACGCTCGGCCTCGGGCATATTGGGCATAAGTCCCGCCGAGCGCACCAGGCCCTCATTGATACTGCGGGCAATCCCCAGGTTAACGGCATACGAATAACCGATATCGTCGGCACGAATGAGCAATTGCTTCATATTGACCCCCATCTACGGAAAGGGACACTTGAAGCGCAGCCAAGTGCCCCAGATAATTGTCCTACCGAACGGATGCTTTAGGCTTTGGCGGCAGCAGCGTCTTCGTCGAGCTGCTCCTTGGTAAAGCCAAAGAAGTAGGCGATGGCAGCGGCGGCAACAAATGCAGTGCCCGATGCAACGCAGCCCCATACGAGATTAGCAGTTCCGCCTGCAACATAACCTGTAATACCTAGGATATTAGTTGCGCCCAAAACATACGTGGTCACATTAGTGAGAGCCGCGATCAGGCCGCCGATAGCGCCGCCCGCGACCATGGCACCCAGGCAGCGAGTATACTTAAAGCCGCAGCCATACAGCGCGGGCTCCGTCACGCCACCGACAATGCCGGAGAGCGAGAAACCAAGCATAGCGCCCTTTTCGTCGACCTCCTTAAGGCGCAGGAAGGCACCGAAGGCCATGCCCCACGTGGCGAACTGAGCGATAGCACCCGCGACCATAACGCAGGAGTCAGACCCTGAGGTGAGCACCTGCACAATGCCGAGGGCAATCAGAACCTGGTGCATACCGGTCATAACCAGGAACTCCCAAAGCGCGGCAATGGCGACGAGGGAGAGGATCGTGACGATGCCGCCAGCGTTTCCGAGGCCGAACATAAAGTTGCCGACCAGGTCGCCCAGAATGGAACCAATCGGAGCTAGGGCGCACAGGGAAACGGGGGTCATCACAGCCATGGTGCACACGGGCACAAACACCGTGGAGAGCATGTCGGGGATGATCTTCTTCATGAACTTCTCGACGACCATCAGCACCGGCATAGACAGCAGCATGGGGAGCACGGTCGCAGAATAGTTGTTCAGCTGAGCCGGGAGCACGCCGTAAACCATCGTGGTCGTAGCACCAGAATCCGCAGCGGCGTTGACCAACGTCATGAACTCGGGGGCAATGAGCACGCCGCCGAGCATCATGCCGAGCGGCTGGCTGCAGCCGAGCTGCTTTGCGGCAGCCCAACCCAGATAGACAGGGAGGAAATAATAGCCGGCGTTGTAAATCCAGTTGTAGAAGAAGTTGTAGATGTCAGAATCTGCAGACCAGATACCGAGCATGCCGTCGCCGCAAAGTACGGCAAGTGTGCGGAACATGGCGGCGCCCATGATAATGGGGATCGTCATGCACATTGTCTTGGACAGGTAGTTAAGGGCCTTCTTGCCCGCAGTCTTGACCGTCAGTGGCTCCTTGGTGCCGTCATCGAGGTTCTCGTCAATGGAGCCTTCGCCCTTGACGCCCAGCGCAATGGCGGCGTCATAGACCTTCGGCACGTTCTGGCCAATGATGACCTGATACTGGCCGCCAGACCACTGTGCGCCCAACACACCCTTGATCTTCTTAACTTCATTATCATTGGGAATGGACTGATCTTTGAGGTTCAGACGCAAGCGGGTCATGCAGTGCGTCGCGTTCGTCACATTGGAGGCGCCGCCGACGGCAGCGAGCACGTCCTCGGCAATCTTCTTGTTATCGACAGTCATGTCGAATCCCTTCTCTTCCAACTAAAGGCCGTGGGACTTCACGGCACCAAGACGCACGATTCCGCTCGCGCCTGCGCAGCGCGCGATACCAGTTGGCAAGAGATTGATTTGCATGTGATTCCCGGGTGGATCGACATGAAAAAAGCCCCGCGCACAACCGACAGAGACCCAATTATGGTCTCGGCAGAATCGGTAGTGCCTCTCGGAGCTGCGCCGTGAGTAACACCCAACACACGGCGAGTATATGCGGCAGATGCGTTCGTTGCGGCTCAGATTACCGACGAACGGTAGCAAACGACCCGCGAACGGTCGCCATGACGGAAAGGAAATACCAGAGAGCCTATTTATCCGAGTGGACAGAAGCCACGCGATTCACATGCATGATCAGATAGACGAGCTCCTCTTGGGCCAATGGCTCGCCAAAGGTCTCTTGAATCAGATCGTCGACACGGTGAGCGCAACGCGATGCCGCCGGATACTGCTCCACGAGCACGTCGTAAAGACCGGAGTTCTCGGTATCGATCGGCTCTTTCTTTGCCACGCGGTCGAGCAGATAGCGCACATGAGTGGCAAAGCGGGCAAAGGCGAACGACGAGCGATCGACCGTCACACCCAACTCTTCTTGAATAATCGCGACCGTCATATCGAGCAGTCGCTCCTCGTGCTGCTCGGCAAGCACGCGCCGCTCGCTCGGCTTAACCGATGCGTTGACAATCGACATGGCAATGCCCGCGGCCTCGCTTCGGGGCATGCGCACATGAAAGCTCTTCTGGATGCCGCGAACAGCCAGCTCGCCCAAGCGGTATTCGATGGGATGCAGCTGCTCCAGATCGCGCTCAAGCGGCAACGACACCACCATGTGTTCGCGGGCGCGCTTAATGGCAAACTGAATATGGTCTGCCAATGTAATGGGAAGGTTAGGACTCAATTCGTACGAAAGCTGTCCGGTCGCGATATCGGCCAGCTGAGCAGAAAACTCCAGCACCTCGGGGTCGACCTCATCGATAAACGCCAGGTACTTTGAATCGATGCCGTAAAAGGTACGCGTGATGACATCCAGGTCGACCTCATGCGGCATATCGCCAAAGCCGATACCGCGGCCCAGCGCGATAAGCTGACGCCCCGCGCCATCTTCGCAGATGGCAGCGTTGTGGTTAATGCGCTGGATAGCCCTCATGGAATCATCGCTCCTACTAAAACGCGCCGTGCAGACCATCCGCGCGGCGCGTTCATTCTACCTGCACTTACAGCTAGAGTCCAAAGAAGCCCAGGATCTGGTCGCGGCTAACGGGCTTGTAGTTGTTGGCATCGAGGCCAACGTCGTAGCGAAGGACTGGGCGCTCGCGATCGCGATTGCGCGCGTTGGTGCGGTCTCCCCTGCTGTGAATGTGCCCGTGCAGCATGATGGCGCCGCGCGCCTTGCCATTCCAGCTGAGCATGGGGTAATGGCTCATTACCAGGCGATGGCCCTTAGCGTAACCGGGGGCGACCTCCAGATAATCGCGCACCTCATCCCAAATGTGCGGCGCGTCTGGATCTTCCCAGTCGTCGTCATGGTTACCGCGGATGAGCGTTACGTTCTGACATTCGATGCGCTCGCGCAGGCGCACCGCCTCCACCAGGGGCAAACGATAGGTAAAGTCTCCCAAGATATAGAGGCGGTCGTCCACAGCCACGCACTCATTGATGGCATCGATGACCTTGCGGTTCATCTCCTCGACCGAATCAAACGGTCGATCCATGTCGTGCAAGATATTCGTATCGCCCAGGTGCAGGTCGGCGGTAAACCACATCATCGTCTCTGTCCTCATTTCGCAACGCGTATAAGACCTGTTTAGTATACAGACGCGGCGATGAGACAGTCACCCAAAGAGCCCGCCGAACAGACCTCGGCGACGCTTGTCCTTTTTATTCGAACCTTTACCCCGGGCGTTCTTATCCTTTTGCTTCTTACGGTCCTGCTCCAACTCATCGTCATCGAGTAGCATATCCCACTCAAACGGATCGTCTGTCAGATCGAACAGGTCATCGTCATCAAACACGTGCGCCTCCATTACCGATTAGCGAGCATCCACAACGTAGTTGAGAAGTCTACGGGCCCGTGCGGACACAAATTCATCCTGTCTGCGTCTTTCAATCGTTTGCCGCAACGCTTGCGCAACGGAACGCTTGCAGATAAGATAGGAACACGGATGGCACCCGTGGCAGCGGGTCTTGCCAACTCCGATACACGTTTTCATCGTGAGAAGTGGCCGTCTTCGCTTATGCGGGGGCGGCCATTTTGCTTATCTCTAAGTCATCTGATTCTAATGCACGAACATGCGCACGAACTTGTGCTTCCAGCTCGCATACGGGGCATAGCGGAATGGCACGTCCAGCCACGTTGCCTTGTTCACGATGCTCTTCTTGTGGCTAAACGTATCGAAGCTCTCGCGTCCATGGTACTGCCCCATACCGCTCGCGCCCATGCCGCCAAAGCCCATATGGCTCGTAGCCAGATGCATGATCGTGTCGTTGACGCAGCCGCCGCCAAAGGGCACATGGCGCACAAAGCGCTCCTGAACTGCGCGGTCCTGGCTAAAGATATATAAGGCCAGCGGTGTCGGACGATCCGTAATAAACGTCTCGGCCTCGTCTAAGCTCTCAAACGTCAGCACCGGCAAGATGGGACCGAAGATTTCTTCCTGCATCACGGCGTCATCGGGGGACACGCCGTCTAGGATCGTCGGCTCAATCTTGAGCGACGACTCGCGCGCCGTGCCTCCCAGCACAACCTTGTCGGGATCGATCAGCCCGCGCACGCGCGCAAAATGCTTGGCGTTGACGATGTGGCCGTAATCCTCGTTGTCGAGCGGATGCTCGCCAAACATGCGGCGGACCTCCTCCTTGATGAGGCCCAACAACTCATCGTGCACGTGCACGTCGACCAGCAGATAGTCGGGCGCTACACAGGTCTGGCCCACGTTGAGCCATTTACCAAAGGCGATGCGCCGTGCCGCGACCTTCAAGTTTGCCGTCGCATCCACAATGCAGGGACTCTTTCCGCCCAGCTCAAGCGTCACGGGCGTCAGGTTTTTACTTGCCCGCTCCATGACGAGTTTGCCGACCGGAACGCTGCCGGTAAAGAAGATCTTGTCCCAGCACTCATCGAGCAGCGCTTCGTTCTCGGCGCGCCCGCCCTCGATAACCGTCACCAGGCGCGGATCAAACGTCTCTTCGCAGATTTGCTTGAGCACCGCGCTCGAAGCCGGCGCATAGGCACTCGGCTTGATGACCACGGTGTTACCCGCAGCGAGCGCGCCGGCGAGCGGCTCGAGCGTCAACAAAAACGGATAGTTCCATGGAGCCATGATGAGCGTGACGCCATAGGGCACGGCTTGCGTTTTGCACACACTCACGGCATTGGCGAGGTCACACGGACGCAGGCGCGGACGACTCCATCGAGCCACATGCGCGATCTGATGGCGAATCTCGGAAAGCGACGTGCCGATCTCGCACATATACGCCTCGTCATGCGACTTTCCCAAATCGGTCTTGAGCGCATGGACGATATCGGCCTCGTGCGCACGAACCGCATCACGCAGGCGCACGAGCGCACGGCGGCGAGCGTCGACATCAAACGTGGCGTGCGTCTTAAAGTAGGCGCGCTGATCGCCGACGATGCGCGCAATTTCCTCGGTGTTCATGGCACTCTCCTAGTTCTCGTCCTCAAACATACCACCCGCGACGACCTCGTACATACGCTCGAGCTCCAAGCGGTCCATTAAAAGCGGAACGGGGTATAGCGGATTGGCCTCGGCGTCGGCATGTGCCGCCATTTCGGGAATGTCGGAGCGGCGAATGCCTGTCACATATTTGGGGATACCCAGGGCAACGTTCATGCGATCGACCCAATCGATAAATGCCTCGGCCGCAAGACTGTCCTGCGCGTTAGCCGGCGCAATGCCTGCCATGCGAGCAAGATCGGCAAGCATGGGGGCGGCGGCGTCACCATAAACGCGAAGCATGTGCGGCAGGATGATCGCGTTGGCCAAACCGTGCGGAATTCCGTATCGGCCGCCCAGACTGTGCGCGATGGCGTGAACGTATCCCACATAGGAGCGGGTAAACGCAACGCCCGCCTTATACGCCGCCGAAAGCATATTGCGACGCGCACGTATGTCGTCGCCATACTCATAGGCCTCGAGCAAATTGTCGTGGATGAGCTGCACCGCCTGGCGCGCCATCTTGCGCGTGTAGGGCGTGGTGCTACGGCCGATAAAGGCCTCGACGGCATGCGTCAGGGCATCCATACCCGTCTGCCCCGTAATGGAGGCGGGCAGGCCACGTGTAAACTCGGGGTCGTGTACCGCAAAGCGCGGGATCAGCACAAAGTCGTTAATGGGGTACTTGTAGTGCGTCTCGTCATCGGTAATGACCGCTGCAAGCGTGACCTCGCTTCCCGTGCCCGCCGTGGTGGGGACGGCGATGAGCAGCGGCAGGAGACGGTGGACGCGCAACAGGCCGCGCATCTTGTTGATGGGCTTATTTGGCTGTGCGATGCGTGCGCCCACGCCCTTGGCACAGTCCATGGCCGAACCGCCGCCAAAGCCGATAATGGCCTGGCAGGCGCTCTCGCGATACAGGGACGCCGCTTCCTCCACGTTTGAGACCGTGGGGTTCGCACGCGTTTCGGCATAGACCGTAACGCCAATTCCCTTGGACGCGAGCGCCGTCTCGAGCGGCGCCGTGAGCCCCAGACGGGCAATACCGGGATCCGTCACGATAAGAACCCGCTGTATCGAGCGCTTTTGAAGCACCGCGGGCACGTCCTCGGCATGCTCCAAAATGCGCGGCTCGGTATAGGGCAGGATCGGCAATGCGATGCGAAAAACCGTCTGATATGTTCGGCACCAGGCACGACGGGCTAGATGCATAAAGGAAACTCCTTCATTTGTTGATAGGTCAACATTTGCTCGACCGATTGTACTCAGCGGAGGTCTCGAGCGGCCTGGCAATCGTTAATCAATCAACATCTTCACATGCCCAAAATTATTTTATTAAAAATCATTCCTAATAGGCTTCACATTTGGTTGCATTTATGGATAATAGAACTCGTCAAGACGCACGTCCGGAGAGGGCCCTTACGGGACCGGACGAGCGCACAATCGCCATCGATCGAAAGGATCGAATCATGAAGTTTGTTTGCCCCGTTTGCGGTTATGTGGAAGAGTTCGACGGCGACCAGCTGCCCGAGGACTTCAAGTGCCCCCAGTGCGGCGTTCCCGGTTCTCGTTTCCTGAAGCAGGAAGAGGGTCAGCTCGAGTGGGCTGCCGAGCACGTCGTGGGCGTCGCCAAGATGGAGGGTGTCTCCGAGGACATCGTTGCCGATCTGCGCGCCAACTTTGAGGGCGAGTGCTCCGAGGTCGGTATGTACCTGGCCATGGCTCGCGTCGCTCATCGCGAGGGCTATCCCGAGATCGGCCTGTACTGGGAGAAGGCTGCCCACGAGGAGGCCGAGCACGCCGCCAAGTTTGCTGAGCTCCTGGGCGAGGTCGTAACCGACTCCACCAAGAAGAACCTCGAGATGCGCGTTGAGGCCGAGAATGGCGCCACCGCCGGCAAGACCGATCTTGCCAAGCGCGCCAAGGCCGCTGGTCTCGATGCCATCCACGACACCGTGCACGAGATGGCTCGCGACGAGGCTCGCCACGGCAAGGCTTTCGCCGGTCTGCTCAAGCGCTACTTTGGTTAAGCCAACCGCCTGAGAGACAATCTCTAGCTCGATAAGGCCCGGACCGCAAGATCCGGGCCTTTTTCGTGTCTAGCGAACCAGTTAACGTCCCAAAAAAAGGACCACCTTCGGCATCGGCTTCGCGTCAAAAACTAAGTGAGTAGCCTTTTGGGAACTTGTCGAGCAGACCATCCGTATTGCTTTATAAAACCGCAGGTAGATAGCTTGCCGCAAAACAATCTGGTCGCCATCACGCTAAAAGTCTACTCACTTAGATTTGCAACCGTCCATGATCGGGCCTTTTTGTGTCTAACGGGCATCTTTTTGTCGATTTCTCCCAGTTTTGGCCAGTCAACGAATAGTTCAGACCGAAGTAATGCCTCGGCCCCTTGCTCCTCCAAGCTTTTATCGCGATATTCAACATCGAGCAACCTGCACACGGCCTTAACAATCGCGTGGAATCTATCCTCATCGGATATCTGTCCGTGTGTCAGGAGAAATACATCGTAGCCCATGGCCTGAAGCGCCGTCATGCGGTCGACGTCGCGCAAGCCATCCCCGACTCGCCCGTGTGAGCCCTTTCCTTGGCATTCAATGGCCACCTGTCGCTCTCCGTCCGGCGAAGACAGAAGTAGGTCAATGTATACGCGGGACTTGCCTACAATCGCCCGAGCACTTGCGCTTAGCGCCACTTCGACATTGAGCTCTATGCCGCAAAAACCTTCGCCTCCCAGGGATCGTGGCAACCCAAGCAACAAATACGTCTCAACCTCAAAAGGCGATGCGGCACCCAGTGGAACGAGATGAGATGCCGCGACAAATCGCTTGCCGTAACGCATCCCACAAACATCTGAGCAAAAACGGTCAAGGTCTTCGCCCAAAACCAAAGCGTCGCGCCTCCATAAATTTGAGGCGGAGCCGTCCTCGGACGGACAGCGCGCCCAACCCAAGGTTGCCGGAATCGCGCCCGACTCAATTGCACGCGAAAGCTCTGCCTCGAGTGCTGCTGGCAAGGCACAAACCGTAAACAAGCCGCACATCTCCGCCAACACCAAAAGAAGCTGGAGATCCGTCAGATGCCGCGACATGATGAATGCCGTCAGCAGAGGAGACGTAACCAAAAACCCATGTTCCGTTTCCAGCACGGATTCCCTGGGGAACTCGCCTAGGAACAGCCGCTGCCTAATGCTGACAGGGCAAGTCCGCTTGCCTCTCGTCCGAACCAATGTATACAGCGGAAAGCCGAGCACAACCGTAGCCGTCGGGTTACGGGCGAGCTCGCATCGCCGCCGGTCTTCTTCCGGTCGCGGGAGCGGCGGACACAGAGCGCGGGCCTGAGGGGGCAAGCGCCAGTACTTAAAAGCCGATATGTCACAAAGTAGATCCTTCATAGGCACAGGAAAACACGAATTTCAACCCGGGCGCTCACGCATTGGCGCGAACGCGCCGAAAAGGGCGCCGAACGGACTACTTAGTTTTCAACAGCCCTCCCCAACTGGCCAAAAGCTTGCCAAAAGCTGGACGGAGCGCTGTTGAAAACTCATTTTTCGCTCATGCGGAAGCCTTGCACAGCAAGTGAGTAGACTATTTAGGACCCGCCGAGCAGACCGCCCATACTGCTTTACAAAATCGCAGGTAGATGGATTGCTTCAAAACGGCCTGCTCGCCAAAGCGCCAAAAGTCTACTCACTTAGGTTAGAGGGCGCATCCATTAGCTGCGATTCCAGGGTATTTAGCGCATTTGGACTCAAATCGTCGTACTGGACAAGGATTCGAGTCGGGCTTGCAGGGACATATGCGCCATCGGCGCACCATAGACAGTCATTGATATCGATGTAAGGGGTGCTCGAGCGCGTGAGGGCGCGTGTAAAAGAGGTTCCGCCCGTAACACGCTGCGCAACCACGACGCAGTAAAGACCCGCATCCGCATGTTCGATCGAAACCTCCCCCGCCGGAAATGCCTTCCGTACAAGCGCCGCCAGGCCATCACGCGCCCCACGAGCACGAGCGCGCACGCGGTTCACATGTCGCTCGTAATCACCCGATTCCAGCAAACGCGCCAAGGCAACCTGATCAACAGAACTTACCGACGAGGCGTAGAAACCAAGGTTGCGTTTAAACCTCTCCATTAGTTCATCGGGCAGCACCATGTACGCCAAACGCAACGCCGATGAAAGGCTCTTCGAAAACGTGTTGGTGTAGATAACCGACTGGGCGGCATCGATCGACGCGAGCGCGGGAATCGGCTTGCCGGCAAGGCGAAACTCACAATCAAAGTCGTCTTCGATGAGATACCGACCTGGCCGCTCGGCGGCCCAGCTCAGCAACGCATAGCGACGTGCAATGCTCGTCACAAGACCGGTCGGATACTGATGAGACGGCATCAGGTGAAGGACATCGGTCCCGGTTTTCTGCAGCGCGCTCAAGTCCACGCCCTCAGCATCCAACGGGATATGCCGCACTTCGCAACCCATGGCCTGATAGATGCGCGTCAAGCGCAAATAGCCTGGATCCTCGACGGCATACACCTTGTCCGCGCCAAGCAACTGAACCAACATGGTATCGAGCAGCTGGGCGCCCGCACCGATAACGATGTTGTCGGGGTCGACATTCATGCCCCTTGTCCCGCGCAGATGGTGCGCAATCGCACGTCGCAGTCGAGCGGTGCCCTGCGCCGGTGCGGGCGAAAAGATTTCACGTTCGTCTTCGGACGTCAGCGTCGCCCGTAGCGCACTTTGCCAAAGCCGCGCCGCCTCCAAAGCGGAAGGAGAAAGTGCGTCGAATCGCTCTGCCTGCCCCATGGCATCATGCGCGCTGGGACCAACAGGGACAGCATCTCGGTCGATATCCCCCGCAGCAAAAGCCAAAACCGGCGCATCCGGAAGCTCGCACGCGTAGTAGCCACGACGCGGCATCGAGCAAATATAGCCCTCGGCAAGCAACTGGCTATATGCATTCTCGATGGTAATGACACTGATACCCAAATGACTCGCAAAGGCGCGCTTAGACGGCAGATGCTCCCCCGCCGCAATACGGCCAGCTACGATATCATCTCGAATTTGCTTGTAAATATACTCATAGAGCGATGCTTCGCCGCGGTTTTCCAAATTATAGTCAAGCATGAGTTTGTCACCTGACCTTATCGAATCATTCAATCTGGCATTAGTCTGACCTTGTTATTATCTCGAAAACTGAGTATTTCGCCATACCCAGCTCCCCGATAGGATGTTCCGTCAAGCAATGTACATGCCAACCAAGGGAGCAACCATGGCAGAACAGACCAGCAAGGCCGATCGCGTCAAACTCAATCGCGAACTCGCGCAGATGCTCAAGGGCGGCGTCATCATGGACGTCACCACGCCCGAGCAAGCACGCATCGCCGAGGAGGCGGGCGCCTGCGCCGTCATGGCGCTCGAGCGTATCCCGGCCGACATCCGCGCCGCAGGCGGCGTCTCGCGCATGAGTGATCCCAAGATGATCAAGGGCATCCAGGAGGCCGTCTCCATCCCCGTTATGGCCAAGTGTCGCATCGGTCACATTGTCGAGGCGCAGGTCCTGCAGGCCATCGAGATCGATTACATCGATGAGTCCGAGGTCCTCTCCCCCGCCGATGATGTCTATCACATCGACAAGACCCAGTTTGACGTGCCGTTTGTCTGCGGCGCCCGCGATCTGGGCGAGGCGTTGCGCCGTGTTGCTGAGGGCGCCACGATGATTCGTACCAAGGGCGAGCCGGGCACGGGCGACGTCGTTCAGGCCGTGCGTCACATGCGCAAGATCCAAAAGCAGATCCGCGACGTTGTTGCTCTGCGCGACGACGAGCTCTTTGAGGCAGCCAAGCAGCTGCAGGTTCCGGTCGAGCTGGTGCGCGAGGTCCATGCCACGAGCAAGCTCCCCGTCGTAAACTTTGCCGCCGGCGGAGTCGCGACCCCCGCCGACGCCGCGCTGATGATGCAGCTGGGCGCCGAGGGCGTCTTTGTTGGCTCGGGCATCTTTAAGAGCGGCGACCCCGCCAAGCGCGCCGCCGCCATCGTCAAGGCCGTGGCAAACTTCACCGACGCCAAGCTCATCGCCGAGCTTTCGGAGGACCTGGGCGAGGCCATGGTGGGCATCAACGCCGACGAAATCGAGATCATCATGGAGGAGCGCGGGCGCTAGTCCAGCAGAAAGGATCGCACATGAGCGATTATGCAGACCAAACGGTCGCCGTGCTGGCGGTCCAGGGCGCTTTTGCCGAGCACGAGGCAAGACTGTCCGAGCTGGGCGCACGCTGTATTGAGCTGAGGCAGGCGGCTGATTTGAAGCAGAACTTTGACCGTCTGGTACTTCCCGGCGGCGAGTCTACCGTTCAAGGGAAACTGCTTGATGAGTTGGGCATGCTCGAGGAGCTTCGTACCCGTATCGCTGAAGGTATGCCCGTCCTGGGCACCTGCGCCGGCCTGATTCTGCTGGCTCACGACCTTGCCGCTCATGACGATAAGGGCACGTCGCGTTTGGCAACCATGGATGTACTCGTCGAGCGCAATGCCTACGGCAGGCAACTCGGCAGCCTTCGAGCCAAGGGGCAGGTAGCCGGCATCGACGGTGAAGTGCCGCTGACGTTTATCCGCGCGCCCCGCATCGTCGAAGTGCACGGCGACACTGAGGCCCTAGCCGAAGTCGACGGTCGCATCGTCGCCGCCCGCCAAGGCAACCAGCTCGGCGTCACCTTCCACCCCGAGCTCGACGAAGACACCCACCTCCACGAACTGTTCCTGCAAATGTAGGCAGAATTTAAACGAGCGTGGATTTTCGGACATACAACAAATGAGAGTGGATAATCTCCCACTTTGAGCTTGAATGCAGACTCAAACCGGGAGATTATCCACTCTCATCCTATGTAGTCGTTGGGGACGTTCTTAAACGACTAGTCAAAAAAGAACGTCCCCAACGACCATATTGCGATAGACGACCACGTTTGCCCAGATAAAACCGACCAAAATAAACCTGTCCCTTTTTGGTAGGTTTGGATCAAGGCGACGCCGATGCTTTGGTACCGACAGCGAAAACCCGCCAGAGCGAGCAAGGTGCCTTGAAACGAGGCGGCATTGATCTTTTGGTCATGCCGCCGAAGTTGAAAGGCAGATTGCCGCCCTGGCGGGTTTGCAGCGTCAACTAGTTACGCGATTTGGTAAAACCGCGTAACCCAACTAGAAACGGTTGCCGCGGAAGCCGCCACCGTTGCGGCCGCCACGGTCGCCACCGCGACCGCCGCGGTCGTTACCACGGTTGCCGCCGAAGCCACCACGGTTGCCACCAAAGCCGCCGCGACCGCCACGGTCGCCGCCACGGTCGCCAAAGCCGCCACGGCCACCGCGATCGCCACCGCGGCCGCCGCGGTCACCGCCACGGCCACCGCGATCGCCAAAGCCGCCGCGACCGCCACGGTCGCCGCCACGGCCACCGCGCTCGTCACGGCCGCCGCGAGGACCGCGGTCCTCGTCCAGGCCCATGGCGACGAGCGGAGCGATAACCTTATCGAGAGCGGCCATCAGCTCGGTGGCCTCCTCGTAAGAAAGCTCGGGCAGGAGCTTCTCCTTCTTGTTGGCAAGCTCGGTCAGGCCCTCAGCGGCATCCTCGGCAGCGAAGACAACGATCTTGCGCATATCGCCCTCGGCGTCGTCGATGCGGCCGACCAGATCGGCGGCCTCGGCCTCGGCCATCAGGCCATCGAGCTCACGAAGGCGCATGCCCAGCAGGTCGGACATTTCCTTCTGCTCCATCTTGGGCTTGAGGTCAAGAAGCTTGATGGCGCGCTCGATGTTCGCCATGCGCTCGGCCTTGGCCTCCTCCTCCTTGGAAATAGCAAAGCGACGGCTGCGCAGCAGGCGGGCGGCCTTCTGCATCTTGTCCATCAGCTCTTCGTCATCGTAATCAGCGGCGGCCTCGACAACCTCGGCCTCCTCGGCGGAAACCTCGTCAGCAGCCTCAACCTCAGCAGCTTCGGTCTCCACGGTCTCGACTGCCTCGACCTCGGCAGCCATGGTCTCGTTCTCGGTCTCGTTCATGATCTCTTCGTTCTCAGACATGAGACTCCTTCTTGGCCCTCTCGGGCATCATCGCCCCATTCGCGGGGCCCGTCGCGCACTCTTTGCGCTTTATACATTCATGCCTCTCGGCAAAACGTCCATTAGTTTATGGTGTCGCCATCCAATCTAGCTGCAGAATCTATGTGCACACATTAATGCGACATGTGCGACTCGCGGCGAGCGTACACCAGCGACACCGCGAACCCGACAACGGCAATCACGGCCGCCACGCGCACGGCGGCTGCAAATCCTATCGCCTGGGCAACGTCCGACGCAACGCCTGCGGCGCCAGCAGCCACCGCAGAACTCGAAAGCAGGCCGATAAACAGCGACGGACCAAACGACGCGGCAATCATGTTCCACGTGTTAAGCAATGCCGTTCCGTGAGGATGCTCAGCGGCGGGAAGCGTCTCCAAACCGGCGGTCTGCGAGGGGCTCAGTACCAAACCGACGCCGGCATACACCACAACGGCCAGCAGCACGACAACGCCGATGTTCATGCTTGCCGCGGTCATCGAGATTGCCGTCTGCCCCACAGCGATCAGGGCAAAGCCGACCGGCAGCAGCGGCCACGCACCACGGGCATCCATCACGCGTCCGCCCACAATCGAGGTCACGGCGTTGCAGGCGATCGCCGGCAAAATGAGCAAACCCGCGACAAGTGCGGTCATGCCGTATGCGCCCTCAAAATAGAGCGGAAACAAAACGCTCATCGAGAACGTCGTCATCATCGACACCACCACAAGCAGGCATGCAGGCCAAAAACGAACGCTCGCCATGGGGCGCACGTTGAGCACCGGATGCTTGAGCTTGAGCTGACGAACCGCAAACAGGCCGAGCACCACAACAGCGGCGAAAAGCGTCGCGATACCGGCCATCACATTGGTCGAGAACTCGCCTACGGAATACACAAACGCCGTAATGCCGGCGGCGAGCAAAACAACCGACAGAATATCAAGCGTGGTGTTCGAGCGCTCTCCGACATTCCGAACGAGCTTTGCTGCCGCCGCGGCGACCACGACACCGCCCACCAGCGGCACTACGAACACCGCCCTCCAGCCAAACAACGTGCACATAAGACCACTAATCACGGGCCCAAACGCCGGCCCTAGCGTAATGCAGGCACCGCCCAGGCTCAGATACAGACCGAGCTTCTCGCGCGGAGCACAAGATAGCACCACATTCATCATGAGCGGAAACAAGATGCCCGATCCCGCAGCCTGCAAAATACGACTTGGCAGCAAAACGGTAAACGACGGGGCGACCAGGCACAGGACTTCTCCGGCGACCATGCATCCGCATGCGAAAAACAGCAGCTTGCGCGTCGAGAAACGACCGGACAGAAAGGCCATGATGGCCGTAAAGATCGACGTCACGATCATGTATCCCGAAACTAGCCACTGCGCCGTGGTGGCACTCACCGAAAAGGCCGCCATGATATCGTGCAGTGCCACGTTAATGATGTTCTCGTTAAACGCGGCGACAAAGGCTGCAATATACATTACGACGAGAAACGCCGAAGTGGCCGATGGCGTTGCTTGAACTTGTTGCTGAGATTTGCTCCCCATGCATTTCCTTCCTCTTGGAACGACAGTCGCATCGCCCCAGAGGAACAGTCCAGGGCGAGCATGAGCCCTAGACTTACGTCAGACGCCGCACGCGACGGATCCGACAACATGGTCCAACGTTGAAAGATTGTAACGCTGACGCGCAGCTTTCCTTCCGCGCTATTATTAAAAGTCCACGAAAGCACGAGACATGAGGAGCCCGCCATGATTAAGCCCATCATGAAATCCGAGTTCTTTTTGCGCCTGCCTTCCGAAGACGCGGGACCCGACGATGCCGCGACCGGGCAGGACCTCCTGGATACGCTCCATGAACATGAGCACGAGTGCGTGGGCCTTGCCGCCAACATGATTGGCGTGCGCAAACGCATCATCTGCGTAAAGGACGGCAACAGGGCGCTGCTGATGTACAACCCTCAAATTCTTGAGCAGGTCAATTCCTATCAGACGAGCGAAGGATGTCTCTCGCTTTCCGGCGAGCGCCCCTGTACTCGCTATCGCCGCATTAAGGTTGAGTATTTGGACGAGAATTTCGTCCACCTCATCAAAAACTTCTCGGGCTACACCGCCGAAATCATCCAACACGAAATCGACCACTGCCAAGGAATCGTGATCTAGGTTACTTGCCGACATGAGGGAACCGGAGGCTACCCTATGGATATCAGCCGTTTTGGTGAGTTCGCCATCTTGGCGCAGTCGCGTACGTTTCTCGATGCGGCGGAGCTGCTCTTCATGTCGCAGTCGACTCTCTCCAAGCACATTATGGCAATGGAGCGCGAGCTCGGCTGTAATCTCATCGATCGGAGTCAACGCCACGTTACGCTCACCGCGCAAGGCGAAGCGCTCCTCCCCTATGCACAAAAGATAGCGACGCTCCAGCATCGCTATCTCGCTGCCATCCAGATAGCCGCAGATGAACCACTCGAACGCATCACCGTGGGCTCCATCCCCATCATGGCTCCCTATGGAATCACGGACGCCGTCATCGATTTCCAGCAGGCGAACCCCTCGTATTCCGTTGAGCTCATCGAGGGCGAAGGCAGCGCACTCAAGCAGATGCTCTTGCGCGAGGACATCGACCTCGCCTTCATCCGCGACGGCGGCGCCATCGAGCCGGAGTTTAAAAAAATCCCCTTTACAACCGACCGGCTCGTGGCCGTTATCCCGCTCGACCATCCACTCGCCAAGCGCAACGCCATCGAGATCGACGACCTTATCGATGAGAATTTCCTTATGCTTCCCCAAGGCTCGTTCGTGAGCGAACTCACCCTCTCCCTTTGCCGCAAGGCAGGATTCAGCCCACGTGTCACGTTTACCGGCAAACGGGCAGAAAACATCATCTCGCTTGTCGCGCGCGATGCCGGCGTCTCGCTGCTCATGCGCAAGCCTGCCGAATCACTCGCCGGCGGCAAGGTGGCCCTCGTGCCGCTCGAGCCTGCAACGACCTCCGAGGTCAGGCTCTACCTCAAACGGAGCGCTGCGTACTCGCAAGCCGTCGTCTCGTTTATCGGCTTTCTCCCCTATCGCCAGCTTCTACAGGGCGGCCGCATGACCTCCGAAGCGCCGCAGTCGTCGTAATCCCAGCACACACCGCCACTTTTGAGATGCCCCACAAACCAACCGGCAACGGTACAAAACGCAAAAGGCCCCGGACAGCACAGCTGCCGTCCGAGGCCTTTTAAATCAAAGCGGGTAGATGGACTAGTCCACCGAGATGTTGAGGGTCTGACCGCCCTCGTCCTTCTTGGTGCCGATCACCATAGCGGCGATAAGCGCCAAAATAAAGGCGACCAGACCGGAGATGACAAGACCGATAAAGCCCGAATCGATGCCAGCGGGGTTGATAAAGCTCGGGAAGCCGAGCGGACCGGAGGCACCGAAGGCATAGAGCTTGGCACCCATAAGGCCGGCAATGGCGCCGCCGACACCGGCGGAAATGAAGGTCGCCCACATGAGACGCTTACGCGGCAGCAGGATGGCGTAAAGCGCGGGCTCGTTGACGCCGAAGATCGACGAGACGAGAGCAGGGATGTTGATGACAGCGTTTTCCTCGGAATCCTTGGTTCGAATGATCATGCCGAGCACGGCACCGGCGATGGCGCACCCACCTGCGTATACGAGAGGGTTGATGAGGTCATAGCCGTAGGTTGCGACATCGATGAACCACAGCGGAATGACGCCCCAGTGCAGACCGAACATGACGAGCAGGCTCCAGAACGTGCCGATGGCAAAACCGGCGATGGCGGGCTGGAAGTTGATGAGCGCCAGGATGATTTGGGCAACGATGTTGGAGAGGACCGTCATGACCGGACCGACCACAAGCAGGCCCAGGATGCCGCAAATGAAAAGCGTCAAAATGTTGGAGAAGAACGAGCTCACAAGCGCGGGCAGTGCGCCAGAAAGGAATTTGTGCACCTTCGAGGCGATCCAGACGATGAAAATCGCAGGCAGAATCGTCGATGAATAGTTCTGCATAATCAACGGGATGCCAAAGATATCACCGTAGACATTGGACTCAAGGACCGTACCGGTGCCGAGCGTGTAAAGCGGGTCTCCACCCATAAGGGCAACGAGCGTCGGGTAGACGAGGATGCCGCCGAGGGCCATACCCATAACGGGCTTAAGTCCGAACTTCTTGGCAGCCGTCCAGCCGATGATAAGCGGGAAGTAATAGAAGACCGAATCTCCGATTGCCGAGAGCGTCACATAGGTATTGCTGTCCTTGGCGAGCCAACCGGCAACCGTGCAGAGGGCGAGCATCGACTTGATGAAGCCACCGGCCATAAGCACGCCAAGAACCGGTTGCAGGATCTCGGAAATGATGGCGAGTAGGCGCGAGAACGGATCGCCCTTCTTGACATTGTCGCCCTCATCGATATCAAGCGCGGGCTTGGCGTCGAACCCGCCGATCTGAACGAGTTCATTGTAGACGGACTCGACGGTGGCACCGATTACGACCTGATACTGTCCACCGGCCTGGATGACGTCAACGACACCCTTCATGGCCTTGAGCTCATCGGTCTGGGCGAGCGATTCGTCCTTGAGGTGAAAGCGGAGACGCGTAATGCAGTGACTCACGTCCAGCACATTGTCTCGGCCACCGACCTTTGCGATGATTCCATCGCAAAGCTGCTGGTATTTCATGGTATTCCTCCTTTTTCTGAGCGGGGCATGGCATTGATTCCAGACCCCCGTAGTCGACGTGGGGAGCCACAGAACCCGCCTCCCCTTTAAAATCCGCGGGCGCATATACGTCCGGGATGGGAGATAACAAGGGAAATAAGAACGCCGATCACACGGCCGCGACCCTCATGGGTCCCATGCCGTGGCGGCAAAACTACAGGCGCGAATCTGGCGCGCCGAGAAGGCGCGCGGTTTGACAGAACTTATCGCATAGGCGCTCCGGTTCGCCTTGGGGAATCTGGGTACGTTCGGTCTCAAAGGAGAGGCCGTATTCACGCGCCGGAAGGAAGTACTCGTAATAGCCGTTGGTATAACCGCAGACAATCCCCTCAACCGGACATTCGCGCTTCATGCGAACGCCAAGGTCGCTGCCGAGCTCGCTCGGAAACACAAAGAGGTGCATACCACCCAAGCTGATAACGGCGCACTTGAGCGTGAGCGAAAAATCGTCATGGGCGACGGTGTGATAGAACGTCTGGGGCTCGATACGGTCGAGTTTAACCTCGCGATCGAGCTTGATTTGGGAAATCGCCTCGGCAAGACCGGTCGACACGCGCTCGACCTCGGGGATGCCACGACCTTGGCGAAAATTGCGATCGCTGCAGTCGCCAGCAGCGCCCACGACCATGGCAGGATAGTACCCGAGGCTCGGGGCGAGCTTTTTACCGGTAAGGCCGGCAAGCTCACTCGTGAGCTCCGTACAATCGGGCCCGACGCAAGCGGAATGCACCGCCCAGTTCACAAAGCCCGCAAATGGCTTGCCTTCGGTATCGAAGAACGAAACGACAATGACCTCATTGTCGGCGAGTTCGCCTGGGATGATGCGGTTGTCATAGAAACCGGTGACGACCTGCTTGCCCAGGCGGCAAATCGCGGGCTGCGCATTGGCGCGGCACTCCTCAAAGCATTGGCAAATGGTATCGAGGAGCCAGCGATAGTAGTTCTCGTCGAATTTTCCCGTCCACCAGCTGCGGTGGTAAGCGACGATTGAAGTATGGTCGTGCGTCGCCGAGAGCAGGACGCAATCACGGTCAATGCCGTAGCGCTCGGCGAGCATTGTCTTGACTTCCTCGGCCATGCTTTCCTCGAACTCGAGGACATCGGCATTAAAGAGAAACACCTCGCGTTCGCCTTGCTGGAAGAGAATGGCGTTGGCGTAGACGTCGTCATGGATGCCCGTCGCAGGCTCCAGGCGGTTGGGAAGATTGCGATAGCCAATCAGGTAGATGTCGCCCTGTGGGGTGATTTTGCGGCGCGCGTGTCCAATGTTCATGCACGTTCTCCTTCTGTGTTACGCCGCATTCAAGGCGGCAATGATGATATCGACGAGGCGCTCATGGGAGCCGGCGGCAAAACCGGAGTTCATGGCCTCATAGGTGATCTTTTCGTACGCGTCGGGGGCCGGTAGGTATTTCTGTCCGCCGTTGACGAGCGTGGCAAAGAGCACAGAGCCGGACCGGGCGACGCGCACGGTGGCGCCGAATGTACTCGAGACCTCGGGCTGCACGCCGACAAGCTCGACGTTTCCCAGCCGAAGCAGATAGACCCTCGTGTGCTGCTCACCGGCAGCATGAAACTCATACGTTCGATGCGGAGCCAAAGAGTAAAAATCGGCGCGTGTCTGAGCGGGCAGGAGGACGTCGACCGTGCGAGCATCGATGCCGGCAGCGCTATCCTCACGTGCCATGCGAGCGGCCTCAATCAAAGCATCGCCCAAGACCTGCCCCTGCTGGTGCAGCATGCGGTATCCGTCCTCATGGGCATCGACCGTCCGCTTCACGCCGGCGGCATCGAACGTGACGTTCATGGCGCGCTCCGCCGGACCTTGGTCGCCCGCGGCGCCCGGCAGCAACAGGGCAACGCCGCCCAGCTCACGCTCGAGTGACATGGCGGCAAAACCAAAGAGATCTCCGCTCGCCACGCGTCTCCCCTCGGAGTCGCGCGACCCGTCGAGCACGGAGGACTGGACGTCCGCCGCCGCAAGTACGGCAACGTACTCGCCCCCGGCATCCCTCATGGCGAGCACGGGCATCGCGTGGTCGGCAAACCCCTCGGGATTCGAGCCCAACCACCAGCCGGCCGGCGTCTCGATGTCGCGATTAACGTTCACGGGGCAGTCGCCCTCCGCCGTGGCGAGTGTGACGGAGCGAATGCCCGCAACAGCCCGCTCGACAGCCGTGCGGGCGGCGGCGATGAGCGCTGCGCGATAGCGCTCGTTGCGATCGCGGGCAGCAGCATCGGCAAGATGCCCGGGAGTGCGAACGTGAGGCATGGAAAACGTGTGGGTAGGAACCACCCAAGAGTAAGCGCCACTGCAGCCGGCGGCATCCTCGACGACCTCACGCAGATCGGCGAGCAGAGCCGGAGCAATCGATGTGACCTCAAGCGAAAGAATGCAGGCGCGTCGCCCCGCCCCCTCGATGACAAGAGCACGGGCAAAGACCTCATGGCGGAGTTCGTCGAAACCGTCAAACGGCAATACGCCCCCAAGATCGATGGCCGCACGGGCGGCCCCAGCCCTCATCTCTCCTTTGTCCATGGCAGACACCCCCTCTGATTGCCGCTCACTCGACATCGTACAGTCGCTGCGCCGTGCCGCCAAGCACAAGATCTGTGTCTGCATTGCTCAGACTCGCGGCACGAACGCAGGCGACACCCTCGGTGAGCCACTCGCGTTTAACCGGATAGCTCGTGCCAAAAACAATATGGTCTGCACCCAACACGTTAACCGCGCAGGCGAGGAGTGTCTTGCCCCAAGGCTGGGCATGGGACATGTCGAAATAGATGTTGTTCTCGAGGCGCTTGGAAACGGTCTCGGTATCGACCTGAAAACGTCCAGAGGCATCAGGGCGCTTGGGGCCGTGAGGCAGCAGCATCTCCTTGAACGCAAAGTATGCGCCACCGAGCATGGAGTGGACCATCTTGATATTAGGATAGCGCTCGAAGAAATCACCAAAGATCTCGCGGCCGATCGCCGTAGTTTGGTCGACGCAGCGACCATAAGAGCGGCGAAGGTTGTCGTACGCGAGAAGCGACTCGTTCTCGACCGGTACGGGAACATGGTGGACGTAAACGGTGACGTTGCGCTCGTTCAGGTGCTCGAAGAAGCTCGAGAAAACCCGGTCGTCGAGATAGCGCTTGCCGTAGTGAGCGCAGAGCTGCACACCCGCAAAACCATCGTCGAGCCTGCGGTCGAGCTCCTCTAAATTTGCCTTGGTGCCAAAGGGTGGCACAGCGACAAGCGGAATCAGGCGGCCATTTGACGCCTTCGCGTCAGTGGCCATACCGTCGTTGAAGCGCCGACACATCTCGAGCGACATCCACTCGTGGCAGCCGGGGAGCTTGAGGATCGCCTTGTCGACCCCCGCCTCATCCATATCGGCCAAGCGCTTCTCGAGGGTGTAGTCGCCCTCGATGTAATTAAGGCCCGGAGAACCGGCGGGCATCTCGATCACGATCTGTCGCTTGCCGACGGAATTCACGGTCAGATAGCCTTCGGTGTCGTAGGCGCGGGGCACCTCGGCCAAAAACTGTTCGCAGAGCGTCTCGTCATGAAAGATGCGCTCGTCGAACCAGTAGGAATTTGCATCGATAATCATTGGTTGGAACCGCCTTTCATCTTGTTGAGAACATTCTAGAAAAGCGGGTACCCGGGCATCAATTCCAGCTTAAGCCTACTGTATTCCATTTTGGAATAGAACTTACCGCTCACACGCGAACCTTGCTCGCTCAAAGAGACAAAGCGTTAGCAGCACGGGCTTAGACAGAAAACGGCCGGCCCGCATCCGTTGCGGGCCGGCCGTTTTAGTACAGGCTACCTTTGTCGTTACGACTGGCGGTAGTGATCGAAGAAGTCGGCGAGATCTTCGAGGGACTCTTTGAGCACTTCCATGCGCGGCAGGTACACGATACGGAAGTGGTCGGGCTCAGCCCAGTTGAAGCCGCCGCCGCGCGTGATCAGAATCTTCTTCTCGTGCAGCAGGTCAAGGGCGAACTGCTCGTCATCGGTAATGTTGAACTTCTTCACATCCATCTTGGGGAAGATGTAGAACGCCGCACGCGGCTTAACCACCGAGATGCCGTCAATCTTGTTGAGCGCCTCATACACAAAGTTGCGCTGCTCGTAGACACGGCCGCCGGGGCGGATGTAGTCGTTGACAGACTGATGGCCACCGAGCGCCGTCTGAACGATCGACTGAGCCGGCACGTTGGAGCACAGGCGCATGTTGGAGAGCATGTTGATGCCCATGATGAAGTCGCTCATGCAGCGCTGGTTGCCCGAAAGCACCATCCAGCCAATACGATAGCCCGCGATCATGTGCGACTTGGACAGACCGCTAAAGGTGACGCAGGGCAGATCGGGAGCGAGCGAGGCAATCGAGACGTGCTCGTAGCCGTCCATGCACAGGCGGTCGTAGATCTCATCAGCAAAGATCATCAGCTGATGCCTGCGTGCAACCTCGACGATGCCCTCGAGCACCTCGCGCGGATAGACGGAACCCGTGGGGTTGTTGGGGTTGATGATGACGAGGGCTTTGGTCGCGCTCGTGATCTTGGACTCCATATCCTCCAGGTCGGGATACCAATCCGCCTGCTCATCGCACAGATAGTGCACGGGATGACCGCCGGCAAGGGTTGCGCACGCCGTCCAGAGCGGATAGTCGGGGCTGGGGATCAGAATCTCGTCGCCATTGTCGAGCAGCGCGTTCATCGAAAGCTGAATGAGCTCGGACACGCCGTTGCCCGTGTAGATATGCTCCATCTGAACGTTGGGCAAGCCCTTGATCTGCGAATACTGCATGATCGCCTTGCGCGCGGAGAACAGGCCACGCGAGTTGGAATAGCCTTCGCAGTCGGGCAGCTGCTGGCGCATGTCCTTGATGACCTCGTCGGGCGTGCGGAAACCGAAGGGCGCCGGGTTGCCGATATTGAGCTTGAGGATGCGCTCGCCCTCGTCCTCCATACGGGCGGCCTCGTCGACGACGGGACCGCGCACGTCATACAGGACGTTATCGAGCTTGGTGGATTTAGAAAAAGTACGCATGGTGGTGCTCCTTGCAATTTGAGCTGAGGGATGGGGTTCGGGCTTGGAATCGTTGCGGGGTGATGATGCCTCGCCTTGATCGGCGTCGCCGGCAAGCAGCCAGGTAACATCGACCTCCAAAATACGGGCGAGCAGCTCAGCCACATCGCGCCGCGGAATCGTCTTGCCGCTCACATATTGGCTCATCTGACTCTTGCCGAGTTTTTTGCCGAGCATCTCCGATGCGCGGATCACGTCCGACTGGCGAACGTCGCAATCGGACATAGCCTGTCGCAGACGATCGCTAAACGTCTCTTGGGCCACTAGAACCTCCTTGCTGGCAAAGTTCAATTTATACAACACGAATTGAACCTGAGTTCAATTTAGGCAGCAGTATAGCGCCGTGCTATTTCGAAAAGTTCAATTTCAAAAATAAAATGAGCAAGACCTCGAGATTTATCCCAAGGCGATAACGACGTGCACGCATTTAGAGGTATTCGAGGAAACGAGCGGCGGCAAGCGAAACATCGGCCGTTCGATATATGGCGTTGATCTGCCGATGGGGATGCCCTTCGAGCGGACGCACAGCAACATCGAACTGGCAGCGACGCAAGATGAGCGCGGGAAGAATGCTCACGCCCAGGCCATCCTCGACCATAGCCATAATCGCATAGTCATCCCAAGTCGACAGTTTTGAGCGCACCGCCAGCCCCGCCCGACGGAATAGCGGCGTAATCTCGTCATCAGTGCCGCGTTCTAGCAGAATAAACTGCTCGTTGGCTAAATCGGCAAGAGAAACGACCTCCGCCGTGGCAAGCGAGGAGTCCGCTGGCACCACGGCCATCAACTCGTCTTGCACCAACGGTCGCGACGCCATGCCGGCGCCGCGTGGCTCGCGCGGAATAAAGCCCAGGTCGCAGCGGCCCTCTGCCACCCATTGCTCAATCTCGGAGTAATCACCCATCAGCAGCTCGTAATCGACATCCGGATGATCGGCGCGAAAGCGCGCAATCACCGGCGGCAGTACATGGGTCGCCACACTCGAAAACGTACCAATGCAGATCTTGCCGCGCATGAGCCCACGCATCTCGTCCACGTGTCGCTGCAGGCGGCCAAACTCCTCGCAGAGCGCCTCAACCGCCGGCATGATCTGCCGCCCATCGGCAGAAAGCACCACACCCTCGCGGCTGCGGTCGAGCACCTTAAAACCCCAATCGGTCTCAAGGTCGCCCACCATGCGGCTCACGCCCGACTGCGAATAGCTCAGCCGCTCGGCGGCGCGCGTAAAACTGCCGGCCCGCACGGTCTCGAGCAGCACCTGCATCTTTTGAATATTCGTTTCCACGGCACCCCTCCACCTTTACATGAGTTTTTGTCATGTTATCCATGCATTATATTCGCTTTTCTTCTAAAGCCAGTTCACCCATAGTGAACATGCTCGGATATAGAGGGGATGTCAGCACATGAACAACGGATTGTTTACGTACTTAGCAGCATTGCTATTGTTTGGCTCCAACGGCATCATCGCCGCTGCCATCGCGCTGCCGAGCTCCG
Organism: Collinsella sp. AF16-8; assembly: GCF_003462695.1. Taxonomy (NCBI): domain Bacteria; kingdom Bacillati; phylum Actinomycetota; class Coriobacteriia; order Coriobacteriales; family Coriobacteriaceae; genus Collinsella; species Collinsella sp. AF16-8. Next base: position 86,884 of record NZ_QRXX01000004.1, read on the forward strand.
ATATCGTACTGTTGCGCACGTTTTTGGGCGCTCTCACCCTTGCCGCCATCCTCTTCATAACCAAGCGCCATAACCTGCAGGCTCCGTCTCGCCCCCGCGAGGCCGCAGCGCTCATCGTCTCGGGCGCCGCGCTGGGCGCCAGCTGGATTTTCCTGTTCCGCGCCTATCAGACGATCGGCGTTGGTATCTCCTCGCTGTTGTATTACTGTGGCCCCATCATCGTTATGGCCCTCTCCCCGCTCATTTTTGGCGAAAAGCTGACCGGCGGCAAAATCGCTGGCTTTGTCGCCGTCGCCTGCGGTGCTTTTCTCATTGCAGCGCAAGGTCTAGGCGGCAATATGCCCATTGCGGGCATCGTCTGTGGAATCGCCTCGGCCTTCTGCTATGCATTGATGGTCATCGCCAGCAAGGGTGCGCCGCACATCGAGGGCCTCGAGAACTCCGCACTCCAAGTGAGCGCCGCCTTTGTGACCGCACTGGCCCTCACGCTCATCACGCAGGGCGCTCCCTCGTTCCTGTCCGCCGGCGTCGCCGCCAGCATTGATTGGCGCGCCGTCGCTATGCTCGGCGTCGTCAACACCGGCATTGGTTGCCTGCTCTACTTTAGCGCCGTCGCCAAGCTGCCCGTTCAGACCGTCGCCGTCGTCGGCTACCTCGAGCCGCTTTCGGCGGTCGTGTTCTCAGCCGCCCTTTTGGGTGAAGCCATAACACCGGTCCGCCTGATGGGCGCCGCGCTTATCATCGGCGGCGCGATTTTTTGCGAACTCGCCGGCAAACGCGCAAACGCCAAGGCTGGCATCGCCCAGATAGCACGTGCTTAAAAGCCCCTGCTTTGAAATGCTACCTGCGTAGATAAATAATCCCCAGCTGAGGATTATTGTCTAAAATATCCCGATGTGCCAAACTGCTCTTGTATGTATAAAGACGGCATAAAGTTTTTTGTCCTAGACAGATAACCGGATGTCTAAGGGAGTCCTCGTGGCACACAACAAACTGGAGGCAAACCTCCAAGACCAGCGCGGGCAAGGCGGGCACGGAGCCATCCCCCTCTCCGCTGGCATGCTGCTCGTAACGCTCGGCGTCGTCTATGGCGACATCGGCACGAGCCCCATGTACACCATGAAATCAATCGTCGCCAACAACGGCGGCATCGGTACCGTCAGCGAGGACATGATCCTGGGCGCGCTTTCGCTCGTCATCTGGACCATGACGCTCGTGACCACGGTCAAGTACGTGGTAATCGCCATGAAGGCCGACAACCACAACGAAGGCGGCATCTTCGCCCTGTTCAGCCTCGTACGCAAGGTGGCACCATGGCTGATTCTGCCCGCCATGATCGGCGGTGCGGCACTGCTTGCCGACGGCATCCTCACCCCCGCCGTCACGGTCACCACAGCCATCGAGGGTCTGCGCACCATCGAATGGGGCCATGCGCTGCTGGGCGACGGGCAGACCAACGTCATCATCATCACCATCATCATTATCTGCGGCCTATTTGCCATGCAGCGCGCCGGCACCTCGTCAATCGGCAAGCTGTTCGGCCCGCTCATGACGCTGTGGTTCCTGTTCCTGGCAGGCGCCGGTCTGTTCAACATGCTCGGCAACCTGTCCATCTTGCGCGCGCTCAACCCCATCCGCGGCATTATGTTCCTGTTCTCGCCCATCAACCATTCGGGCATTATGGTGCTCGGCTTTGTCTTCCTGTCGACAACCGGTGCCGAGGCACTCTACTCGGACATGGGCCACGTGGGCAAGGCAAACATCTATGCATCCTGGCCATTTGTTAAGGCGGCCCTTATCCTCAACTATCTGGGTCAGGGAGCTTGGCTACTCGCCAATAACTCCAACCCCCAGATGCTCGCGATGGATATCGTCAACCCGTTCTATATGATGCTCCCCGAGCCCCTGCGCCCCTTTGCCATCGTGCTTTCGGCCGTGGCGGCCATCATCGCCTCACAGGCGCTCATCACCGGCTCGTTCTCGCTGGTATCCGAGGCAACGCGCCTCAACCTTATGCCGCACCTGCGCATCCACTACCCCAGCGACACCAAGGGCCAGCTCTATATTCCACTCGTCAATAACATCATGTGGGTCGGCTGCATCTTCATCGTGCTGCTGTTCCAAAACTCCGAGCGCATGGAGAGTGCCTACGGCCTCGCCATTACCGTGACCATGCTTATGACCACCACGCTTTTGACGAGCTATATCGCCGGCATTCTCAAGCACAAGCTGGGCGCCTGCGTCTTCGCCCTGCTCTTCGGCGCCATTGAGCTGTGCTTTTTCGCCTCGTGCCTTACCATGTTCTTTGACGGCGGCTACGTAATGATCTTCTTGGCCTCGCTGCTGTTTGGCCTTATGTACGTGTGGCGCCGCGGCACCGCCATCGAGCGCACGCAGACGATCCTGCTGCCCGTCTCCAAGTACATCGATCAGCTCAACCGCCTGCGCAACGACGAGACCTACCCCGTGCTCGCCGACAATCTGGTGTTCCTCACCAACAGCCCCGATCCGCTCACACTCGACCGCGACGTGCTCTATTCCATCCTGGACAAACATCCCAAGCGCGCCAAGGCATACTGGTTCATCAACGTGCACGTTACCGATGAGCCCTATACGCACGAGTATTCCGTCGAGACCTTTGGCACGGACTTTTTGTTTCGCGTGCGCCTGGACCTGGGCTTTAAGGTCAACCAGCGCATCAACGCCTACCTGCGCCAGATTGTTGGCGACCTGATGGCATCGGGCGAGCTACCGCCGCAGCACCACACCTATTCCATCTACGAAACACGCGGCAACGTGGGCGACTTCCGTTTTTGCATGCTGCGCAAGATGCTTGCCCCCGAAACGGACATCAACCGCAACGACCACCGCGTGATGGCCATCAAGTACGCCGTCCGCCGCGCCTGCGGAAGCCCGGCACGCTGGTACGGTCTTGAGAACTCGGCCATCATCATCGAGTACGTGCCCCTCTTTGCCCGCATGCGTCCGGCAGTCAAGCTTGTACGCACCCAGGTGCCACTCGAGATCCAAATCGAGGAAGCCGAGGAAATGGACGTCGATATCTTCTCGGACGACTTGGTCAACGGCAACGAAGCCGGCAGAAATATGAACGTCGATCCCACTGAGCTGCTCGAGAGCGTCGCAGATACGCCCGAACAGCAACAGCTCGACGGCCTCGAGAGCGAACAGCTCAACGACGCCAACTTCTAGCGACGTCACAAATCAACGACAGCGGCCCTGCATCTCACGGGAGACGCAGGGCCGCTTTGCATTGCAGTAAAGCTAACGGCTACGAACGACGCGGCTCGGGAACCACGAGCCTATCGGGGTTCGCGCCCTCGGCATCCATCAGGCTCACGTAGCGAATCGACGGATCCCCATACATCGCGTAGTAATAATTGCCCGTGCGCGCGCTAAAGCATCCGGTATAGATAGTCTTCTCGAACTTGCCATCGCCCATCCTGGACGCTCCCTCAATCATCACCACGCCCTCGAGTGAACGGAACATGCGGACGACGTTTTCGGTCTCGCCCTCCTTTTGCGGGTAATTGGCATTGAGGTACGCCGCCTTTACAAAACGGCTCGGCGAATAGCAGTCACCCGGAATACCGCGCATGCCGGCACCCGCGCCATAGGGCTTGAGCTCGGCGCCACGCCATGTCGCCGTCTGCGGAAAATCGCTTGTGGCCGTGATATAGGTGCGCAGGTTTTCCATGTGCCACGGGAAGGTGGGCTGATTGGCAAGGGTGTCGACCGGATCGTCGTATACATGCAGGCCGTCAGCCATCATCTCGACCACGATGCTGCGCTGGCTGTCGCCGATAATCCAATGGAGCAGCGACACGCCCAGCCCCTCTCCGGCAGATTTGGCGACAATCACCGTGTCGCGCAGCGCGGCCTCGACCTCATCGACCGTCGAGAACGTCGCTGCCACCCACAGGGGAAACTCATAGGCCGCGATATTGTTCTTGCCGTCGACAGGGCCCTCGGCATACTCGGCATAGCCGGGAAAGTTGAGCCCCGCCACAGCCAGACCCGCATCGTTACCACAGTCGAAAAACATGGGATAGTTCTTGTAATCGATGCACATGCCGATTACCGCGTGTGCCGCCGACGCATCGTCGATAAACGAATACGGAATGTGGAACCCGCGCGGCATCACGCGAACCTGTTGGCCGTAGTCAAAGCTCCAGTCGAGGTTGCGGCCCAGATACATGTGGCCAGAATTATCGGTAAATCGAATGCTCGTGCACATAGCGCCTCCTAGCTTTACGGTCCTGCTAAGGTTATTGTCACCAAACAAAAAGGCGCTAAACACAAAAGCCCGGACATGACAACAATGTCATACCCGGACTTTACAAGCAAGATAGACCCAACCAAGTCAACCCCGCAGGTCGTCTAAGGGGTCAAAGTGCCGCAGATTGCCACGAAAGAGGAGCGGAGCGTACTTAAGGTACGCGAGCGACGATTGAGCGGCAAGGTGCGGTGCTTTGGTCCCCTTAGACCAACTTTCCAAGACAGTGATCAATCATGTGCTGGATCATTTGCGCCTCAAAACCTGCGTAGTCGCGGCGGCACTCCTTCATCTTGCCGTCGACGATCTGGTCAAAGGCAACCTTGCACTTGATATAGCGCGTGGACTTGGTGATCTCGTCGTGCGTCAGGCAGCTCTCCTCCATCTTGCTGGCGCCCAGACCAAACACCAGACGGGGGTTGTAGAGCACGTGGGGCTCGCCGGCATCGTCCAGATAGACGCAGACCTTCTTGGTGACGCCAATCTGGTTGGCGGCAAGGCAGCCGGCATCCTCGAGCGACTTAATGGTATCGATCAGGTCCTGTGCGACCGACTCGTCCTCGACAGTCGCAACCTCGCAGCGCTGGGACAGGATGGCCTCGTCGCGGCAGAGCTCTTTAATCATACGTTCCTCCAAAGAGTTCGTTGTAACCGCTTAAGTATACGGTACCTACACATTTTCATACGAAAAATACCACCCGTCTGCCCCGAAGCGCCGAACATCAACATGCGAGGAACATCAACGTTAAAAAGGCGATATAGTAAGGAAGTTCGTGTCAATCGGCCTAAACTCGGGGCCGAACAAGGAAAGGGTATGCATGGACGAACTTTTTCACGTCAGTGAGCGCAAGTCCACAATCGGGACCGAACTTCGCGCTGGACTGACAACATTCCTGGCGATGGCCTACATCATCGCCGTCAACCCCGCGGTGCTCTCGGGCGCTGGCATCGATGCGGGAGCGCTCGCCTGCGCCACCTGCCTGGGCGCCGGCATCATGACCATCTGCATGGGCATCTTCGCCAACCGCCCGCTCGCCTGCGCGTCGGGCTTAGGCGTCAACGCGATGATCGCTGGAATCACCACCACCGTCTGCGGCGGTGACTGGCACGTGGCCATGAGCGTCATCTTCCTTGAGGGCGTCGTCATCTTGCTGCTCGTGCTCTGTGGCCTGCGCGAGGCCATCATGGACGCCATCCCGGTTGTCCTGCGTCACGCCATCTCGGTGGGTCTGGGTCTGTTCATCGCCATGATCGGCCTGTGCGACGCCGGTATCATCACCGCCGGTGCTGGCACGCTTGTCGGCCTGGGCGACATCACCTCCCCCACCTTTATCGTCGGCATCATCTCCATCATCGTGACGGTCGCTCTGGCTTCTCGTAACGTGCCGGGCTCGCTGCTCATCGGCATCATCGTCGCCGTTATCGCCGGTATCCCCCTGGGTGTGACCCAGGCTCCGACCGGTATCATCGCCCCGCTCGACTTCTCGAGCATCGGCGGCCCCATCGCCGACGCCGGCGGCGTGCCCGCCATCGTCAAGGTCCTTACCGACCCCGCGCTCCTCGTCATCTCGTTCTCGCTGCTCATGAGTGACTTCTTCGACACCATGGGCACCGCGATGGCCGTGGCCAAGCAGGGCGAGTTCCTCACCGACGACGGCAACGTCGAGAACATCAAGGAGATCTTGATCGTCGACTCCGCCGCCGCTGCCGTGGGCGGTTTCATGGGCGTCTCCTCCATCACCACCTTCGTCGAGTCCACCTCTGGCGCTGCCGACGGTGGCCGCACGGGTCTCACCTCCGTCACCACCGGCGTGCTGTTTATCCTCGCCGCGTTCTTCTCCCCCGTCGTCTCCATCGTTTCCAGCGCCGCCACTTGCGGTGCCCTGGTCTACGTCGGCTACCTCATGATGAGCGAGGCCGCTGAAATCGACTGGTCCGATGTCTCCGAGGGTTTCCCGGCGTTTATGATCGTCGCGGGCGTGCCCTTCACCTACTCCATCTCCGCCGGCATTGGCCTGGGCTTTATCGCCTACGTGATCGTCGCGCTCTTTAAGGGCGAGGCCTCCAAGATCAAGCCGCTCATGTGGATCGCGGCTCTCGCCTTCCTCGTCTACTTCTTTGTAGCGTAGGCGCAAGATTCGCAATACCAAACAGCAAAGCGCGAAGTCGCATCGAGCGGCTCCGCGCTTTTCTTTTAAAGCCAGGCAGCGCACGGGCGCGCGATGCATTGCTTCCCAAGTTTTGGACATTTTGCCCTCCAAACGGCACTACCGCCGGCTACATCCTGCAGATATGCTGGGCGTGATCGCATAGGCCCTATGAGGATGGGAGTAACCATGGCCGCCTTGTTCACGACCCCCAAGCGCAATGACAAAACCTCTGGAGCCCATTTTGTCGAGCCCGACGTGCGCCGTCACACGCTGCTCGCACACGGCAGCTGGCGCCGCGTTACGCGCCGTATCGTTGTGGGCGCCGTATGTGCGCTCACGGTGAGCTCCCTGCTCATGCCGAGCGTCTCGCTCGCGGCGGAGTGGGTCTACGTCGGCGGGACCCAGTACAACGCCGGCACCGCGGCGCGCGACGAGGCAGGCACCTGGAGCTGGGACGGCGCCGACGATATGAAGCTCAACAACTATAACGGCGGCAAGATCAGGGCCGATGGCAAGCTCAACATAAGCTACTCAGGGAGCAACACCGTTACCAATGACAGCGGCTGGGGCATCTTGGTTGAGGATGGCAATGCCGAGAACGCCGAGCTCAACATCCAAGGGGACGCATCCAGCACGCTCAACGTGACATCTAATTACGACGCCATCTCCTCCAATAGAGACATTAACATCGACGGAGCCGGCACCGTCAACGCCACGAGTACCGAGGCTGACGCCATCGGGGCCACGGGCAATCTCACCATCAAGGGCTCGGGCAACGTCAACGCCACGGGCAAATCGGATGGCATCAGGGCAAGCGGCAATATCACGATTGACAACAGCGGAGCCGTCACCGCCAAGGCTACCGAGGATCAGGGAATCAATGCCGGGAGAAACCTCACCATCAAGGGCGGCGGCACGGTAGAGGCAAGCCCCATTAAGGACGTGGCGATTTGGGCTGGCGGCAACATCGATATCTCGGGCGGCGGCAAGGTCGAGGCGAGCTCCAAGGAAACTCTTGCCGTCGACGCTGAGGGCAGTCTCACGGTCACGAACGCTTTCCTTAACGCAAGCGGTGTTGAATATGGCGTCTATGGCTACAAGGGTATTACGCTCGACCACGCGACCGTGACGGTCCGCACAAGCGAGGGCGGTCGCCAAGCTCTCGCACTCCTCGCCGACGGGGATGACATCGTCATCAAGAATGGCTCCATCGTGGACGCACTCGCGGAAGGCGAGTACTCGGCTGCAATCTCTACCAGAAACCACGAGTCCAACATCGCGGGCGGTCATATCTACATCAGTGACTCTGTTGTCAAGGCTATAGCCCGTTATGTCGAGTCCGACAGCGACGGCCCCGACCACTACAGCGCAGGCCAGGATGGCGAGATTTTCCCTGAGCCCCGAGGTCTGAATATCGGCATCTTCGCCCAGACCTACGAGGGCATCACGCCCGCGAGTATCTCGATCGTCCGCAGCAAGGTCACGGCCGAGGGAGACACGGCGGCAATCTTCGCCCTTGCCATAAGCAAGGACGGCAAGGCGATTGGCACCATCGAGATTGAAGGCACCATCATCCAGACGCCTGTAGGCGGCGAGGTCATTGACTATCGCCACAAAGAAGAGTTCGGTGAGGACATCATGTACGAGGCGGGCCAGACCATCGGCACGGGCGACGCTGTGATCGACTCCCCCTATAACGAAGCTGTCGCCAAGAGCACGGTCATCGCGCCTCCCGAGGAGATCAAACCCGAGGAGAAGCCAGGCGAGACCAAGCCCGAGGGTTCCAAGTCCGAGGGCACGAAGACGACCAAGACCGTTGCGGTTGCAACCGCGGGAGCCAAAACCACCGGCGCGCTCGCGGCAACCGGCGACGCCTCGAGCGCAGCCATCATAGCGAACGCCCTTGTAGGAACGGCCGCTATCGTCACAGGCGCCCTGGCGAGTCGCAAACGCTCGTAAACACTTTTTCGCACGGGACGGGTGGATCGCGGCCCTTGCCTTCCTCGTCTACTTCTTCGTAGCGTAAGGGCAAGGCTGCAAAAGCTGAACAATAAAGCGCGGAGTCGCCATGCGGCCCCGCGCTTTTCTTTTAGCGCCGGTCCCTGCGCCGGCGTGCGGCCTATTTCTCCCCCATTTTGGCCATTTTGCCCTCCATACGGCACTACCGCCGGCAACATCCAGCAGATACGCTGAATCTAGTCGTATAGGCCCTATGAGAACGGGAGCAACCATGGCAGCCTTGTTCACGACCCCCAAACGCAATGACACTACCGCCGGAACCCATGTTGCCGAACCCGACGTTCGCCGTCGCATAGGACTCGCGCACGGCAGCTGGCGCCGCGTGACGCGCCGCATCGTCGCGGGCGCCGTGTGCGCGCTCACGGTGAGCTCGCTGCTCATGCCGAGCGTCTCGCTCGCAGCGGAATGGGTCAAGGTCGGCGGCAACAAGTACAACACCGCGGCGAGCGACGAGGCCGGTACCTGGTCGTGGGACGGCGCCGACGACTTGAAGCTCAACAACTATAACGGCGGCGAGATCCAGGCCGCAGGCAAGCTCAACGTGAATTACTCGGGAACCAACATCGTCACTGCCGAATGGATCGAAAGCATCAACGTTTCTCATGGCACTAACGAGAATGCCGAGCTCAATATCCAAGGCGACGAGGGCGGCACGCTCAGCGTGACATCTACTGAGGACGCTATCCTCTCCACGGGTAATATCAACATCGACGGAGCCGGATCCGTCAACGCCACGAGCACTGGGTTTGATGCCATCAATGCCGGGGGTGATCTCGCTATCAAAGGTTCGGGCAACGTCAACGCCACGGGTGCATCGGATGGCATCAGGGCAAACGGCAATATCACGATTGACGACAGCGGAGCCGTTACCGCCAGGGCTACCAAGGACAAGGGTATTGGAACCGACAAGAACCTCACCATCAAGGGTGGCGGGACGGTCGAGGCAAGCTCAGCCGATGGTGAGGCCCTTTGGAGCGGCGGCAATATCAACATCTCGGACGGCAGCCAGGTCAAGGCAAGCTCCGAGAAAGACGCTGCCGTCGAGGCCAAGGGCAGCCTCGCAGCCACAAACGCCTCCCTCAACGTAAACGGTGTTGAATATGGCGTCTATGCCCACAAGGGCATCACCCTCGATCATGCAAACGTGACGGTCCGTGCAAGTAAAGGCAGATACGGTGGCGCCAACGCCCTCTTCACCTACCAGGACGACATCGTCGTCAAGAACGGTTCCACCGTGGACGCGTTTGCGGAAGGCGAGGTTTCGGCTGCATTCTCCACCAGAAACGATCGACCCAACGAGAAGGGCGGCCACATCTACATCAGCGACTCCGTTGTCAAGGCCATAGCCCGCTATGTCGAGAACGGCGACGGCCCCATCCCCTACAGCGAAAACCAAGATGGCGAGACGAGGCGCGAACCCCAAGGCGAGAACATCAGCATCATCGCCCAGACCAGCGAGGGCGTCACACCCGCAGTCATCTCGATCATCCGCAGCAAGGTAACGGCCGAAGGAGATACAGCGGCAATCTTTGCCCGTGCCATGAGCGCTGACGGCAAGACAATCGGCACCATCAAGATTGAGAACGCCGCCATCCAGACGCCCGAAGGCGGCAAGGTCATTGACTATCGCAAGCTCCGTGACGGCATCTACGAGGCAGGCCAAGCCATCGGCACGGGCGACGCCACGGTCGACTCCCTCTATATCAAAGCAGTCGCCAAAAGTACGACCATCGCACCTCCCGAGGTAGCCAAGCCGGAAGACCCCAAGCCCGACGAGACCAAGCCCGCAGAAAGCAAGCCCGCGGAGTCCAAGCAGAACCCCAAGTCTGAGGGCTCAAAGCCGACCAAGGCCGTTGCAGTTGCAGCCACGGGAGCCAAGACCACCGGCAAGCTCGCGGCAACCGGCGACGCCTCGAGCGCAGCCATCGCGGCAGCCGCCCTTGCGGGAACAGCCGCCATCGCCGCAGGCGCCGTAGTGAGCCGCAAACGCTCATAGACGCCCTTGATGCACGGGGCGGCACCCGCAGAAGTGCCAGCCTGCGCACCGTTTAGCAACGCCACCGCCGAGCTCCCCTCCGGCGGTGGCGTTTTCCGTTTGCGCCCGCGCGGCGCACGCGAATGTTCTTGATGCTGTCCAACCGGTATACGCTGGCGTGCGACAATTAGGGCTGCCGATATCACAACACCGAGAGAAGCCTGCCTTGGAAGCGCAAAAGCAGATAACCGTTCATTCGGAACACACGGAAGGTGCGCCCGTCATCTACCTCCCCGTGGTCATGGGCAACGGCAGCGAGGTTTATGACCGCTGCCAAGAGCTCGACTGCCCACCGTTCACCCTTGTCGCCAGTGGCGGGCTCGATTGGAATCGCGAGCTGAGCCCCTGGGCATGCGACGGGACCGTACGCGATGCCGAGCCTTTCGGCGGCCAAGCTGCCGGTTTTCTCGATGAGCTGCTGAATCAGATAATCCCCCAGGTCGAGTCGTCGCTTCCTCAGCCGCCCACCTGGCGCGGCGTTGCCGGCTACTCGCTCGCGGGCCTCTTCGCGCTTTGGTCCCTCTGGCAAACCGGTGCCTTTGACCGCGCCGCGAGCGCATCGGGGTCGCTATGGTTTCCCGACTTTGTCGATTGCGCCAGCACGGCGCCATTTGCCGGCAGCCCGCAAGCTGTCTATCTGTCGCTCGGCAAAAAGGAAACCAAGACGCCCAACCGCATGATGAGGCACGTGCTCGACGACACGCGCGCAATGGAAGAGCTACTCATCGAGCGCGGCATCCCAACAACGATGGAACTCATCCCCGGCAATCACTTTGCCCAAACCGACTTGCGCATGGCCCGCGGCATACACTGGATACTGACGCATTAAATATGGCGCCCACGCGTACGCATGGGCGCCATATTTTTGATTTAGCTGAACACAACTACTACTCGACAGTCTCCTCAAGCTCAGAAACGTCGAACTCGAAGTCGTTACCCGGCAGAATCGCGTTGAGCACGATGCCAACCAGCGAGCCCACGGCAATGCCGGACAGCGAAATGGTCACGCCGCCCAGCTCCAACACGATAGCTCCGGCGGTGCTATAGGCAATGCCGAGCGAAAGTACGAGTACCAGAGCGGCCACCAGCACGTTGCGGTTGTTCTGGAAATCGACCTGGTTCTCAATGAGGTTGCGCACGCCTACGGCACTGATCATGCCGTAGAGTACGAGCGACACGCCGCCGATAACGCATGGCGGCATGGCGGCGATCACGGCAGCGAACTTGGGGCAGAACGAAAGCACGATGGCGCAGCACGCGGCAATGCGAATCACGCGCGGGTCGAACACGCGCGTCAGGGCAAGCACGCCGGTGTTCTCGCCATACGTGGTGTTGGCCGGAGCGCCAAAGAGCGAAGCCAGAATCGTGGCGAGACCATCGCCGAGCAGCGTGCGATGCAGGCCGGGATCGGCAATGTAGTTGCGCTCGCAGGTGGAGCCAATAGCGGAGATATCACCGATATGCTCGATCATGGTTGCAAAGGCCAACGGCATGATGGTGATGATGGCTGTCGTGGCAAGACCGCTATCGAACTGCGGCCCAAAGAGCGCAAACACGGTGTTATCCCACACGATGGGCAAACCGACCCAGGGAGCGGCTGCGACGCCAGAAAAGTCGACCTCGCCCAGCGCAGCCGCAACGGCATAGCTCACCACAACGCCCAGCAGAATCGGCACGATCTTGACCATGCCGCGACCCCAAATGTTGCAGATCACGATAACGGCAACGGCAATAACAGCCACAAGCCAGTTGGTCTGGCAGTTGGCAATAGCGGAGCTCGCCAGAATCAAGCCGATGGAAATGACGATAGGGCCAGTCACCACCGGCGGGAAGAAGCGCATGACGCGCTTGGCGCCAAAGGCGCGGAACAGGGCCGCCAGCACCGGATAGAGCAGGCCGGCACAAGCTACGCCCAGGCAGGCGTAGGGCAAAAGCTCGGTCTCGCCGTTGGGCGCGATTGCGGCATAACCGGCAATAAAGGCAAACGATGAGCCCAGGAATGCAGGGACCTTACCGCGCGACAGGAAGTGGAACAACAGCGTGCCCAGGCCGGCAAACAAAAGCGTTGCCGATACCGAGAGGCCGGTGAGCACGGGCACCAGCACGGTGGCGCCAAACATGGCAAACAGGTGCTGCAGACCGAGCAAAAACATGCGCGGGCGGCCGAGCGACGATGCGTCGTAGATGGCATCGGTGACGGCGGGCGTCGAAGACTGGGACATGAATGTCCTTTCGAATGGAAGGGCGATCGGGCATATCGGATAACCTGCCCGAACGATACGATCCGAACCATTGTACGCGATACGCCATGTCTCGCACGCGCCGTCACCTGCGAACGTTACTGCTATTTCCAAACGCGCTCGGCAACGCGCTTGACCAGCGCGATCTTTGCCCATTGCTCGTCCTCGGTCAGCTTGTTGCCAATCTCGCAGCTGGCAAAACCGCACTGGGGCGACAGATACAGGTTCTCGAGCGGAACATACTTTGCAGCCTCGTGAATACGCTCGACAATGGCATCCTCGTCCTCAAGCTCAGCGGCCTTGGTGGTCACCAGGCCCAACACGACCTTCTTGCCGGGGGCAACGTACTTGAGCGGCTCAAAGCCACCGGCACGCGGCGTATCGAACTCCAGATAGAACGCATCGACATCCTCATGCGCAAACAGGTACGGCGCGACGGGGTCATAGCCGCCCTCGAAGGCATAGGTAGAGTGGTAGTTACCACGGCACACGTGCGTGTTAATGACCAGGTCGTCGGGCTTACCCTCGATGGCGGCGTTGTTGAGCGCCACGCCCAGCTCGCTTACCTTTTGCAGGTCGACCGGGCTCATGCCGGTTTTGGCGACAAAATCGGCATCGCAGTAGATGCCCCAGGTGCAGTCATCAAACTGGATGTTGCGGCAGCCTGCAGCGTACAGGTCGGCAATCACCGTGCGATAAGCAGCTGCAATGGCGTCGGCAAGTTCCCCATCGGTCTTGTAGACAGCGCGCAGGCTCTCCTGCTGGCCGTCGCAGCGATCGAGCGTGACCTCAGAGAACGTCTGGATAGGCGCCGGGATGGTCTGGCGTGCAACGTGGCCCTCGCCCTCAAGTGCCTTGACAAACTTAAAGTGCTCGACGAACGGATGATTCTCGCCGCTGATGGGACCGGTCACCACGGCGGTATCGGCTGTGGTCTCCTCGTCGTGAAACATGTAGCCCGTACGCGAGGTACGGCGTTCAATGCCGTTAAGGCCCCACATAAAGTCGAGGTGCCAGTAACTGCGGCGAAACTCGCCATCGGTAATCGCCTGCAGGCCGGCGGCCTTTTGCTTGTCCACCAGGTCGCGAATGGCCTCATCCTCGACGGCCTTAAGGTCATCGTCATCGAGCGTACCCGCGGCGTAGGCGGCACGGGCGTCCTTCACGACCTGCGGACGAAGAAAACTGCCGACGATATCGGCGCGAAACGGCGCATTCAGCGTGGTTAAAGCACTCATAGATATCTCCCTTTGCATTGGTTGCTTTACTGGGACAAAGTATGAGCGCTCATATAGCCATCGTAAAATATACGTTTATAACAGTTTGATATAGATGCTTCCTATATCAGTTGGGACTGCCATGAAGAGATTTGACCTGTACAGGACGCAGCAGTCTAGATATGCTGACGGATCGCGTCGATATAGGCTTGACCGTAGCGCGTAAGCGTCGTGTTCTTGCGCGTGATGATGCCGATCTCCATGTACTCATCCACATCGAGCGGAATCGAGATAATGCCGGGGCCGTTGAGTTCGTGGCTAATTACGCCCGAGCACACCGTGTAGCCGTTGAGGCCCATGGCCAGGTTGAACAACGTCGCACGGTCACGTACGCGGATATTCTTGCGACGCTCAAAGGTCGAGGTCAGTTCCTCGGAATAGTAAAACGAGTTATAGCTGCCCTGCTCGTAGGACAGGAACGGGTAGTCTTCCAAGTCCTCGAGCGTCACGCTCGAGCGGCCCGCCAGCGGATGGTCTGCGCACACGAAGACATGCGGCGTGGCGCAGAAGAGCCCTTCGAACACGAGCTCGTTGGCCACCAGCATGCGCTCGATGACCTCGCGGTTGTGCTCGGACAGATATAGGATGCCCAGTTCGCTTTTCATATGCGCGACGTCCTCGATAATCTCGTGAGTCTGCTCCTCGCGCAGGGTAAAGTCGTAACGCGTGGCATCGAACTCGCGGATCACGTCGACAAACGCGTTAACGGCAAAGGAATAATGCTGGCAGCTCACACTAAAGTGCGGCACCTGCTCGGATGCGCCCTTGTACTTGCCCTCGAGCAGGTCGGCCTGGTCGAGCACCTGGCGCGCATAGCCCAAGAAGGTCTCGCCTTCCTCGGACACAACGACGCCCTTGTTAGTGCGCTCAAAGATATGCACACCCATCTCGTTTTCGAGATCGCGAATCGACGCGGTAATCGAAGGCTGCGACACAAAGAGCCGGCGCGAGGCCTCGGTGATGCTGCCGCATTCGGCAACCTTTACAACATATCTGAGCTGTTGAAGCTTCATGATGGCCTCCCTAGACGTCCGCGAAACCCGAACCCGCCGCATCTGCCTGACGCATAAACGACGGCATCTCCCCCGTCGCGGCGCAGGCGGCAATCTGATGCAGAGCCCCGGCAACCGCATCGTCTGCCGCAGCGCCGATATGCCAGCGCGCGGCAGCCGTGACGGCCTCGTTGGCATTGGCGACTGCAACGGAGTTGGGGACGGCACCGATCATGGGCAGGTCGTTATCGGAATCGCCAAATACGGCCACCTCGTCGGACGTCAGGTCCAAAGCGCGCGCCAGCTCCAGCGCAGCGCAACCCTTGTCCCAACCTGCTGGAAGAATGTCGAACAGGCGCACACGATTGTTGGGAAACACGAGCGAGAGTTCCGGCACCTCAGCGGCAACGCGCTCGCGTAGCTCCGCGAGCTCCTCACGCGAACGAGCACTCCAGATATTCGCCTTGAACACCGACGCGTCATCGACGACAGGACGGCACGGGGCCTCTTCGCCCTTGAGCCATGCGTTGCCGCCCGACTCCATGGCGCGGCGCACGCGCTCGGGGTCGCTCGTCACACAATAGGCATCGTTGCCCCAAAAGTCATCACCCAGGCCGTAGACCTTCAGATACGTATCGTCGGTCTCTTGCTCCAAGTAGTCAGCCAAGCGCATAAGGGCGGCGTTGTCAGTCGCATGCGAGGCTACCACCTCGCCGTCCACAAACATGACCTGGCCGTTGCAGAACGCGCCGGTCGAGAAGCACTCGGCGCGATTGCGGAACATCCAGCCCATCGCGGACGGTTGACGGCCCGAAACCGGGCCAAAGTGCAGGCCCGCCGCCTGCATGGCATGAATGCCCTCGATGGCATAATCGCTGGCGCCGTCGCGCCCGGCCGGAATCAGCGTATCGTCCATATCGGTCAGCACAAGTTTGATCATAGAGCCCCCTCGGTCATTCTTAATCCCGTCTATTGTACCGACCTGCCAAAAAGAGACAGGTTTATATTGGCAGGTTTTATCTGGGAAAACGCAAAGCCCCAGTTTTTACCTGCCAAAATAAACCTGTCCCTTTTTGGCAGGTGCGCTAGTATAGGAAACAACAGATTCGATGCGGGAGTGCCGGCGGTGCAAACCACAAGGCTGAGAGGGCATGGGGCCCAATCCTTTGAACCTGTCAGTTAATGCTGGCGTAGGGAGCATGCCGCCTTTTTAGGGGCGCTGTCTATGCACAGCGCCCCTTTTCTATGCCAAGGAGGCATGTGCAGTGATCGATTCGAAACAGCTCAAGCAAAACGTGGTCAAGGCAGTGGAGAAGATTCGCGCCACCAATCCGATGGCGGGCTCCATCACCAACACGGTGACGATTGACTTTGTCGCCAACGCGCAGCTCGCCGTGGGCGGATCGGCCGCCATGGTCTATCTGCCCGACGAGGGCGAGGCGCTCGTTGCCGGCGGCGGCGCCATCTATCTGAACATGGGCACACTCTTCCCCATCTACGAGCAGACGATTCCCCGCGCGGCCAAGGCGGCACACGACGCCGGCAAGCCCTGGGTGCTCGATCCGGTGGGCCTGGGCATCGGCAGCCTGCGCACCCAACTGGTAGGCGAACTCAAGCAGTACAAACCCGCCATCGTGCGCGGCAATGCCTCCGAGATTATCGCGCTCGCCGGCCTGTGGGGCCTTGAGGGCGAAGCGGCCGATCTGAGTCGCGTGCGCGGTGTCGATACCACCGACACGGTAGACGCCGCCCGCGGCGCCGCCGTGGCGCTCGCCCGCTACACCGGCGGCGCCGTTGTGGTCTCGGGCGAAGTCGACCTGATTACCGACGGCACGACCGTGGCCAAGTCCCACGGCGGCAGCCCGCTCATGTCCAAAATCACCGGCTGCGGTTGCTCGCAGGGCGGCGTGCTGGCCGTGTATGCCTGCGCCGCCGACCCGTTTACGGCGGCCATCTGCGGCACGGGCGTCTACAACGTTGCCGGCACGCGTGCCGCCGCCGTCGCCGATGCCCCGGCAAGCTTTAAGGTCGCCTTTATCGACGAGCTCTACCGCGCGACCGCCCAGAACATTGCCGATAACCAACTCGAGCTCGAGGAGGCATAAGCCATGTCCGAGTCCGTAACCAATGCCGGCATGAACACACTCGTCGCCGTGGCCATCGCCCCGTGCGGCACCGGCGACGAGCTGTCCGCCGAGGTCGCCGAGGTCGTGCGCGTCATTCGCGAGAGCGGCCTTCCCAACCGCACCACCTCGATGTTCACCGAGATCGAGGGCGACTGGGACGAGGTCATGCAGGTCGTACGCGACGCAACCTTTGTGTTGGCGAGCAAGGGCATCCGCACCGAAGTCGTGCTCAAAGCCGATATTCGACCCGGATTTACCGACACCATGACCGGCAAACTCGAACGCATGGAAGCGCAAATCAAAAAGCAGGAGGAAGCACGATGAGCATCCGCGACAACCTTGATATCTCTGCCTATCTGGTACTCGGCCCCGAAAACACCCTCGGGCGACCCGTGGGCGATGTGGTGGCTCAGGCGCTCGACGCCGGATTTACCTGCATCCAGGTGCGCTCCAAGGTGGCAAGCGCCCGCGAGATCATCGCACTGACGGGCGATGCCGCCCAGGCCATCGCCCAGGCCGGCAAAACCGGGCAGGTCGCGCTGCTGATCGACGACCGCCTTGACTGCGTACTTGCCGCACGCGAGCAGGGTATTGCCGTCGACGGCGTGCACGTGGGCCAGAGCGACATCCCCGTCGAGGTCTGCCGCAAACTTTTGGGCCCCGATGCCATCGTGGGTCTTTCGGCCCGCTGCGAGGAGATGCTCGAGTACGTCAAGACCGCCGACATGAGCCTGGTCGATTACCTGGGCGTAGGCCCGCTCCACGAGACCGAAACCAAGCGCGACTGCGGACGTGCGGCAGATGGCTCCATCATCACCAAGAGCTTTGAGGACCTGGCCGCCCTCCATGCGGCAAGCCCCGTCCCCATTGTGGTGGGCGGCGGCGTCAAGACGGCCGATCTGCCGCAACTCAAGTCCACCGGCGTCGACGGCTTCTTTGTGGTGAGCGCTGTCTGCAGCGCCGACGACCCCTACGCCGCAGCCGAGGAGCTCATCGATACCTGGCAGCAAGCATAGACCTATGCCGAGCAGCTGCTCCGCAGCCTCATATCTTCAAGAGCGGAAAGCGCATCCCAGTTTGGACGTCCATTCTGGGATGCGCTTTCCGCATAGAGGACCAGCGGGAAACTGCGTCCCAGTCTGAACGCTGATTACGGGATGCAGTTTCCGGCGTAGTCCCTACCCCGCCAGATACGCTTCCAGCGCGGGCAACGTCGCCTCCGCATCGCGACGGCCGATCTGGTAGATGCGCTCGAGTTCATCGGGCTCGCGGCACAGCGACGGCACCTTCACCGATTCGCTCGGCCGCACCACAAAGATCTCGCCAGCGGCTTCGCGACGCGCCAGGTCATCGAGCGTGGCATTGTAGACCTCGTGCCGATGCTCCAGCGCCGCAACAAACTCCGGATAGTGACGATACACGCGACGCAGCATAGGCATCACGCTATTGGGCTGCTTTACAAAGCCTGCCGGCTGCGTCAGCACCACCACGTTGCGATCATAGCCCTGCGCAAACAGCCAAGCGCTGGGAATGGAATCGGCAACACCGCCATCCAAGTACTTACGACCCTCGATGGCAACAGGACGCGTCGCCACGGGAATCGCCGACGACGCCCGGATCCACTCAATATCGCGCTCGTCGCCATAGGGCAGGTCATGGTAGACGGCCTGCCCCGTCTTAAGATCGGTACATACGCACGTAAACCGCATGGGGCAGGCGCGATATGCCTCCAGATCGATGGGATCGCGCTCGATGGGTACCTCATGATAGGCAAACTCGGCATTGAACATATCGCCGGTTCGCAACCAGCTCGTCACGCTCGCATAGCGCTTGTCGGCGCAATAGGCCTTGTTGTAGCGAATGGCGCGGCCGATCTGGCGCGATTTAAAGTTGTAGCCAAACGCCGCGCCCGCCGAGACACCCACCATATGGTCGCAGGTTAAGCCGTGCTCCATCCATACGTCGAGCACGCCCGCCGTATACATACCGCGGTAGCCGCCTCCCTCGAGCGCAAGCCCCACCGTGCGCGTCGTGTCTGGCTGTGCCATGCGACCATCTCCGTTCCCGTGTTTTAAAGCGGAACAAGTATACCCGCCAACATATATCGACTCAGTCGCATTTATATCGAGCATCGCATCGTCACGCTACCGATTGGCGAATAATAGCCGCCCGCGGCAGGGGCACCCATATACAATCCTCTATTGTTGTTTATACTACTCAATAGTTATCAGCAGCGAACACGGACCGACATATTAAACCAGCGACGCAGCAAGGCGGGGGCCTGGATACACGCAAAGCGTTGAGCAGCAACGCGTGTGTACAACGAGCTCGCCCGACGCAATACACCCCGACCTCAGGAAGCCGCTTACAGCATGGATATCGCCAGCAATTACACCGAGACGCTCGAAAAGACCATCCGTGACCTTCTCGAGCGTCAGGACGATCTGATCAGGACTGCCTTTACCGACGAGCTCACCGGTCTTGGCAACCGCGGCGGCTTTACCCGTTCCCTCGAGGAAATCTGGGAGCAGGAATTGCCCGTAACCATGGCGTTTATCGACATCGATAACCTTAAGCACTGCAACGACATCTTTGGACACGACGAGGGCAACCGCTATATCTTGCAGGTAAGCCTCTATCTCAAGCTGTATATGAAGGTGGACGAGGCGGCATTTCGCCTGGGAGGCGACGAGTTTGCCATCCTGTCCACAATCGCGACCGAGGATGACCTTGCCGAACGTCTGGAGCACTGTCGAGAGGTCCTGCTCAAAAATAACGATTCCGAGATGCCTCACTCGTTTAGCTACGGAGTGTCACACGCCGACCCCGCCCTGGGCGAAGCCTCCAATCGCATGACGCTCGATGCCGACCATCGCATGTACGACTACAAGCTGCGCCATGCCGTGCACCTTGATCGACGCAATATCACGCAAGTCCACGCCGACGACTTCGAAATAAGCGATCGAATTTTCGACGCCCTTTCGATGCTCAACGAAGGCCGCTATTTCTTTATCGAGAACTTGGACAAACATCGAACCCTTTGGTCACAAGGCGCCTTGCGCGATCTTGGTCTTCCTTCGGAGCATATAGACAACTGTCACGATTATTGGAAAACGCGTGTCCATCCCGATGACCTTGAGGCCTATACCAACGACATCGACCAAATCTATGACGGCTCCAAACATCGTCACGTCATGCAGTACCGCGTGCGCAATGCCGCCGGCGATTACATCCTCGGCCGTGCTCGCGGGTTTCGTATCGACGGCGACGGAAATGTCCCCTCGCTCTATGTCGGCGAGCTCGTCAACCACTCGCTTGCCGAGACCGTCGACGCCGCCACGGGTCTCGGAACGCAGCGCACGCTGATCAACGCTATCGATGCCTGCCGTCGCGACCGTTGCGAGACGGGGCTTATAGCAGTGCGCGTTCGCGGCACGGCAAAGCTCAACGAGCTCTACGGGGCCGAGGCCGTCGACAACATGCTCGCCGAATACGCAGGCCGCATGCTGTCGATTACTCGCGGCAGGAGTCGCGTCTTCCGTTCACGCAACGCCCAGTTCGTCGTGCTTAGCAACAATTTGGATCACGAAGCATTCGAGCAACTGATCCAACATCTCAAAGAGGCCGTTTTCGCTCCCGTTCGAATCGCGGGCGACACTATTACCCCCGTCTGTCTTGTCGTTCCGGCCTTTTACGAGCACCTGACCAATCAAACGGCCGCCGTTTTAGGCGAACTCGACCGTCGCATTCGCACGGCCGGCGGGCTTGTTCCCAACGACAGCCTCCCCATACCCGAGGTGGAGCGCAAAAGCGCCATCGCCGAACGCATCGATCCGCTCACGGGTCTCTATCGACCCAGCGAGTTTATGCGCCGCGCCAACGAATTTCTCGAGACAAGGCGCAACGGCGCCTGGTGTATCGCCACCGTCGATATGGGGCACATGCGACTGTTCAACGAATGGCACGGACAGGCCGAGGGCGACCGCGTACTCGCCGATGTGGGCACGGTTCTCAAGGACATCGAGAATGCCGCCATGGGCGTCGCAGGGTACTGGGGCCAAGACGATTTTTGCGTACTCATCCCCTTTGAACACGACACCGTCCATCAGATCTATAGCCGCGTTCGCCAGGCCGTGGCCAAGCATGATGACGGCGTGGGCTTCTGGCCGTCCATGGGCGTCTACCCCATCGACTCCAACGAGGAAATCACCATCGATGCGCAGGCCAAGGCCATGTTTACCAATCGGCGCGCAAAAAACGACTTTAAGGAGCGCATTGCCATTTTCCGCCCCGAGGAATACGAACACGAAATCGCGTTCCACCGCACGCTGACCGAATTCCAGTATGCGCTCTCAAACGGCCGCATTACCTACTACTTGCAGCCCCAGGTCGACATGGAAACCGGCGAGATCGTTGGCGCCGAGGCGCTCACACGCTGGATTGACAAGGATGGCTCCCTCATTTCACCTACCACCTTTATCCCCGCTCTCGAGGAAAGCGGTTTTGTGGTGACGCTCGACAAATATGTTTGGCAGGGCGTCGCCTCGTGGCTGCGTGAGTGCATCGATCGAGGGCTGCGCGTAGTTCCGATCTCGCTCAATGTGTCGCGCGTGGATATCCTTGCCTGCGACGTCGCCGAGCATATGGGGGCGCTTGCCGCCCAATACAACCTACCGCCCGAGCTCATGCGCATTGAGATCACCGAGACGGCTTATACGGGAGAGTCCGAGGCCGTGGATAAGCTGACGGCCGACCTACACACTCGCGGTTTCTCGACCTACATGGACGATTTTGGCACCGGCCAGTCTACGCTCGCGATGCTCAAGAACGTCAACGTCGACGTCATCAAGCTTGATCGCACGTTTGTGCCCACCGACCGCGATCAAAGCCGTAGCGCGCAAATCGTTTCATCAATGCTCGAGATGGCGCAATCGCTCCATCTGCCCGTTGTAATCGAAGGCGTCGAGACAAACGAGCAGGCGAACATGTTGCGCCAAATGGGTGCCCGCTACGCACAAGGGTTCCTCTACCACCGTCCCATGCCGGTGGAGGATTTTGAGGCATTGCTCGATGGCGGCGCCGGCAACTGATACGCTCGCGCGCAAAACACCACCGTCTAGGGGAGCATTTGTCCCCATTGGCTAACTCATATCCCCAATTCAAACCGAATTGGGGATATGATACGGGGCGTCCTGTCACCCAAGGAGGTTATCCATCATGAACGAGTCGTATCGCCTGGGCGAGCAATCAATCATTACCCATCTTCAGCGACTCGCGAACGGGGCCTCAACCGCCGAGCTCGATGTCGCTGCGCTGCCCCCGGAGCTGCGTGCCATCGGCGAGCAACTGCAGAAAACGCTCGCCATCCTGCAACAAGAACGCGAGCTGCTTGAGCACGGCGCCTATATCGACTCGCTCACCAATCTTGGCAACCGTGGCGGACTCGACCGCCATGTCGATCAGCTCTGGCGCAAAGGCACCCCCTTCACCTGTGCCTATATTGACATCGATCGCCTCAAGCATTGCAACGATAAGTTTGGCCACGCCGAGGGCAATCGCTACATTCTGAGCATCTGCCGCGCACTCACCGAGACAATGGAGCACGATGAGTTGCTGTTCCGTATCGGTGGAGACGAATTTGTACTTATATCCCCCACGACAGACGAAGCCGAGCTCGAGCAGCGCCTGGAGCGGACGCGTGCCAATCTTATCGAGGCAACATCAGGCGGCAAGGCGCCCATGATCGCCAGCTTTAGCTTTGGCTGCTCGCGCGTCGACCCACTTGCAGGCGATACGCGTCGCCAGATGACAAAGGACGCCGACCGCAAAATGTATCGCTACAAGCTCATGTACCGTGTGCAACAACCGGAAGAAGGCGATGCGCTGCAACGCCCGATCACCGAACAACCCCCCTGCAACGACCGAGTGTTTCAAGCGATCTCCATGAGCTCCGAGACACGCTATCCATTCATCATTAACCTCGACACCGGCGAATCGCAATGGTCGGTTAATGCCGTGCGCGATTTTGACCTACCCTCCCAGCATCCCTACAACTCGCTCGATATATGGCTTGCCCGTGTTCACCCCGAGGACCGCGACAACGTACGTGCCGAGCTCGATATGGTGGTAAACGGCACGTGGCACTTCCACTGCATGCAGTATCGCGTCATGAATACCGCCGGAAAATACGCGCTTTGCGACTGCACGGGTTACCGCCTGGACGGCACCGATACCGAGCCCAACATGTATGTGGGCATTGTCACCAACCGAAGCTTGGCAGATACGACCGATTCCGTGACCGGTCTGGGCGATATCCACGCCCTGGTCAACGCCATTGGCGAGATGCGTCGCGTGGCACGAAACGCGGGCTTGATCGCCATTAAAATCGACGAAATCGCACAGGTCAATGCCCGCTTTGGCTTTGATGCAGGCGACCGCGTTTTGGCAGAAAGCGCCGCCTGCCTCATGGATTGCTCGCGCGGCAAGGGTCGTCTGTTCCGCTCGACCGGACCGATGTTCGTGGCGCTCTTTGACGAGCTTGATCCCGAAGAGACCGACGCGGTTGCAGACGAAATCGAGCGGTTCTTGGGATCGCCCGTGCTCTTGGGCTCATTTGAATATCAGCCGCCCCTTCGCGTGGCCACACTTCATCTGGACACCGTCGACCGACAGCCTGTTTCCATTTTGAACGAACTTAATGCGCTGATTAAAGAGACGCCGCAGGTACCGGGCACCAAGCTGGACTAGCGTTATGGGGCGCATGATGGTTAATTTCCGATCTCAACCGAACACATTGGGCAAATAGGTCGTACCCGCAGTTAGCCGAACGTCCCCGCAGTCCCTCCCGGGGCCCGGGGGCACCGTTTCGATACTCTTAGTTTACTTTGCCTGATGCAAATAAGTGCTCAACAAGATAGAACCTATCCCCCGCCACGGATATGCCCTCGAGTAAATCTGTTAAGCCAAGCCTATCAAATTCTATTGACAATTGGCTGCATTGGTCCATTTTGTCGTCCAGCCACTTCCGCTGGCTATCGCCTCATAAACACAAACCTAACGAGCCGCACGAACGACAAAGAGGCCAAGCTGAACAGAAGTAGAACCAAAACTTCAAAAACGCTGGTATTCCAATCGCGTACCCAGTCCTCTACCGCCCACAAGAAAAACAGCAGCCCCATCCATAACGTCACAGAAGAAATCAGCTTTGCGTAAGGGCGTATATCAATCTCGCTCTCCCTTTTTGTGACATCATATCCAGCAATTGAGCAGAGCCATCTTCCTCTTCGGTATTGGATTGAAAGGACAATCAAGGCAATCGAAGTCATCAAGCAAACAGCATCCTCTGTTCCCATAGAGTTTCCTTTGCTTTCCATCCTAGTTACGCATTCACAATCGAATCAAACCAAGTATGAATTACTCGATAGCAACCGCCTTAGTATAAACCATAGCCGCCGCAGCAGCCCGCCTTCCAAGGCCTCAAAGCTCGCCATCGAGGGCGACCCGCCCAGACCCCTTACAATCTGCTCGAACGAGGCCCCGCACTCCAACATCCTCTGGACCGTATCCCGCTCGTACCTGGTGAGCGTGCCTGCCGTGGGCCCTCGGGGCCGACATCGTGCCCCACGCCATCTGCCCGCTCGTGCGATAATCCTCCGCAGAAGTCACCGACAGCAGAGGGAGTTTGTGATGAAGGTTCTTTTGGTCAATGGCAGTCCCAAGGCAAACGGCAATACCGCCCGCGCACTCGCCAAGGTCGCCGAGCAACTCAACGCCGAGGGCATCGATACCGAGGTGTTCCAGCTGGGCGCCAAGCCCATTCGCGACTGCATTGGCTGTGGCCAGTGCGGCAAGCTGGGCGGTCGCTGCACCTTTGACGACGACGTGGTCAACGAGCTGATCGCTGCCGCCGAACAGGCCGACGGCTTTGTCTTTGGCTCGCCTGTCTACTACGCGCACCCCAGCGGCCGCATTCTCTCGGCACTCGATCGCGTATTCTATGCCGGTAGCAAAGCTTTTGCACACAAGCCGGGCGCTGCCGTCGCCGTCGCCCGTCGCGGCGGTACGTCGACGACCTTCGACGTGCTCAATAAGTACTTCACCATCAACCAGATGCCTGTGGTAGCGTCCACGTACTGGAACAACGTGTTTGGCTGCGTGCCCGGCGAGGCCGATGGAGATGCCGAGGGTCTGGCCACCATGCGAAACATCGGCAAAAACATGGTCTGGCTCCTGCGTTGCATCGAGGCGGGCAAGGCTGCCGGCATCGAAGCCCCCGAGGCCGATCGCGAGCGCACCAACTTTATCAGGTAGAACGGCGGAACATACTATGAACGTGCAAATCTTCGGCACCAAAAAGTCGTTCGACACCAAGAAGGCCCAGCGCTATTTTAAGGAGCGCCGCATTAAGGTGCAGTTTATTGACCTTAAGGAAAAGGAGCTGAGCAAAGGCGAGCTCACGAGCGTGATGCAGGCGGTCGGCGGCATCGACAAGCTGCTCAACCCCAAAGCCAAGGACGAGGAGACGCTCGCGCTCATCCAGCACCTCACCCCTAGCCAGCGCTTCGACAAGTTGCTCGAGAACCAGCAGGTTCTAGCCGAGCCCATCGTGCGCAACGGCAAAAAGGCCACCGTCGGTTATTGCCCCGATGTATGGGGAGCCTGGGAGTAGCCTGTGTTATTTGCCGGCGCGTGGGTATAAGAGCAGGCGTTTGGCATAAGATTCAATTGTAAGCCATGTCTAACAAAGGAGGGCATATGCCCAACAAACCCGTGAAGATCATCATGCTTACCGGATACCTCGGTGCCGGCAAGACCACACTGCTCAACCACATCCTCGCTAACGACGGCGGCATCCGCGCCGCCGTGATCGTCAACGATATCGGCGAGATCAACGTCGACGCCAGCCTCATCGCCGACGGCGGCCTTTCCGAGACCGACGACCTCATCCCGCTCACCAACGGCTGCATCTGCTGCACGCTTTCGGACGACCTTGCCAACCAGCTGCAGGGCATCGCCGATTCGGGCAAGTTCGACTACATCATCATCGAGGCCTCGGGTATCTGTGAGCCTATCCCCATCGCCTACACCATCTCGAGCTTCTGCGACGAGGCCAAGGTGGGCGGCCAGCCCAAGCTTGCACTCGACAACATCGTGGCTGTGGTCGATTGCGCCCGCATGTACGACGAGTTCAACGGCGGCCGCGACCTGTTGGCCGAGGATATCGACGAGGACGACATCGAGAGCCTGCTCATCCAGCAGATCGAGTTCTGCTCCACGCTGATCCTCAACAAGACCGATACCGTGAGCCCTGAGCAGATCGCCGAGCTCAAGGCTATCGTGCGCAGCCTGCAGAAGGACGCCGTGATTGTCGAGGCCCAAAACGGCGAGGTCCCCATGGAGGAGCTGCTCGACACCGACCGCTTCGACTTTATGCGCGCCTACAACTCCGCCGCCTGGATCGAAGCCATGGAGCATCCCGAGGAGCACGACGACCCCGAGGTGCTCGAGTACGACATCGAGACCTTTGTGTACTCGCGCCGCAAGCCGTTTGACCTGCAGAAGTTCACCGATTTTGTTGAGCAGGAGTGGCCCGACGAGGTCATCCGCGTCAAGGGTCCGCTGTGGCAGACCGGCGATCCGGACATGTGCTACATGTTCGAGCAGGCCGGCCACCAAATGCGCCTGATGGAGAACGGTCTGTTCGTTGACTCCGCGCCCGAGGGCGAGAAGCAGAAGATCATCGACGAGAACCCCGAGATCATGCAGATTTGGGACGACGAGACGGGCGACCGCATGACGAGCCTGTGCATCATCGGCCGTCACATGGACAAGGATGCGCTCATCGCCTCCCTCGATGCCTGCCTGACCGACTGGCACCGCGCCTAGATTTATCCAAGCGAGCATTTTTCCGCCTACGTAACCGCCAAACCACCACGAAGGTGCCCTTCGTGGTGGTTTTTCATTCTGAGCCAAGGAGATTCATGTTCAACATTGTGCTGTATGCGCCCGAGATTCCGGCCAATACGGGCAATATCGGCCGCACCTGCGTGGTTACCGGCGCCCGCCTGCATCTGGTGGAGCCGCTGGGGTTTTCGCTCGACGACAAGACGGTGCGTCGCGCCGGCCTGGGCTACTGGCAAAATTTGGACGTGACGACCTATGCCGGCTGGGAGGATTTCCTTGCGCGCAACGGCCTCTCCCCCGCCGACGAACGCCTGCATCTGCTGACCAAAAAGGCGCGCCGCACCTATGCGCAAAGTACCTACCGCGACGGTGACTTTTTGGTCTTTGGCAGCGAGAGCTCGGGGATTCCCGAGCCACTGCTTGCCGCAGCGCCCGAGCGCTGCGAGCGCATCCCCATGTTGCGCGATTGCGACTCGCTCGAAAACGCCGACGCCTGGGAGGCCCACGAGGAGTCGCTCAGGCATACCGAGGACAGCCACGAAGCCATCCTTCGACAGGATATCTGCGGCAACTTCGTCGACCCGGACGACTACCGCATCAGCGCTCTCAACCTCTCCAACAGCGCCGCCATCGTCCTCTACGAGGCCCTGCGCCAAACAGGCTTTCCGGGAATGTGACAAAGGGACTGTACCTTTGTCACACAATTAGGTCCGCACCCCTACCTATACCGATTTACACCAAACGCCGCCAAAGTTCTCCGCCATCGAAGAACACGGCCGGCTATCCTTCTGCATCGCAAGCCTCAACCACAACGTTCACAGCGGCCGTTTCCATACCCACTAGTATTGCAACACGCTCCTGTTTTTCAATGATGAATCGCTTGTGGTAGAAGATGTTGGCATATTGCAAAACACGATTCATCTGCGAGACATCAAACAAGGCGCCGACAGCGCCGCCAAATACGGGAATAGCCTTGCCGAGGGATTTTTGAGTGATATTCCTGCCAATTTGCTCGAGTACGTTTTTGAAAACACTGCTCTCGATCGACTTCTTACCGGCATTCTCGAGCGCCTTACGCGCAGCGACATTAGCAAGAGCGCGAATCTGCGTGACAAGCATAGCCGCGCCGCCCCGTGCCGCCATGGCCGTCCAGCCCTTCTTGACTGTCTGTTTCACGCCCTCCATCTCGGCCACAAGCATCACCTTACCGATTGCGAGAGCCATGCCATCAGCAGAACCTGCAGACGGAGCCATCGCGTTTGAAAACACATCGCCCGCAATGACCATTTCAGCCGGATCTTCTTTAACGTTAAATCCGTACATCATGGCCACTGACTGCACCGCACGATAATAGAGGAACATGCTGAATACGATATTGAAAGGCAGACCGGCAAAACCAGGAGCACCCGTCACCGCACCCTCGGTCGCCGCAAGCAGCAGGTGCTTACCGTTCTCACCTGCCGCAATCTTCGCAACGTCAAAACTCCGAAGCATGAATAGCTCATCAATCGAACGGATAGTAACGTTTTCAAGAGTGGTGTTTGCGGCCTCAACAATCTGCGCCTCAGTAACGCTGTACTTGGCAGCTTGCTCCTCGATAACCTTGAAACCATCGACAACCTGCTTCATAACCTGTGCATACAGCTCTTGTTGCTGAATCTCACTTGTAAGCCCGTCGAGCGCATCTCCAACGGTAGCACGAAGATTTTCCGGTATCTTTGACCCAGCCTTATCGGTCAGCTGTTTGAGTTTTGAAGGCGCCACCATCTTTTCGTATTGCTCAGTCAATGCCTCGAGCTCGGCAAGCTCTCGATTGGTCAGTAACGGGTCGGGCAACACCCAATCACCATTACCGTCGATGAACGTCGACGACAGACCGAGTTGCTCTTGTCGCTTTGCGTTGTAGCGTTCGTTCGCCGCGGCTGCGGTTGCAGAAGCAATCCCGTTTGCAAAGTCCGAAACACCTTTAAGCGCATTATCCGCCAACGGGCTAGCGGCTTCCGCCAATTCACCCGATTTCTTTTGAGCCTCCTTGACCACATCCATAATGGCGTTTCCAGCGCCATTAAATGCTCCAGTCATTATGTTCTCCAGCGAAGAAAAACCAATACCGGACTTCTTCTGTTTTTCGAGCTTCGCCTCAACAAACTGCTGCTGTTTGTCCGACACGCCAATCACCCTTACTTAAACGTAACGTTAACATCGACATCGTCGCCGCATAGGGCTTTGACCTGTTTTTCGATCAGACCACGGGCTCTGTCATCAGATTCTTTGAGCATATTGCTCTCTTTGACCTTCTTGGTCTGCTCTTTCTTAGCCTGTTTCAACAAACCGTTCAGATCGTCTGTACTCACTTGATTCCAGTTCAGAAAACCATTGTCCTCAACATATTTCTTCAGTGTATTGGGGTCTGTTGAGAAAGAGGTAATTTCCGAGTGAGGCAATGTAACCTTTACGCTCTTGACCTCTGAGCTCTTGTCGTTCATATCAACCCGCTTGATTTCAGTCTTCACTTTATCGGCATTGATCCCGATGTCAGCCTTGCCGTCAATCGTTGCGACATATCGCTTAGACGTAAAGGGGTTTTCCCACCCAAGCGGATTCCCCGCTTCGTCAATTGAGAGCAGCTGCGTGAAGTTATATTCGTACGTCACGAGCTTTACGACCGGAGTAATCTCCTCACGAATCGAATCATCGGTGATCGTTGTGGGATTACGCGTCAAATACATCCAGATGCACCCGGCAGTCGCCACGGCTGTAACGGCCAGCAAACCGCCAAAGACAAGCTTTTGCGTTATTGTTGTAAACAAGTTAGTTTTTGCCATCCTGTTTCGCCTTTCTTTTATTAGCTCGACTTTTCCATCATCTTCCATCGTGCGCATGGCTGCACGAATCATTCTGTCAACGGCTTAATGCAAAACGCGACCGTTCGGAGAAAACGGTCGCGCTCTCTTTCCTATTCCCGCGAATTATTCCTTGACACTGTAACTCGATACTGTCGGTGCAACCCTCGAAGCGTCAACCTCGCTTATTACCTCAAACTTCACCTTCTCGCCAGGCGCCCAGGCGGATGTATCTGCGTAGCATTCTTCCGCCCTTACACCATCGGCATCGTAAAGGGCAACATTTAGAAAAACGTTTTCGAACGATATGTCGGAGGTGTTTTCGACGATTGCGGTGTACGTATAGAGGCCGTAGCCATCGTCACTTTTCTCAAAGGTCGCCGATGAGAGCAGACCGTTGATGGCCTCATCATTATGCGTCTTCTCCTCTACGGTCCTACCGTTCTTGATCAGCTCGTCAAACGCATCACGATACTCGTCATCGACCGTCAAGTCATACCGATCAACCAGTTTCTTAAGCTGTGCTGATCGTGCGTCGTAGGCCCTTTCCCATTCGTCGTAGTACTTGGGATCCGATTCCGCGTACTTCTTGACAACATCAAGCTGATTATCAAGCAGGTTGAGATAGGCGATGACGTCTTCTTGCATCTTAGTGTCTTTAAATGACGCCTTTTTGAGTTCTTTGTCGTTATCGACCTCGGTTTTAATTGCCTCTTTTCGCACTTTATTCGAGCCTAGATCAGCATCCTCTCCCAGTGAATCAAGGTAATCAGACCGCTTTTGATAGCCTTGAGCAATCACGGCCATTGCACGGTCGTCGGCATAATCAGGCTCATCGTTTTTCTTCTCGGCCTGCGAGCAGCCGCTCAGCAGAAGAGCCCCACAAAACACCGTCACAAATAGCGCGATCGCCGCAGCTATCCCATAACGCCTTTTCATTTCGTCCTCCTTTAAATACAAAACAAAACACGATATCTAGCCACCTCGTCAAAAAGCAGACGAATTGGCAACGCGGTGGCACTATTTGGTTCTAGGGCGTGAACTGGATAATCATCGAGGGAAGGAGTGAGCTCTGTGCAATAAACTCCCCTCGTCAAAATGTCTAGCTAAAGAGGACGGGCAGACGGCGGACGGTCAAAACTGGTCGCGTCCGCCCGCCTCCAACGGTCGAACGTCGATGCGCTAACGTTCAAAAGCGCGGCGGCCTCTCGCCTCGTGACCTCACCCCCTTCATATGATCTGATGACATCGCGATAGCTATCTGGGCGTTCGAGTGCCGGCCTCCCAAATCTCACGCCACGCAGGCGCGCCGACGCGATACCCTCCGCCTGGCGCTGCTTGATGTTTTCGCGCTCTAGCTGCGCCACATAGCTCAAGATCTGAAGGACCAGATCCGCCATGAACGTTCCCGTGATGCCATCGGGCTGCTCGCGCGTATCGAGTAACGGCATATCAAGCACCACGATGGCAGCACGCCTATTCACCGTGATGCGTCGCCATTCATCGAGGACTTCACGATAATCGCGACCCAAACGGTCAATACTTTTGATTACGAGAACGTCACCCTCGCGCAACCTGCGAAGAAGACGCTGATATTGGGGGCGTCTAAAGTTCTTACCGCTTGCCTTGTCAGCGTAAATCCGACCCTGTTGGACGGGAAACCTTCCCAGTGCGTCCAACTGGCGATCCAAGTTCTGGTCTGCGGAAGAAACACGCGCATACCCAAAGATTCGATTGTCCATAATTGCCCCTATCGGCCGCCTCTTGGCAGCATCAGCTCAAGCGAGAGCCCACTCACTATAGGGCGTGCAAATTTCGCGAATGGGCTAAGGTCATTTTGGCCCTCAGACACAAGCTGTTCAAGCGCTACATCGATAACATGCTAGCTTTTAACAGCAATTAACTGCTTTTTACCAGAATTGGCTAGAAAAGAAAAGCGTGATGCTGACAGGCTTTGCCAGCATGAGACAAAGGAACTGTCCCTTTGTCTCATTCGGTTAGAGATAGCGGCCAGTGATGCTCTTGGAGTAGGCCGCGATGTCGCCCGGTGTGCCGACGCAGACGATTTGCCCGCCGGCATCGCCACCGCCCGGGCCCATGTCGATCACATAATCGGCGTTACGGATAAGGTCGAGGTCGTGTTCGATCACGACAACCGTGGCGCCCTTGGCAACAAGGCCGTCAAACACACTCAGCAACACCTGAACATCGAGCGGATGTAGTCCGATTGTGGGCTCGTCGAACACAAACACGGCATCATCCTGCACGCGGCCCATCTCGCTCGCGAGCTTAAGACGCTGCGCCTCGCCGCCCGAAAGCGCCGGTGTGGGCTCGCCAAGTGTGAGATAACCCAAGCCCAGGTCGTGCAAGGTCTGCAAGCGCGCCTGAACCTTCTTGAGTCCCACCGTGGCGTCGAGGGCCTCGTCCACACTCATGTCCATAAGCTGCGGCAACGTCAGCAAGCTCCCGTCCTTGCCCTCGCGATGGATATGCGAAGCCGCATCTGCATAACGTGAGCCGCGACATGCCGGGCAGACGATCTCGACGTCGGGCAAAAACTGCACGTCGAGCGATATCGAACCCGTGCCATCGCACGTAGGGCAGCGCAAAGCGCCAGTGTTGTAGCTAAATGCGCCTGCCTTGTAGCCGGCTGCCTTGGCCTCGGGCGTGCGGGCGAAGGCGCGACGCAGTTCATCATGGATGTCGGCATAAGTCGCTACCGTCGAACGCACGTTGGCACCGATGGGCGTGGCGTCTATCAGGTTGGCACGTGCAATGCCCTCGGCATCGACCCAACGCACGTGTTTTGGCAGGCGCTCGCTGGCTGCCTGCGCCTTAAGTGCCGGGATGAGTGTCTCGAGCACCAACGTCGTCTTACCCGAACCCGAAACGCCCGTCACCGCGACAAGGCGACCGCGCGGTATATCGACTTCGAGCGGTTTGACGGTATGGATGGCATCGGTCGCCATGCGGATATGGCCCCGGTCAAACATTTCGTCGTCAGGCACCTGCGGACGCAAGCGCTCAGGCTCCGAGCGCAAAAATGGGGCGATGCGGCTGCCCTGCGATTGTTCGACCTCGTCTACCGTACCGGCGGCGATTACATGGCCGCCGCCTGCTCCCGCAACGGGGCCCATCTCGACCAGATAGTCGGCTTCTGCCAGCACGCGCGTGTCGTGGTCGACAACAACCACGGTATTGCCGTCGACCACCAGATCGCGCATCACGCCCACCAAGCCGTCGACATTGGCAGGATGCAAGCCGATCGAAGGCTCGTCCAGCACATACAGCACGCCCGTCGATCGGTTGCGCACCACGCGGGCAAGCTGTACGCGCTGGCGCTCACCCGTGGAAAGCGTGGCGCCGGCGCGGTCGAGCGAAAGGTAGTCGAGACCCAGATCGACCAGGCGACGGGCCGTGCTCAAAAACGAATCGCAGATATCCGTCGCCATGGGCTGCATCTCGGTCGGCAAGGATGCGGGCACTCCGCGCACCCACTCAATCGCCTCGCCCAGCGTCATGGCCGCCGCCTGCGCCAGATTGATACCGCGCACCTGGGGCTGGCGCGCAGCCTCGGAAAGACGCGTGCCTCTGCAATCGCGGCACGGTCCCTCGCGCAAAAAGCGCGCAACGCGCTTGAGTCCCTTATCGTCCTTAACCTTGGCGAGCGCATTCTCGACGGTATAGACGGCGTTGTAATAGGTAAAGTCGAGCGGCGTGGCGCCCTCGCCATTTTTGGGAACGTAGAGAATGTGCTTCTTAACTGCCGGGCCATGGAACACGATGTCGCGCTCTTGAGGCGTGAGCTGGTTAAACGGCACGTCGGTACGCACGCCCATCTCGCCGGCCACCTGCTTCATCAGGTCCCACATGAGCGTGCCCCAGGGAAGCACCGCGCCCTCGTTGATGGTCTTTGACTCGTCGGGCACCAGGCTCGCCTCGTCCACCTCGCGCATGGCGCCGGTGCCGCCGCAGGTAGAACACGCGCCGCCACTGTTAAAGGCAAGGTCCTCGGCACCCGGCGCATAGAACTCGCGGCCGCATGCGGGGCACGTGAGCGACAGGCCCGCCGCCACGTTAAGGCTCGGCTCCACACGCGCCCCGCAATGCGAGCACACGTGATGGGCGCAGCGGCTAAAGAGCAGGCGCAGGCTGTTGTTGAGCTCGGTCATGGTACCAAAGGTCGAACGCACGCCCGGTACGCTGGGGCGCTGATGCAACGCGAGCGCCGCCGGCACGTGCAGCACCTCGTCCACCTGTGCGTGCTCGGCCTGCGTCAGGCGACGTCGAGTATAGGTGCTGAGCGCCTCCAGGTAACGGCGCGAGCCCTCGGCATAAAGAACTCCCAGCGCTAGCGAGCTCTTGCCCGAACCCGACACGCCGGCAATACCCACGAGCTTTCCCAGCGGAATATCGATATCGATGTCCTTGAGGTTGTGGACACGCGCGCCGCGTACCTCAATAGCGCTTGGTTGTTGCGACACCGTCATCGCTTCCTTTCCTGTTGATCGAATGTGACAAAGGGACAGTCCCTTTGTCACATCACTCGTGCCATAAAATGCGATCGCGAATGTACGCACCCAGCATGGGCACGGTAAACCGGACGAGGCCGTATCCGGCAGCCTCGATGACGCGCTCGCGAATCAGGCTTGCGCGATATTTACTCGCCCAGCTCTGGGTACGGTCGCAGCGCTCAATGATATCCGCCATGCGCGTCGGCTCACCCTCGTCAGCAGCCATAGCTTCGATAAAGAGGCGTTGCGGACTGCGCAATCCATAATACAGGGGCGCGTCAACCGCTTCGTAGAACTCAGAGACGGCATCCGCATGGCCATCCTCGACATCGCGCCTTTCAATGACCCGCGAGTAGCGCCGGACAGCAGAGCGCCACATGTAATAGCCCACCAGCTGAACCATATAGGGATGCCCCATACTCTTGCGTGCCGCAAGGCCCGCCGTCTCCGCGTCGACGCAAAGGCCAGCATCTTTAACCGTCTGGATATATGAATCGCGCACCTTGGGCAAAGATATCGCCCCCAGCGTACGCTGCTGGGCACGCCGCAAAAACGTCACGCTCGGCTCTTCGAGCAGATCGTCAACCATACTGGGCAAGCCGGCGAATACCAGCGCAAGACCGCGCTGGTCGCTATCGGACAAGCCCGTGGCATCCTGATCTCCGAGCACCTGCTGATAGAGAACGGCAAGAGCCGCCAGTTCCTCGATAGACGCAGATTGCGCCTCGTCAATCGCAAACAGTATGCCCTTGCCTGGACCGAGCTTCTTGAAGCGCTCGTTGACCAGCCCTCGCAACGTTTCGCCCTTTGCTCGCGCCGCCTCGACCGACATCCGGCCAAACGACGGACCGAATTCCATTGACGTCACAACGGGTTTATTCGAGCGGAGCGCGTCGGCCAATCGGTCGCATAAGCCAAGCGAAGCGGAATCGGAGACAACCGCCCATCCGCGCTCGCTGGCTAGACGTTGCAGCTCCCGCAGGAGAACCGTTTTGCCACAGCCGCGGTTTCCCGTAATGAGCATGAGCCTGCCCGGCGCTCCGGCGCCGTTGTCGAGTCCTTCCTCAAAATCTTCGATGACCGACTCGCGACCGATGAGTATCGGAGGGCGCTTGCCAGCCGTTGGCTTAAAGGGATTTGGATTCATGTCGGCCTCCTCGGATTGGCAAAGGCTAGCAATAGTTATACCAACTTATACCGAGTTATACCAACTGAATGTGACAAAGGGACTGTCCCTTTGTCACATGTGGCCGAAAAATTTTGCGTCGGCGGGGCGATAGGGGCGGTAGGTGGCGGGATCGATCTTTACGTGCGCCGCGGCGGGTACGTCGTACCATTTGACCGTATAGCCGGCGCCGTGAGCGCAAAAGACCGAGTCGGGCGTGTTGGGCAGATCGGCCTCGGGCTCATAGGCGGCCGCCTCGATGATGCGCTCGGCATCATGGCAAGCCGCATAACCAGCGAACTCAAGGTACAAATGCCCGCGGCCGCTCGTGTAGGCAGCCACCTCCAGCGCATAATCCTGTACCTCGGATGCCGGTACGCGACCCACGAGCTTCGCCCGGTCACCCGCCATCGCCGGCGGCTCGTACTCGGCGCCCATGCGCGTGACGTCCGAGAGCGCCCTGCCCACGC
The DNA here is from genome assembly GCF_003462695.1 of Collinsella sp. AF16-8. Taxonomy (NCBI): domain Bacteria; kingdom Bacillati; phylum Actinomycetota; class Coriobacteriia; order Coriobacteriales; family Coriobacteriaceae; genus Collinsella; species Collinsella sp. AF16-8. The sequence goes on from NZ_QRXX01000004.1 coordinate 122,912, forward strand.
ACTCTCCCGGCACCTCGAGCTCAAAGTGGTACCACGGCTCCAACAGTACCGCCGCACCCGCCTCGCGCGCCTGCATCAAACCCTGGCGAATCGCGCGGTACGTGGCCTGGCGAAAGTCACCGCCCTCGGTGTGTTTGGCATGCGCGCGGCCGCCCGTGAGCGTAATGCGCACATCGGTGATGGGCGAGCCGGTCAACACGCCCAGGTGATCGCGCTCCATGGCGTTGGTGAGCGCCAGGCGCTGCCAGTTCAGATCGAGCTCGTCAGTCGAGGTAGCGGTACCAAATTGCACGCCTGAGCCCGCCGGCAGCGGCTCAAGGCGCAGGTGCACCTCGGCGTAATGGCGCAGTGGCTCAAAGTGGCCCACACCCTCGACCGGCTGCGAGATCGTCTCCTTATAGAGAATGCCGCCGGACTCAAACTCAATCGTAAGGCCAAAGCGATCGGCCAACACCCGCTGCACGACCTCGAGCTGCACGGCTCCCATCAACTGCAAGTGAATCTGCTCAAGATGCGTATTCCAGCTTACGCCGAGCATGGGGTCTTCGTCCGCCAACTCGGTCAGCGCTTTAAACACCGCATGGACATCGTGTTCGCCCGGTAGCACCGTATAGGTGAGGACCGGCGCAATGACAGGTGCATCGCCCGCGGGCTCCGCGCCCAGGGCATCACCCGGGCGAACGTGTGCGAGGCCCGTCACGGTGCAGATGCCGCCAGCGGCAACTTCCTGGGCAAGCTCATACTTCTCGCCGTTATAGATGCGTACCTGATCGACCTTCTGCTCCCATGCCTCGGCACCGGAACGTCCGTCAATCATCTGTTTGGCATGCAGCGTGCCGCCGGTCACTTTAACCCAAGCCAAGCGCTCGCCGCGAACACCGCGGCTGACACGATAGACGCGCGCAGCAAACTCCGGGAGCCACGCCTGTTCACGCATCAGCGCGCATATGCCATCCAGCAGCTCGTCAACGCCTTGGTCCTTGAGCGCCGAGCCGGCAAAGCAGGGAAAGAGTTTGCGCTCGGCAACCATGCGCGACAGCGTTGCAACAGAAAGCTCGCCCGCCTCAAGAAACTCCTCGAGCGCCGCCTCGTCCAACGCAGCAGCGTCCTCCTGAACGGTGCCGCCCGCCAGCAGTTCGCTGGCATCCAGGCAGCCCTCGGAAAGACGTTGCCCAAGTTGTGCCAGCAAAACCTCGCGGCCGGGATGCTCCAAATCGATTTTGTTGATATAGATGAACGTCGGAATGTCATAGCGCGCAAGCAGGCGCCACAGGGTTTCGGTGTGCCCCTGCACGCCATCGTTGGCGCCCACAACCAAAATCGCGTAGTCGAGTGCGCGCAATGTGCGCTCCGCCTCGGCAGAAAAATCGACATGCCCCGGCGCATCAACGAGCATGACGTGGGTATCGCCATGGTCGAGCACGGCCTGCGACGAGAAAATCGTAATGCCGCGCTCGCGCTCGATCGCGTTAGTGTCCAGATGCGAATCGCCATCGTCCACGCGGCCGCGCTTGCGAATGCGACCCGCGTTGAACAACATGGCCTCGGCCAACGTTGTCTTGCCGGCATCGACATGCGCCAAGATTCCAACGACCGCTTGTTTCGACATGGCTCTCCTCTTATTGCAAGCCCATCGCACGCGGCAACGGGCGCTCTCGTTCCACACTGGATGATACAATTTACGGGCCGGCGGGCGAAGCGGGCCCTATCCCCCGACCGAGCTCATCGCTCCGCGTTGCCGCGCAGCGATTTTCGTAGGTTCGCGCCTTGCGAAAGCCGGCACCTCCCCTTTTTGTCTGCCCGGGTTCATCTGGAACGGCAGCGACGCGAGCCCCACAACAACGCGTTTTGCCAAAAAATGGCCCCACCCGGGGCCATTTTCATTTAGATGGAGTGTTGGTATGCGCCTGGGCGCTTATGCCTCGCGCAGCCAGTCGAACGCAACACGCGGCGTGCCGTCCGACACATGGATAATGCCGACACGCTCGAATCCCGCCTTGATGCTCGCACGCTGCATGGGCAGATTGTCCTGATGCGTGTCGATGCGCAGGTGATCGGCACGCTCTTTGGCAAAGGCGAACATCGCAGCCGCGATACCGTGCACGGTGCCGTCGGATGCCACACGGTGCAGCACGGCGTACGGAGTGTCGCTGCGCCACCGACCGTCCTCAATGACGTCATAGCACTCGTCCGGACCCGGTAAAAAGGCAAACGTCGCTACCACGTGACCGTCAACTTCGCACACATAGCTGCCACCAGCGGCGATATCGGCAGCCAGCTGCTCGGCCGAAGGCGTGCCCTCGGGCCACTGCGTGGCGTTGCCATGCGCGCGCATAAAGGCGCGGGCCGCGTCATAGATAGCCATGACGGCGGGAATGTCGGTATCGAGGGTTTTTCTGATCATCACGCGGCGACCTCACGTTTATTGGTATCACTTTGACTGAGCAATGATACCAACGTTTGGAGAGGGGCGCGAAGCGGATGGGAAGCAAAAAGCGAGCCGCCTGGTCAAAGGCCAAAAGCGAGTTTTTGGGCGCTGCCACCGGCGGCGATATGAGCGATCTGTTTGCGCGCGAAGACGAGCGCCGCGACGCACTAGACGCCGAGCGCGATGAAGCCTGGCGCTACAAGTCGTGCGAACGCAAAAACCGTTACGACACGCGCGCCGAGGCCGAGGCAGTTATGGCCGACTGCGAAAACCGCGGGCGGCGCGGCCTTGCCTGCTACAAATGCGAATACTGCGGCGGATGGCATCTGACGTCGCACCCCTGGAAATAGACCCCGCATCGGCACGGCGCTGGCGAAGCGCCGGCCATCGTGCGCAAGCTACGGGCGCGGCGGCACCAAAACATCGTAGCGAACGGCCTTGCCCGCGAGCTGATAGCTCGGCTTAACGCCGGCAAGCAGCGGCCCCTTCACCGGCCGCTTGATAACGACCTTACGCGGGTGCACCGCAAGCGCGGCTTCGACCAGCGTCTCCTCATCGGCACACGGCTGTTCCAGATGATGCAAGAGTTGGAACTTCTTTTTCACCGCCGCGCTCTTGGTGCGCCCGGGAAACATGGGGTCCAGATATACCACGTCAGGAGCGGTGAGCTCGCCCTGCCCGATCAGCTCAGCTACATGGCGAAGGCCGGCGATGCTGTCCTCGCCCGCATGCAAGCGCATTCGTGCCACGGCTGTCGCAAGCGCCGGATCATCTGTCGCGCGATCCAAGGCATCCTTGAGAAGCGCCGCGATCACGCAATCCTGTTCATACAGATCGACGGTAAAGCCCGCGGCCGCCAGCAGCAGCGAGTCCTCGCCAAAGCCTGCTGTGGCATCAATCGCCCATGGTTGTTCGATGCCTTTTGTGCGCGCAGCCTTTACCAACAGCTCTTGCTGCAGACGACCCTGCTTGAGCCGTGGAAGCATGCGGCCAAAATCGGCACGCAACTCCATCGTGCCGTCGGTGAGCGTAAGGCCCTCGGACGTCCGCACGAGCTCGAGCCCAGCAGCCCGAGCAACAGAAAAGGGATCGACGACGCCCATGGACACTCCTTAGCAAACAAAACGAATACATGGGCGCCATTCATGTCGGCACCCAACCGTCCGTTATTGTCCCACATGCGACATGGTCCACAGCATCCCAATGCAAAGCACCGCCATCAATACCGTGCACACGGCAGCGATCACAGAATCACTCATGCGCCTTCCCAGCGACCGCGGCTCATCCACTTGCTTGACTCCGTACATCATGGCTCCTCCTTCGGTCCAGCTCTTACCATGGCCTCATCATCGCAGCGCCGCGCATGCGCTGCCATCGATTTGACTTACGTCCAGCTTTCCTTTTTGAAAGGTTGAACCGTGCAGGCAAGAGACGCTTTCAGGCGCATGCATCGCCGCGTTGAACTACAATGTGCTTCACCATATGTGCAGCACATAGGGTGCGCCAGGTTGGCGTACTCGTATCGAAAGGACCAGCCATGAGCTTCACTCGCAAGACACTCAAAATCCTTGCCCTGATTTATTTTGTTCTGGGCATCGCCAGTCTCGTCATAGGAATCGCCGGCATCGCGACCGGCAAGTTCGAGTCCACCTACGGATCGAACGCCATGCTCGCCGCGGCCGTGATTATCGCCAAGGGCCTCATCGATCTTGCCGCGGGCGTTGCGGGCATCAAGGGTGCCAACAAGCCTTCGCAGGTTGACGGCGCGTTTAAGCTCGGTATCGTTGCTGCAGTCGCCACGCTTGCCCAGGCGGTGCTCACGCTTCCCGCGTTTGGCGGCGACGCCATCAACTTTGGCGCCTTTGTCATCGTGGTGTACGACCTGTTCTTTGTTCAGCAGGCGCACGCCGTCAAGGCCGAGAACAAGGACCGCCTGTAAGCGCTCGCTTCTCATAGCCTCTGCAGCCAAGCAACTAAAAAGGGCCGATCGCACATCTCCGCGGTCGGCCCTTTGCATTTGCCCAGATAAAACCTGCCAAAATAAACCTGTCCCTTTTTGGTAGATTAGTGGCGGTACTCGGCGATGATGAAGTCGATGTCGGTCTGAAGAGTGTCCAGGTTTGCCAGGCGCTCTTTGTCGGCGGGGCGCGTACGGTAGTAGTACGGCGTCATCTGGAACACCGCCTCGATGTCAGCCTGGGTCTGGAGCGTAATGTTCGCAGACACCCGCTGCGTTCCCACCAACTCGAGTTCGGTAGTCTTCGGCAGCTTCTCGTCGTTAAGGTACGGCGTGTCGTAGAGCACCTCCTTGAGCCCAAAGAGATGACGGGCGCCCGGCACCACGGTGTAGAGCGAGCCCTCGGGCGCCAGCACGCGGGCAAACTCGCGCTCGTTAAAGGGAGCAAAGAGCTCGGTCACCATATCGAAGGCGTCATCGGCCACGGGGATATCCTTCATGTTGGACACGAAGTAGGTCGCATCGCCGCGCTTGGCGGCAAGGCGCACCATCTCTTTGCCCAGGTCAAAACCGTAAGCATCCACGCCCGGCACCGCGCCCATGGCACTCGTGTAATAGCCCTCGCCACAGCAAATATCGAGCAAGGTCAGCTGCTTGTCCGTAGACACCCCGTGCTCTGCCGCCCGCGCGCGCACCAGCTCGACCATCGCATCGCGCAACGGCGCATAGTAACCGCGGTTCAGAAAGTCACGACGGCTGCGCGCCTGCGACTTGGGATCGCCCATGGAGTCGCCGCTCTTGGACGAGCGCAGCAGATACAGATAGCCCTCGCGCGCACGGTCAAACCGGTGTCCGCCCGCGCACACAGCACCGCGCTCGTCGTCCACCAAAGGCTCATGGCAAACGGGACACAACAACATGGCAACTCCTTAGCGCGAACAACACAACGCCCACCATTGTCTCACGCATCCCCCGCCTCGTCATTGGGGACGTTCTTGTTCGACTAGTCATTTAAGAACGTCCCCAATGACTAGTCTGAAGGAGTGTCCCCAGCTGCCGGCAGAAAAGGAACGTCCCTAAGTGCCGACTAGTCGATTAGGAGTATCATCGTCTGCGCAAATAAGCACGAATGAGCATGTTAGAGATTGAGAGCGTATGGCAGACACCGCATCTAAGCACATTGACATGACCACCGGCTCGCTGTGGCGCAATATTCCCCTGTTCGCCTTTCCCGTCGCCGCCACGAGCATCCTTGAGCAGCTGTCGAACCTCATCGCCACGGTCATCATCGGTAACTTCTCGGGCGACCAGGGAACCCTCGCCATGGCGGCGGTCGGCTCCAATGTTCCGCTTACCAGTCTTATGATCAACCTGTTTATTGGGCTGTCGCTTGGCTCCAACGTGGTCATCGCCAACGCCATCGGCCGCAACGATCAGAACATGGTCAAGCGCGCCGTCCATACCTCGATTCTGATGGCACTCGTGGGCTTTGTCGTCATCGCGCTGGGCGAGATCTTTGCCGAGCCCATGCTCGCCGCGCTCAACGTCCCTGACGAAACCATGCCGCTCGCATCGCTCTACCTGCGCGTCTTTTTGCTCAGCATGCCCTCGATCTTGCTCTACAACTTTGAGGCCGCAATCTTCCGCTCTGTCGGCATCACCCGCATGCCGCTGCAGGCGCTTGCCGTGTCCACCATCCTCAACATTGGCCTGGACCTCATCTTTGTCCCCGTGCTCCACTGGGGCGTCGCGGGTGTCGCCATCGCCACCGCCATCGCCTACACCGTCAGCGCCGCCACACTCTTTGTCCACCTGCTCAAGACCGACTCCGTCGTCCGCGTCACCCCACGCGACTTAGGCTTAGACCCCGTCGCCCTCAAGCGCATCGTTAAGATCGGCCTGCCCGCCGGCATCCAAAGCGCCGTCTTTGCCGTCGCCAACATCATCATCCAGTCCGCCATCAACAGCCTGGGCACCGAGGTCATGGCGGCATCCAGCGCTGCCATGAGCCTGGAGTATGTGTGTTACAACCTGCTCAACAGCTTTAGCCAGGCTTGCACTACCTTTGTGGGACAAAACCACGGCGCGCGCCAGATCGACCGTTGCACCAAGACGCTCAAGGTCTGCCTGGTCGAAGGCGGCATCGTTGCACTCACCACCATCGTCATCATCGTCAGTCTGGGGCGCGAGATCCTGGCGCTCTTTAACAGCGATCCCAACATCGTCTCGATCGGCTATATCCGCGTGTGCTCGATCTTCCCGGCATACGCCTTTAGCATGTTCTACGAAAACATGTCCGGTTACCTGCGCGGCTTTGGCATCTCGCTCATGCCTGCCCTCATCACCATGATCTGTGTCTGCGGCATCCGCTTCTATTGGGTATTCTGCGTGTTCCCGCACTTCCGCACCTTTCCGAACATCATGATGGTCTACCCCATCAGCCTGGGCACCACGGCGTTCTTTATGGTCGTGGCGGTATTGCTCTGTCACCCGGCACGCACCTACCGTCTGGCGCAAGCCAAGACCGGGACGCGCTAGGCATGCGCGGCAAGGCGGCATACGGCAACTAGCTGACGATATGCGAGCTCATATAATCGATAAAGCGCCTCGTGGCGATAGGCATGGTGTCCCAGCTGCGCCAAGCCGCCACCACATCGCGCGAGGGAGCGTGCACGATGGGACGCACGCGGATACCGGCCTTCATGCCCTCGACCGTACGACGGTAGAGCATGCTCACGCCTAGGCCCTCCTCCACCATCGCCATAATGGTGTAGTCGTCGGTAACCTCACTCGTCACGCGCGGCGACAGCCCATGCGCGGCAAAGGCATCGAGCACCAGACTCTGTTCGCCCTCATCCAGCAGCACAAACGGTTCGGACGCCAGGTCGGCGAGCGTCACCTTTTCCTTTGCCGTCAGCGGATGCGCGGCCGGCAACAGCGCCACCAGCTCGTCGTGATAGACCACGCGCTTCTGAAGCCCCGTGGTAAATCCGCGTGCCGTAAAGCAAAAGTCAACCACGCCATCGTGCACCCACTGGGCGTTGCGCGTGTAATCGCCCTGCTTGAGCGTAAAGTGAACGCCCGGGTGCAGGGCCCCAAAGTCGCGGATCACGCGCGGCAGCACGGTACGACTCACGTTGGTAAACGTCGCAATGCGAATGTCAGTCGACGAAAGCCCCAGCAACTCCTGACGCTTGCCCTCAAGCTCGGCCTCGGCAGTTACAATCTGGCGCAGATACGGCAGATACTGTTTGCCGTCGCGCGTAAGCGATACGCCCTGCTTACCGCGCTCGATAATCGTGGTGCCCAGCTCGCGCTCGAGCGCCTTGACGGCCTGGCTCACCGCGCTTTGCGTATAGCCCAGCTCGTCGGCCGCGCCCTTCAGACTGCCGCAATCGACCACCATACATACAATCTGATATCGCGATGCCATCGTGCCTCCACATCGATGTAGCCGTAAAACGTTTTGCCAGCGCTTTTTCTAGCAACATTAGTATTTCTTAATCATACTGAAGATACATTCGCTTTACTACATCCACATCTGGGAGCAGAATCCTTTTTGCGAAACCGTTCTGTAATAAAAGGAGTCCCATGGATCGCAAAAAAGCAATCGCGCTCTCATTTTCCGTTCCCGTCGCATGGGGCTTTTCGTACCCCCTCATGAAGATCGGCATGGACAGCATGAACGCCACGAGCATCGTTGCGCTGCGCTGCATCATCGCCTTTGTGGCCTGCCTGCTGCTCTTCCACAAGCGCGCTTTCCGCATCAATCGCGACCTTATGGTTCGCGCCGCCATCATCGGCGCCATCATGGCAACCGAGCTCACCTGCATGTGCTTGGGCTCCAGCCTTACTTCCGCCTCCACCGCCGGCTTTTTGCAGAGCCTGACGGTCGTGATCGTGCCGTTTGCCAACGCCGCCCTGCTGCGTCGCGCCCCCGAGCGCAAGGTGCTCGTCGGCACCGCCATCGTCACCTGCGGTATGCTGCTGCTCTCGGGCGCCGACTTTACCAGCCTGAATCCCGGCGCGATCATCATGTTGCTCTCAGCCTTTATCTATGCCAGCCACATTATCGTAGCCAAGCGCTTTGTCGAAGAAGTCGACCCACTGGCCTTGGGTGTTTGGCAGCTGGGCTTTGGCGGCCTGTTCTCGGGCATCGCCGTATTTGCCTTTGGCGGCTTTACGCTTCCCAGCACGCCGAGCGAGGTCGCGGTCGTCGTCGCGCTCGCACTCATCTGCTCTGCCTACGGCTTTATCACCCAGACGCTCGTGCAGCCCCACGTGCCCGCCGAGACCACCGGCTTTGCCTTCTCGCTCGAGCCGGTCTGCTCCGCCGTCTTCTCGTTCTTCCTGGTCGGCGAGGTCCTGAGCCCCATCGCCTTCTTTGGCGCCGCCCTCATCCTCACCGGCGTGATGGTGGCAACCGTCGAGCTCCCGTGCCTTCGCTCGCAAGGACACGCTCACATGGCAGGAGCGCCCGAGCGCGTCTCGTAGACCCCACTCTTCATGCAGCCGCGGCATAAAGGCAACCGGTGCGCCTTTACAATAGATGCCAACAGAGCATCTGCCATAAAGGAGCCCCATGGACACCGCAACTCGCGACCGCAACATAACAACTTGGTTGGGCGATGCGCCGCAGCCGGTACGTGACACGACGAACCAGCTGCTCGAGCGCATCGCCCTTTTGCGTGCCGAGCAGACTATCTACCCAGCACAAGACGACATCCTCAATGCCCTCGCCTATACGCCGGCCAACCAAGTCAAGGTTGTCATTTTGGGTCAAGATCCCTATCACGAACCCAACCAGGCCATGGGGTTATCGTTCTCGGTCCCCGCGACGCAAACCAAGTTGCCGCCGAGTCTGCGCAACATCTATAAGGAACTCAAAGCCGATCTGGACTGCCCCATTCCCGCCACGGGAGACCTAACCCCATGGGCACAACAGGGCGTCCTGCTCCTCAACACCACGCTCACCGTGCGCGAGCATGCCGCCAACTCGCACGCCAAACTGGGCTGGAGCACGCTCACCGACTATGTTATCGAACGCTGCTGCCTGCTGCCCCAACCGGTCGTCTTTTTGGCATGGGGACGCTTTGCCCAGCAAATGGTTGAGGGCAAGCTCGACGCAATCGGCGCGGGCAAGGCAACCGGCAAGTTCTGCCTGGCCTCTACGCACCCCTCGCCGCTTTCGGCCAACCGTGCCACGGCAGAACTCCCCGCCTTTATAGGGTCGCGCCCCTTCTCCGCTGCCAATCGGCTACTCGAACAGCACGGCTCGACCCCCGTCAACTGGACTTGCCTCGGCTAAAAATCAATACATCAAAAACGCGCCCGACGGATTTCCATCGGGCGCGTTTTCTACTCGGGCCAGATAAACTGAGTGCGGCCGGCCTCGCCGCCATCGATCAGCAGGCTCTGCCCGGTCATAAACCGGTTGGTCACGCCCACAAAGTAGATCCACTCGGCGATCTCTTGGGCGGTGGCCCAGCGTTTAAGCGGCGTGAGCTCCATAATCTGGTTCCACAGGTGCTCGTCTTCCATCACGCAACGGTTGAGCGGCGTGATAACGCCGCCCGGGTCCACACTGTTGGCGATGGCCTGCGGCGCCAGGCGGTTTGCAAGGTTCTTGGTGTAGGCGATAACGCCACCCTTGCTGGCAGCATAGGCGGGAAACTCCGATCCCGTATGTCCGCTCGCCGACCCCACATTGACCACGGATTGGATAGCAGGCGCCGGCTTGGCGGCAAGCCCCTCTCCCACAAAGGCGTAGCGCTCGGTCACGTTGATGGTGCCACGCAGGTTGGCGGCAATGTCATCGGCCGAATCCTGCGTACCGGCAACGTTCACGATTACCTGAGGCTCAAGGTCGCCTGGAAACGAGTTAGGCTCGCATACATCAACGATCAGATGGCGGTAGCGCTCGTGCTCAACCGTCGCCGGCAGCAGGTCAAAGCCCACGACCTCGTGGCCCTCGTCCAAAAAGCGCTGCACGCACGCGGCTCCGATACCGCCCGAAGCGCCCGTGATCAAAACCCGCATACTTGCTCCTTAGGCAGCTGCGTGGCGCTCGAGGTACTCGGAGCCCACATTCTCGCGCTCCCAGCCGCGCACGACCTTATAGCCCACGGGGCTCAGAAAGACCTCGCACAGCAGCTCGGCGACAGCGCCGGTCAGCGAGCACATAAGGACCTGCACCCAGGTCCAACCAAAGAACGTGTGGCTCACCACAATGGCAAAGACCAAGTTGTCGATAAACTGGCCAACACCCGTGGACACATAAGAGCGGAAGGCAAAGCTCGCAAAGTTATTCTTTTTGAGCATGCGGCCGAGCGACTGGTTGAGCGTGGAGTTAACCACGGCAGAAACGAGCATTGCCAGCGAAGAGCCCAGCACCACGTACCAGGTGCCGCCGATGGTGGCGTTAAGGGCGGCGTTGACCTCGATCATACCCGTGTCGTAGTAGGCACCCCACATGCCGGGCGTGAGCGAGCATGCCCAAAAGCACAGGCTCACGGCCAGGTTGACCAGCAGCGCGAGGATAGAGATTTTGATGGATGCCTTGGCGCCAAAGCGCTTGCAGATCATGTCCTGGCACAAAAACGAAACCCAGCTCACCACAAAGCCGCAATCGAGTGCCAGATACGGCAGGCTGATAAGCTCTTTGTTGGCCAGCAGGTTCATCATGATAACGCTCACGAAAAACAGCGAAACCGTTGCCGCGGGAATGCTCCGCAACAGGACCTTGTAGTCCTCCATGACCTTCTTGATCATTATGTACTCCTTTGGTTTTAGGTTTAACGAGCAGGATATCGGACCCGAACTGCTCGGACGCCCCGGTCTTGAGACGACGGTGGGTATGATAGCCGCTCACACGGCATCAGGCAAGCAAACGGCGCGGCAGCCCCGCAAGGCCACCGCGCCGGTGCGCTAAAACGTTACGTTGCCAAACTCCGACAGGATGAGGTCGGGGTTATGGTCGGTCGCCCAATCCACGTTCCATGGGCTCGTGAACAGCAGCAGCTTGCCGCCGCGCATATCCTCGACGCGCAGCGTGTCGCGCGTGAGCGAAAGACCCGGGATGTCGATGGTGTCGGGGTCGTTCTGGATCCAGCGAATGTCCGTATAGGGCAGCGGCTGGCGACGAACCTCGACGCGATACTCGGCCTTCAGGCGGCGCTCGAGCACCTCAAACTGCAGCACGCCGACCACGCCCACAATGACGCTCTCCATGCCGGCGCCGAGCTCGCGGAAGATCTGGATGGCGCCCTCCTGGGCAAGCTCCTCCATGCCCTTCACGAACTGTTTGCGCTTGAGCGTGTCGACCTGCGTGATGCGGGCGAACATCTCGGGGGCAAACGTCGGGATCTGCGGATACTGCACGTGGCGCTTGCCGGAGCACACGGTGTCGCCGATGCTAAAGATACCGGGGTCGAACAGGCCCACGATATCGCCGGCGTACGCCTCGTCCACGATAGCGCGGTCGTCGGCCATCATCGAGGTGCCCGTAGCCAGCTTGAGCTTGCGGTTGCCCTGCATATGGAAGGCATCCATGCCGCGCTCGAACTTGCCCGAGCAAATGCGCACAAAGGCAATGCGGTCGCGGTGGTTCTTGTCCATGTTGGCCTGGATCTTAAAGACAAAGCCGCTAAAGTCGTTCTCGGCGGGCGCGACCGGCTCGCTGGTGAGCGTATCGGTATAGGCGCGCGGCGTCGGCGCCAAGCGCAGGAACTCCTTAAGGAAGGGCTCCACGCCAAAGTTGGTAAGTGCCGAGCCAAAGAACGCCGGGCTCAGCTTGCCACAGGCCACGGCATCCAGGTCGAGCTCGTCACCGGCGCCATCGAGCAGCTCGATGTCGTCCATCAGGTTCTTATGGTTCTCCTCGCCAATAAGCTCATCCATGGCGGGATCGCCCAGCTCGGCCTCGACCTCAGCGACCTTCTTGGTGGCATTGGCGTGACCGTCGCCCTCAAAGGCGATAACGCGACGGGTCTGGCGATCGAATACGCCGCGGAAGTTACGACCGCTGCCGATCGGCCAGTTCATGGGATACGTATTGATGCCCAGGACGTTCTCGATCTCTTCCATGAGCTCAAACGGATCGCGAGCCTCGTGGTCGAGCTTGTTCACAAAGGTGAAGATGGGGATATGGCGCAGCGTGCAGACCTTAAAGAGCTTTTTTGTCTGGGCCTCGACGCCCTTGGCGCCGTCGATGACCATGACTGCGGCGTCGGCGGCCATAAGGGTACGGTAGGTATCCTCCGAAAAGTCCTGGTGGCCGGGGGTATCGAGGATGTTGACGCAGGCGCCGTTGTAGGTGAACTGCAGCACCGAGGAGGTAACGGAAATACCGCGCTCCTTCTCGATGTCCATCCAGTCCGAGACGGCATGCTTGGCCGAGCTCTTGCCCTTAACCGAGCCGGCGGTCTGGATGCTGCCAGTATAGAGCAGCAGCTTCTCGGTAAGCGTGGTCTTACCGGCGTCCGGGTGGCTGATGATCGCGAATGTGCGGCGCGACGAGATTTCATCCGACAGGCTTGCCATGCGGATCCTTTCTTGCATTGAGTGCATTACGTCGTTGTAACCGCACTATTGTAGCCGCGAAATCCCGCCGCAGGGCGCCTATCAGGACAAATTCATCAGCTGAGCTCGCTGCGCCGGGCAGCCGCCTCAAGGATTGTCTCGATCTGTAACAGTAAGACGGGTTTTGAGCCCCTACCTGTTACAGATCGAGACAAACCGGCAGGCCCGCCGGCACAATCTCAACCTGTAACATCTAGCCGCCTAAATCAGGTCTAACTGTTACAAATCGAGATAAACGAGAAGGCGAGCCGCCAATGTCTCGTTCTGTAACATCTAGCCGCGCAAATCGACTCTTACTGTTACAGATTGAGACAAATAGGCAGGCGGGCAAATAAGATCTCGATCTGTAACAGCAGACGACCCAAAACGGACCTAGGTGTTACAGATTGAGATTGTTTTGGAGCAAGCGCGGTGCCGGCGGACTATTCCACATTTAGCTCTTGCATAACTGTGCATAGTGTATATATACTGTGCTTACCGGTTATATACACGTGTAGCCCAACAGCTAAGGAGCCGCTGTGGACATCATCCTATCCAATTCGAGCGACAAGCCCATCTACGAGCAGATATCCTCGCAGGTCAAAGCCCAGATCCTTTCGGGCACCCTCGCTGCGGGAGCCAAACTTCCCAGCATCCGTGCGCTCGCGAGCGACCTGGGCGTGAGCGTCATCACCACCAAGCGCGCCTATGCCGATCTGGAGCAGCTCAGCTTTATCTGCACCGTGCAGGGCAAAGGCTGCTTTGTCGCCGAAGGCAACCAGGAGCTTTTGCGCGAAAACCAGCTCTGCCATATCGAAGAGTTGCTTGCGAAAGCGGCGAGCCAAGCCGAAGCTCTGGGCGTCACACGCGACAAGCTGCACGAGATGCTCGACCTTGTAGCTCCCGAAACCATGCAGTAGCCATCTGCAAGAAAGGCTATACCATGCAAAACTTGCTAGAACTCAAAGGCGTCTCACGCCGCGTAAGCGACCGCTTTTCCCTACGCGATGTCACACTCACCGTGGAGCCCGGCCAGATCGTCGGCTTTGTGGGCGCAAACGGCGCCGGCAAAACAACGACGATTCGCGCCGCACTCGGGCTTATAAAGCTCGATGCCGGCGAGGTGCACCTGTTTGGGCAGCGCTGCGACGCCAACGTGCCCGACGAGACGCAGCGCCATCTGCGCTCCCGCGTCGGCCTTGTCCTGGACACGTGCCCCTTCCCCTCCACGCTCAAGGTGGGCGAGATCGAGAAACTCGTAGGCCCGGCATTCCCCACGTGGAGTCGCGAAACATTCGCCGGATTCATCGACCGATTTGGCCTTGACCCCAAAACCAAGGTCAAAGACCTCTCCCGCGGCATGGGCATGAAGCTACAGCTCGCCTGCGCGCTCAGCCACAATGCCAAGCTGCTCGTTTTGGACGAAGCCACTGCGGGCCTTGATCCCATGGCACGCGAGGAGCTGCTCGATGAGCTGCTCGCCTTTGTTTCCGACGGCCAGCGCAGCGTAGTGCTCTCGAGCCATATTACGTCCGACCTCGATCGCGCTGCCGACCGCGTCATCTGCATCGATAACGGCTCGATTGCGTTTGACCTGCCGCGCGAGGACATTACCGACCGAGCCGGCATCGCCCACTGCGCCCAAGCACAAGCCGCCGAGCTTATGGCTTGCGTCGAAGGCGCCCGTGCCGCCCACCACGCCTATAGCGTGGACGTGCTCGTGCCCAACCGTCGCGAAACGCTCGAGGCCTTCCCCGAGATTCCCTGCGATCGGGCAACCATTGATGACTATCTGCGCCTCATGTTGAAAGGGGCTTCGAAATGAAACGCGCCTTTATGTCCGAGCTCGCCATCGTTCGCACGCTCGTCCCGAGCATCGCGGGCGTCGGCCTGTTCATATTTGTCGTGCTGACCCTCGCCATCGCATCGGATGGCGATTCCGGCATGAGCGCCGGTGCCTGCGCGGTCAGCGCCATGTCGCCCATCATGGTCATGAGCTCGCTGGCCGGCTTCGACAATCAAAACGGATGGGAACGTTATCGGGCAACGCTGCCCCTCTCGCGCAAAGACATCATCTGTGCACGCTACCTGAGCATCATTGTCTTCTCGGCTGTCATGGCGTGCGCCGCCGTACTGTTGAACATCATCGCCCTCCCAATCCTCAACAACACAGGTATCCCCTCGACGGGACAGACTATCTTTGAGATCGCAATCGCCTCGGTGGCGTCGATGCTCATCTCCCTCATGATCGTGTTTTTAGCGCAGCCGCTATTCTTCCGATTTGGACATATGGAGGCGCTGCGCCTATCCGCTGGCCTGTTTGCCCTGCTCGGGTGCCTTGCCATGGCCGCACTGAGCTCCTCCAACCCCATCAGCAACTGGCTCATGTCGATTTCCGGAGCGAATCCCGACCCTGCCGTGCTAGGCTGTCTGTGTGCAGGAATTGCCGTGCTGGCCCTCGTGCTATGTGCGCTTAGCTGCGCCATCAGCATCAAGGTCTATCGAGCACGCGACCTGTAGGCAAGCGCGGCATCATCGGGCATGCGCCGTAGACCTGGCGCGGTTTTTTTGGGGAGGCGCTCGGCCCGTGTCTACGCCCTCACACCGGGTTTGAAATGTTTGTACTGCCCGTGCGCCCCCGTGCTACTTGCGCAGCGGCTTGGGCAGCGGAATGCCTGCCGCAATGACGGAGGCGATGATCATGCAGACGATGCCCTTGAGCGGGAAGCACATGAGCAGCAAACCCACGACCATGACGGGCTGGCGCATGACGGCACCCATCGTCGAGGCGGTACAGACGGCGACGCAAAAGACCGGATCGGCGCCCGTCAGGATGGCAAGACCGTAGCCCAGGCTCACGCCCGAAAAGATGACGGGGAAGAAGTGGCCGCCGCGCCAGCCCATATTGATGAGGGCGGGAGTCAGCATGGCCTTAACAAGACCGGTCGCGATGAGCACACCGGCGGGGATGGTCAGATAGGTTTCCATGAGCACGTCGGCTTGGGTCTCGCCGGCAAACATGGTGTAGGGCAGGACCGTGCCGCAGATGGCGAGCGCCAGACCGGCCAGCATGGCCTTGACGACAGGGCGCTCCCCTATGGCGTGGGCCAACGCCTCGCTCGCGTGCTCCGAGACAAAGTACAGCCAGCCGCAGGCCGTACCGATGAGTGCCAGGGGAATAAGCCAGGCAAGCTCAAGGTTGCCCACCCGGGCAGCCTCGAACCTCGGCATACCCATACCGCCGCCCATGAGTTGGCCGAGCAGTAGATAGGTGCCCAGGCCGCCGGCAATCGCGATGCCGTAGACCACGGTCTTTTGCGCCTTGGGCAGTTTGATGGTGATCTCGTCGGATTCGGAGTCTCCATCGTCGTCGGCGCCCTGGCCGTCAGCGCTACCGGCGAGCGGCGCCACAAAGCCAAAGACGGGCGCGGTGAAGAGCGCCGTCAGGGCGGCCTGGGTGCCCAGCAGCGTGAGCTGCCTAAACTCGACGCCAAAGCGACGCATGCGGTCGCCGACCCAGCTGCACAGGCCCGCGATAACGCCGGTCAGGCCGGCCTCCGGTCCAATGCTTCCGCCAAACAGCAGCGGCAGCAATGCCGCAAGCGAAAGCTTGCCCAGGTTGTCGTACGGGTAGCAACCGTCCTGTTTAACCTTGGCCATCACCTGGTTAAGGTCGTCGGTCTTGGTGCCCGTCATCTTTTCGTACAGACCGATCAGCAGGCCGCCCAGCAGGCAGACGAAAAACGGATACGGCAAAAACCCGAACGGGCCGCTCGCGAGCTCGGGCGAAGCGACGCCCAGCATGTGCGGGATCTCGGTCCATAGATAGTCGATACCGTGCTCCATCGCAAAGAAGAACAGCCAGACCGCAGCACCTGCAAACGCACCGGTCACGGCCACGCTCACTAAGAACAGCGCACGGTTTTTGGGTTTTGCAAGGTTATCCATCGGGACCTCCCGTGGTCAGAATCGGCAAAGATACGTTTTATTGTAGGACGGGCACAGCGCGGACGGGCCAACCATCTACGCCGCGAACAGCGCCGTTGGGTGCCGCACACGCGACGGGCCCAAGGCTTAGCTGCCGATAATCGATGCGATTTGGTGCAGGTCGTCGGCAAAGTAGATGCCGGCCTGGCGCTGCGGGCTCGATAGGCCCTTGTCGATCATGTGCCCGAGCAGCGACCTAAGGTCGTTGTAGTAACCGTCCAAGTTGTACAGGATGCACGGCGCGCTCAGATGGCCCAGCGACACGGCCGACATGACCTCGGCAATCTCCTCGAGCGTGCCCGTACCGCCCGGAAAGGCAATGAACGCATCGCCGAGCTCGATCATCTTGGCCTTGCGCTCGGCCATGTCGCTCGTCACGATAAGGTCGTCGATGCCATCGTGCTGAAACTCGGCCTCGATAAAAAAGCTCGGCTCCACACCGGTCACGTGCCCGCCAGCATCGAGCACGCTATCGGCGAGCGCACCCATCAGGCCCGACTTGGACCCGCCGTATACCAGCGCGTGGCCGTTGGAGCCAATCCATGTGCCGAGCTGCTGCACCGCAGGCAAAAACGCCGGGTCGTTACCGACGCTGGCGCCCAGGTATACCGTGATATTCATATTCAGCCCCCTTGTTGTGACGTGCGGCGCCCGCCCTAGCGTTGGCGTCGGCGATATTCGCGCACGCGGCGCGACAGGTCGGCGAGCTCATCGCGGTCAAGCTCTTCCAGGTGCTCAAGATCATCCATAAAGCGCGCCATGGTGTCCTTTTGGCGCATCTTGATGAGCGTATTGCAGTAGTTCACCGCCACGCCCGTAAGCATGGCGATGTAGAAGATGCTGATGACGCTCAAAACGACAGTGATGGCGCGGGCAACCGGCGTTTCGGCCGGAATATCGCCAAAGCCGATCGTCGATACGGTCTCAAAGCTAAACCAGAGGCCATCGCCAAACGTAAGGGTCGTGGGCTCGGACAGCCAGACTGCCGTCGAACACAGCAGGTAGAAGATAAGAAACAGGCCCGTGATGCGCGCAAAGCCAGCCTGGCGCAACACGTCGGCAAGCGTCCTCAACTTGTTCATCGCGACCCCTTTTCCAGATACCCCATCACGTTCGCTCGGTATTGTCCCACAACCGGCAGCTGGGGACGCTCCTTTTGTGCCGGACAGATTGGGAACGTCCCTAAGTGCCAACTCCGGCAAAGAGTGTCCCCAGCGACTGGTCGTTTAAGAACGTCCCCAATGACTACCCATCTGCCGGGTGTTAGGGTGGCTGAGCTGGTATCCTTATGCGCGTATTGTCTCTACTCGATAGGATTGCATGTGAAACCTTCCGCCGTCCTTCGCTTAGCTCTATATCGCACCCTGGCCGTCGCGCTTGCCGCGCTCACAGTACTGAGCGCCGTCCTGCCCGCACCTGCCTTTGCCGCTGACTCAGACCAGCAGGTCAAGAAAGTCCGCGTTGGCTGGCTCGTCAACAATGCAGGCTTCCAAGAAGGCACGCCGGGCGAGCGCCTCTCGGGATGGGGCTACGAATACCTCCAGACCCTCTCGTATTACACAAAGGGTTGGCAATACGAATACGTTAGCGGCACCTTCACCGAGCTTTTGGACATGCTCGAGGCAGGCGAGATCGACCTCATGCCCAACATCTCGTATTCGGAAGAACGCGAGCAGACGCTGCTCTTTTCCTCGAACCCCGAGGGCACCGAGCGCTACTACATCTACGCCAAGCCCGATCGCGACGATCTGGCCAAGGGTGACCCCCAGGCGCTCCAAGGTCTCACCATCGGCTGCAACGCTGGCGTTATGCAAACCATCGTCGGCCAGCAGTGGCTCGCCGACCAAGGCGTCACCTGTACTTATAAAGAAATCGACACCGGCGGCGCCCTCTTTGAGGCGCTTTCAGACGGCGAGGTCGACGCCATCATCATGAACGACACCATCTCGTCGCCCGATGCGTCACCCATGTTCTACGTAGGATCGAGTGACTACTATTTTGCCGTTCCCAAAAGCCGCCCCGATTTGATGAACGACATCAACGCCGCCATGACGGCCATCGCCCGCGTCAACCCGCGCTATAACGACGAAGTCAAATCGAGCTACTCGGCCCAAAACAGCGGCTCGTCATCGCTCACCGGCCCCGAGGCCTCCTGGCTCAAAGCAAACGGCAACACCATCACGCTCGGCTATCTTGTCAACCAGCTTCCCTACTGCACGCAAAATGACGATGGCGAGATGGAGGGATCGCTCACCTCGCTTGCAACGACGCTGCATGACAAGTTTGGCATTACGGTTAAAACCGTCGCATTCTCAAATAACGAGAAGATGGTTGAAGCCCTTTCCGACGGAACCATCGATGCCGCTCTGCCATTCTTTCGCGACTACTGGCTTGCCGAACAGAAGGGGGTCGCCCAGTCAAACTCGATGGGAACGGTTTCCCTAACCGCTATTCACGTCAGTAACGACCTAGACAGCGACCTAAAGGACATCGCTTGCACAGAGAACGCGATCATCAACCGGTTTGAGCTCGAAAGCCTCTTCCCCGATGCGACGGTAACCGAATATCCGAATAAAGACGAAGCGCTCAATGCTCTCCGTGTGGGAAAGGCACGTTGCATCATCGTCCCCAGTACGCGCCTGGAAACCATCCGCGACACCTACGACATCGAGGATTTTGAAACGCAAGAACTCACCAACACGGCAGAACTATCGTGCATGATTCCGCGCGGCAAACCCGAGCTGTTGGGAATCATCAATAAGGGCATCATCAATGCAGGCGAATCGCTCTCTGCGAGCAGCTATTCCCCCACATCGTACTCGGCGCAAGAATCGGACACGTTCCAGTTTGTCTACCGCAACCGCACCGCCATTGCGACCGTTATCATCTGCATGTTGCTCACCGGCATCGCCATCCTTGTCTGGTCGCTTCAACGTGCACAGGAAGCACGGCAGAAAGCCGACGCCGCCAACGCCGCCAAAACCGCTTTCCTCACGCGCATGAGCCACGACATCCGCACGCCGCTCAACGGCATCCTGGGCCTTATCGAAATTGAGGAATTGAAAGAAGGCGACATGCAAGTCGCCCGCGAAAGCCGCGCCAAAGCGCGTGTTGCCGCCAACCACCTGCTGTCGCTCATTAATGACATCCTCGAGATGGGCCGGATCGAGGAACGCAAAGTAACGCTCGATCACGAATCGTTCAATCTTAAAGAACTGTGCGACGATGCGCTCGTACTATGCAAGCTTCGCGCATCGGACCGTGGCATAACAATGCTCGACACCAGCGAACCCTACGTTGTCGACCAATACATGATCGGCAGCCCCACCCATATTCGGCAAATCCTCGTCAACCTGCTCGACAACAGCATCAAGTACAACAAACGCGGTGGCACCGTCACCTTCTCGTCGACCATCAAACCGCTCGACGACGAGCACGCCGTGTTTTGCTTTAGCGTCTCGGATACCGGCATTGGTATGACGCCCGAGTTTTTGACGCGCATTTACGAGCCGTTTGCCCAGGAAGGCGACGATGCGCGCAGCAAGTTCCAAGGAACCGGCATTGGCATGTCAATCGTCAAATCGCTCCTCGACATGATGGGCGGCACGATTGAGATTTCGAGTGAAGTTGGCGCGGGAAGCACGTTCAACGTCCAGATTCCGCTCGACATCGACAAGAACCCTCGGGCAAGGGAATGTGCGGACGAGCAAACATGTAACTGCTCGCTTGCCGGCATGAGCGTCCTTTTGGCGGAAGATAACGAGCTCAATGCCGAGATTGCCCAAACGCTGCTGGAAAGCGAGGGCATCGTCGTGACTCGCGCCGCCAACGGCAACGAAGCGGTCGACCTATACGTCGGCCATCCCGCCGGCAGCTTTGATGCGATCCTGATGGACATTATGATGCCGGGCATGGATGGCTACGAGGCAACCCGTGCGATTCGCCTGAGCGAGAAGGCCGATGCGGCCGACATCCCCATCATCGCGCTCACCGCCAACGCCTTTGCCGAGGACGCCCAGGCGGCACACGATGCCGGCATGAACGCCCATCTGCCCAAACCGCTCGATCTTAACAAGCTCAAAAACATGCTCGCCTGCATCAAGGAAAACGGAGTTGTTTCGTTATAGTTTGTGCTCAACCACCCTGCACAGGTAGAAAGGAAGCCAACGATGTTTAGGCCTTTACGCCGAAAGAAACGTGCCATCACCGACGAGGAGGCGCGCGAGCTGCTGGCAACCTGCAAGCGCGGCGTCTTTACCGTTAACGGCGACGATGGCTACCCATACGCCATTCCCGTCAACTACTTCTTTGACCCCGAGCACGACAAGATTTATTTCCATGGCGCCAAGGCCGGCCACAAGGTCGATTCACTCAAGCGTGACGATAAAGTCTGCTTTACCGTTTATGGCAACGAGTGGTACAAGGACGATGACTGGGCTCCCTACGTTATGAGCACCGTGGTCTTTGGCCGTTGCCGCCTTGTAGATGAGACGCCTTCGTTTATCGAGGACAAAGTCCGCCAGCTCGCGCTTAAGTACTACCCTTCCGCCGAAGAAGTCGAGGAGGAGATTACCAAAGACATCAAGGGCGTCCAACTCTACGAGATTTCGATTGAACATCTTTGCGGCAAGCAGATTCATGAAAAGTAGACCCTAAAGCAGGTCTTGCAGATAGCAATATGGCCCGGTTCCAACCAACATTGGAGCCGGGCCATATGCTTATGAGGCGTCGGCGGCTAAGTGCGCGAGCGCCTCAACGAGCTCCTGCGCACTCACGGGTTTGCTCAGGTGGGCGTCCATGCCCGCCTCACGCGAAAGCTTACGGTCGTCGGCAAAGGCGTTGGCGCTCACCGCGATGATCGGCGTGGTCGCGGCATCCTCGCGGTCGAGCGCTCGAATCTGGCGCGTGGCCTCAAGGCCATCGATGCCAGGCATCATAATGTCCATCAACACCACGTCGTACTCGTGCGGTGCGCTCGCGGCAAACGTCTCGACAGCAGACTCGCCGTCCTTAGCATGCGTCACGATGGCACCGGCACGGTCGAGCGTAAACTGTGCGATCTCGGCATTCAGGTCGTTATCCTCTACGAGCAAAACGCGCAGGCCCTGGAGCGCATCGTCGCCACCTGCATCCACGTGAACTGCCTGAGGAATCTCGGAGCGCTTGCATTTCTCAAACGGCAGGCGGATGGTAAACGCCGTCCCCTGCCCCAAGGTGCTCGTAAAGTTCATGGTTCCGCCCATAAGCTCGACCAACTGCTTGGCAATAGGCGCACCCAGGCCAGTTCCCGATGAGGCACCTTCCACCTGTTGTTCCTCACGGCAAAACGGCTCGTAGAGGTGCTGTTGAAACTCCTCGCTCATGCCAATGCCGTTATCGACGATCGTGTATTCATAGACGGGGACGCCATCCACCGGCTCTACTTCGCGGCATGTCAGGCGAACATAGCCGTCCTGGCGGTTGTACTTGACGGCATTCCCGGCAATATTGAGCAACAGGCGCTTGAGGTGCGTCACGCTCACCCGGGCATAGGGATGATCAAGAGTCCGTTGGTCGCAGATAATTGTCACCAGACGCTCCTCGGCCTGGCGCTCCAGAATATCACACACCTCACGGTTGAGGGCCACCATATTTGTAGGCACGAGATTCAGGTCGACCTGCCCGCTCTCCAAGCGGCTCATATCGAGTGCCTCGTTCGCAAGGTCGAGCAGTAATCCCGATGCCGTCCAGATCTTTGAGCGGCACTCGGTCTGTTTTTGCAAGTCGTCTGCGTTGGCATTGCCCACCTCGACCATACCGCGAATGCCGTTGATAGGCGTGCGCAGGTCGTGACTCATGCGACGCAGAAACTCCGTCTTTGCAGAGTTGGCAGACGAGGCCTCGCGCACTGCCTTTGCCAGCTTGTCGCCATAGTCGCGCTCCTGCAGCAACAGGTCGGTCAGGCGTTGGCGCTCTGCATGGCGGCGCACCAACGCAGTTGCGGCTATAGCGCCGCCGTAGAGCACCAACACGCTGGCAACTACAACTGCGACGGTTTCAAAGTAACGCCGCGCGGAAGCGTAGGTGTACACGTAGAATTGGCGCGCTTTACCAAAAGCGCCCAGATACCACTCGCCGTTGGCGTTGACCAATCTAACCTTACCGGCCAGGCAGCGTTCCTTAATACCGTCAACTATGGTGGCGTCTGTCACAGGCAAAACGAATGCGCCCGACGTGGTGGGTTCAACGGCATTAGTCGCAACAACCTTGCCATCGTTTTCGATCACGATATTGCCGCTATCGATGGTTTCATAACCACCGAGCAAGCTCTGCAACTTGAGCGTATTGCTCGCGACCGCCTTGGCACTCTGGTGCCTTACCGCGATAACGATACCCTCGCCGTCCCGCCGAGTCACGCAGCCAATGTCTGCGACCGAATCGTCCGCAAGCGTGATGCGGGCGGAATAGGACTTAAGCGGATGGGCCGCCACCTCCAGCACAGGTGCTTCTTTGAGATGCGCGGCGAGCGATTCGTATCCCACGTCATCCGTCGAGGACTCGGACACCAAGTTGCCCGATGCGTCCGTCACGATCAGCGCGCTCACGTTGAGCTGGTCGGCATATTGTTTTAGCGTGGCGTTATCCACCGAGCCGTCGCGCTCCATATCGCGCGCCGCCTCTCTGGCAATCTCCATAACACGAATCAGGTTTTTGGTCGCATAGGCGCTGTTGAACGCATCGTAGGAAAGGCTCTGCGTCGCCACGTAATCGACAACGTCGGCAAAGCGCTGCTCGGCCTGGGCCGTCGTGTAACCGTAGCTCAACATGCCGGCAACAACCGAGAGCGCTATCCCCAGCAGGGTGGCAAGGAGCCATATCCGGGGCGAACGATCGCCCCGCTCCTCTACAGTGTGGTCGGGCGCATCAATCATGACAGGCCCTCCATATTCAAAAATGGCGAAGGGTCATCAAAGTACTTTGACACCAGGCGTTCCATGGTGCCATCGGCAAGCATTTCTTGGTAGGCGCGGGTAAGCTCAACCTCGATGCCACGCGTATCGTTGATATCAAAGGCGGTGCCCAGACCAACCTCTAGCAGCGGCTCATTCAAAATGCGATACGTCACGCCATAGTCTTTTTCGTAGGTGAGCAGCGAGGACTCATGCGAGGCAATGGCATCGACCAGGACCTCGACGAGCGCCGGGTTCAGGTACGAGCGGTCCGAAAAGCTGTAGAGCTCCTTGATCTGCGGAACGCTTTCGTTGGTACGATTGAGCAGAATCGATTCGGGCTTGGTGGTGGACTGGACCGCCACGACCTTACCCTCAAGATCGGCAAGCGTATAGATATCGCTTTCGGGATCGACAGCAACCACCTGGCGGCTCGCAAGGTACGGACCGGCCCAGCGATACTCGCTTTCGCGACCCGTCATACTAAAGCTACCCATGACGCAATCGAGCTCGCCGCTCGCCAGCAGCTCTTTCTTCTTTTCCCAGTCGATCAGCTGGTATTTTGGCTTGTAACCAATGCGGGCCAGCGCCTCGGTCAAAATCTCGACATCCAGGCCAACGATATCGCCGTACTCATCGCTATACACAAACGGTGGATAGAGATCGCTTCCGACGTTGAGCGTCTTAAGGCTGTCGTCTTTGACCTGCGAGGAGGCCGAGTCTTCTAGTGCAGACGTCGAGGCTCCGTCATTCGACCCAGAACAGCCAGCTATCGCCACGACGAAGGCGCTCACTACCGCAAGCGCAACAAACAACGATATGGCAACCGAGCGACGGGGTCTTTTCATCGAGCTCCAGACGGTCCTGTTTACAGACTCAAGTGCAAAAAATAATAGCAGACGGAACCGCGCTCGCGCTCAATGGTTAACAGGCGCTTTACCATATGGGGCCTTCCGGCCAGCCTGGCAGAAAAGCCCCACGTGCAGCGCTCACTTACCGTACATTAAAAACGTAGCGGTCCAGGCGGTCGCACGCCTCCCTTACACGCGAAAGCGGCAGCGCCAGATTCACGCGAATGTGGCAGGGCCCGTGGAACGGACGGCCGTCCTGATAACCCACGCCCACACGCGCCCCCTCGTCGAGCAGCCACTGAATATCGCAGCCATGCTCGCGGCACCACTATGGGAATGCGGACAAATGGCCGGTTAGTCCTGCGCGTCGTCGACGGCGGTTACCGTCAGCCTGGTTCCGTCAACCGTAAACGATATGTCGAGCCCGGCGTAAGCCAAGTGGTACACGCGGTTTGGCTCGTGCTTGCTGCCCGCGCGGCGCGGATCTTGGCGAAGGACCTCTATCAAGCCGGAGAGCTTTGCGAGCGGGACCATATCCTGCAGCGCATGCGGAAACTCAACGTCGAGCTCTTGCCATGGCGCATCTTCAATCCAGCCGCCGGTCGCATCCGGGTGACAGTCCGCAAACGGAATGTAGGGCTTGATATCGTAGATGGGCGTGCCGTCGCGCAGATCTGCTCCCAGCACATGGATGATGGGGCCGTCGTCGGTAAGCTCGGCACGATCGAGCTTGACGCAGGTAAGACCGATGGGATTGGGGCGAAACGGGCTGCGTGTGGCAAATACGCCCACGCGCTCGGCTCCACCCAAGCGCGGCGGTCGCACGGTCTTCGACCACTTGGCGTTGGTGCCGGACCTGTCCTGCGTCTTGGCATCGGCGGCGATGTCTTCCGCCGTGCCGCCGGGCGTTCCGTTTTCAAAGCGCCAGAGCAGCCACAGGTGCGAGAAGGAGTCCAAGCCCTCAACCGCCGCGTTGGAAGCATATTCCGGCTCAAAGACAATGCACCCCTCAAGATGGGGCGCCAAAAAGCTGTTGCGCGGGATGCCGAACTTCTGCGGCAGGTCGGTATGTATGTGTGCAATAGGTTCCATGCCGGTCATTGTACGGCATGAGGGCATGGACGCTGCGTGCAATCCCCCACCACGACCGCCCTTTTTGCAACTAACGGTTGCTTGGAAGGGCATCGGCCGCCGCGTATGCTTAAAGCCGCAAGCAGCAGAAAGGAGCTATCATGGCCTTTGCAGAAAAACTCATCGCCGTCCGTCGTGCCAACAGCCTCACCCAAGAGCAGCTCGCCGCCAAGCTCTATGTCACGCGCCAGGCCGTGAGCCGCTGGGAGCGCGGCGAAGTCACCCCGGGCATCGACATGATGAAACTCATTGCCGCCGTAACCGGAGAGCCGCTGTCCCACTTGCTCGAAATGCCTGAGCACTATTGCCAGAGCTGCGGCATGGTGCTCACGCCCGACGACTGCGGTACCGATGCCGCGGGCGCCGCGACCGACCATTACTGCAAGTGGTGCTACGACCGCGGCAAGTACACCTACGACACCACAATGGAGGCAATGATCGAGGATTGTGCTCCGCGGCTGGCACAAAACACCGGCATGTCGCTCGACGAAGCTGTCTCGCTCATGGGCGCCGTGCTGCCCCAACTGGAGCGCTGGCGCTCCGTGCACGAAAACGAGGAGCGCTACGGTGCCGAGGCGCGGGCGCGCTATGGCGATGAGGCTATCGATACGGCAAACGAAGCGCTGTTGGACATGGACCCCGAAACCTGGAACGACATGAAAGAACTCGAGCGCGCGATTTTAGGCCAGCTCTCGATTGCCATGGACGACGGCGATCCAAAGAGTAACGAAGCCCGCAAGCTTGTCGCAATGCACCGCCGATGGGTTGGCCTTAACTGGGGACACGAGCCCCAGGACGAAGCATACCTGGGCCTCGCCAATGGTTATCTTGCCGACCAGCGCTTTGTTGACTACTACGACAAGCCCTGCGGCACCGGAGCCACGGCGTTTCTGGTACAGGCAATCGAGTCGTCGTTGACGCGTGCATAGACCGCGGCGGCTTTGGGTATTTCAATCGAAACCTCAACCGATTGGAGACCTATGGCTACTGATCACGAGCTCGCGCTCTACGTTATGACCGGCTGCCCGTATTGCATAAAGGTCAAGCGCTTCCTGGCCGATAACGGCGTGACCATCCCCGAGCGTAATATCTCGACCGATTCCGATGCCGAGCAGACGCTCATCGCCGTCGGCGGAAAGCGCCAAGTTCCCTGCCTGTTCATTGACGGCACGCCACTCTACGAGTCGGGCGACATCATCGCGTGGATACAGAAGAACCTGCTCTAGTCCGCGCGCCGCGGTCGGCCGGCCCCAACGCACAAACCCATACGAACCAAACATGTACGCCAGCATCCAAAGTCGACATTTTCCGACATCTTTGGATGCTGACGTACAGCTATTTGTGGGCAATCGTTGGGGACGTTCTTAAATGACTAGTCGTTAAAGAACGTCCCCAACGACTAGTATCGATTTAATAGAACATACGTTTGCTTTTTATGCTATACTCGCCTCAAGGCATGAGAATGGTCGAGAGTTCCCGCGGAGGTCCCCAATGACACGCTGGAGCGAGCCCGGTAAGTAAGATCGGTGGTTACCGCACTCGTCCATCTCAGACAGGCTGCGCTCCTGTTCGTCGTCGCCATCAAAGAACGACACTCACAACCAAACGTTTCCGTTATCCGTGAGCCACACAGGAGTGCATCGTTATGGCAAAAAAGATTCCAACCTTTACGTCCGACACCGTATCAAGCGCCTGCTCAGATATCAGCAAGATCGTTGAAGCCAAGAGTCTCAATCAAAAGAGACTCGATCATGAGACTTCGTTAGAGGGGGCGTTGCTCATTGGGCGCCGCCTCGAACAAGAGACTGCCGGATACCCCATTACTAATCTCAAAGGACTGCTCTCCCCCGTCGGCGGCCATCTACACAAGCACTATGGCCCCCGCCTAGGACAATCCTATCTCGCACGCTGCATTAAGTTCGCTCGCGCCGTTCCCAAATACGCACCTTTTCGATCAGAGCTTGACCTAGCCCACTATGAGGCACTCGCTCGCGTCACAAACGAGTACCTGCGTCTTGAGCTCATGAACGTCGCGGCCGACAACAGGTGGCCCTCATCGCACATCGCGCTTCACGCCAGATACCAGAATCCACAACATGCTCCAAGCAACAGAGAATTCCGCGAGCTCACAGCGAACCAGGAAGTTTGGCGCTTTGCCCGCGCTTATACAGATGCCTGCGGAATCATTTCGCTCGAGAAGTTTGTTGAGCTTTACAATTCTTGCGCTCCCGAACCAGTCTCGATATTCGAAGTAAATGAAACTATTTGGAAAATCAAAGAGGAGTCGGGGCGCATCGACAACCCCTGCATACTTTCCAAGGACGGAGAGCTGTACCTCATAGCGCCGGAACTAGACGACACGGTCGAAAATAACCCTTATTACTACGACGACTACGGATATTCCTATCGAAGATACGAACGCCATAGCGAGTACACCCAGGAAATGCGCTCGTTACGCGAGCGACGTGTTCAGAGCAGGAGGGCGGCCATATTCACTGGCCATAAGCAGCATCCAATCGAAAAACTAGACTATGAGGACATCGTCTGTGGATATGCCAGCTACACACAATCTGTTAATAATCTCAAATTGTATATCTTGAATGATTCCAAGCTGGGTGCCGCAAGCCTTCACGCAAGAGAGGACGAGTTCGATTTCATCATGGCAAAGCTCTTGCGTTCTATTGGTCTCAACGGCATGCCGACAGCACAACAAACAACCGAAGATGCCGAATTTTTATTGATCGTCGTACGACCCGATTTTTACAAACAAGCGGAGATAAACAAGGTCTCCAAGCTCCTCGCAATAGTCTATGAAAACACTCCCCTCTGGGAGTTCAACGGACGCTCATACACCGAGCTAAAGAGCGAAAAAACGCTAGAGCCTCTCGTGCCAACTATGCAACCAACAGTCCAACCAAAACAGGCTGCTTAACCGTATTAACTGCTTGTATTTTTGTCTACAAAACTGTATACATAAAGAGAGGTCCCTATGGAGCTCATCGCAATCCACCCCCATGCCCTCAAACATGGGCTGACAGAGACGGATATTACCTGCGCTTGGAACTCCGCTTTCGCATGGTTTAGGCGTGATCTTGAAAATGGAGGCATCGATTACGTTCTCGTTGGACTTGATGGAAAAAACCGCCTCATGGAGCTCATTGCTCGATGTTGCCCCGACCGAGATGGTTACATCATTTACCACGCCCTTGTCCCTCCTACGCGCAAGGTGCTCAGGGAAATCGGAATCGATCGATAGGAGGCGCTATGGACGCTAAACAGCTCGAAAAGATGATGGGGTTTGCTCCCGGTGAGCTAGAAAAAGCCGCAGCGGCATACGAAAAAGATGAGTGGCCGAAGGGCCACACCGTCAAGTTGGGAAGGCCGCCGATTTCCGATGAACCAAGCGTTGTTTTATCGGCACGTGTGGGCGAATCGGTTCTTGAAGCATTTGACGCAAAGGCAAAGCGCCATGGGCAAACGCGCACGGAGCGACTCAGGGAACTCATTACACTCGATGCAATGATTGCCTAGTCCCCTGCCGAACCAAACATGTACGTCAGCATCCAAAAACGATATTTTTCGACATCCTTGGATGCTGGCGTACAGTTTTTTGCATGGGTCCGGCACAGGCGATCCGTTCTTCTCCGTCCCCAAGGGATCATTTAGCCACAAAAGCGGGCGATGGGCGCAAGCTGCTGCTCGCGAAAGACACGGTCGACAGCAGCACGGTATTCATCGACCTTTTTGGTCTTGCGTACGAGTTTGTGAACGGTCGCGGGATCGGCGAAGGCGCATTTGGCGTAGAACCACCACTCCTTCATGCGAAAGACCGCGTTGCCCCCAATCTCGTCCGCATAGGCCGCAAACAGCATGTCATGGAAGCGTTGCAGCTCAGCGGCGGTAGCGGCAGGGTCGCCCTTAACCATGCGAGCCAGCGCGGGATTCGCAAGCAAGCCGCGCCCCAACATTACGTGGCGTGTTCCGGGATAGGCCTTCACCAGCGCATCCATGTCCTCAAGATCAAAGATGTCGCCGTTATAGGCCACGGGGAACGGCGCCCGTTCCAGCGTCTCGCCGTAAAACTCTTTGCGCGGTGAGCCCGTATAACGGTCCTTTTGCACGCGCGGATGCACGATCAACTCCGCCAGCGGCATTCGGCAATAGAGGTCGAGCACGCGCTCGTACTCGTCATCGCATTCGAGCCCCAGTCTGGTCTTGACCGACACCGGCAAGGGCGAGCGTTCGCACACGTCGCTCAAGAACACCTCGAGCTCATCCAAATTGCGCAGAAAGCCCGAACCCTTGCCCTTCGCGACCACCGTACCCGAAGGGCAGCCAAGGTTGAGGTTGACCTCGCGGTAACCCATATCGGCAAGCACCTGCGCCGCCCACACAAACTCGTCCGCATTCTTGGACATCAGCTGGGGCACCACGTTAAGTCCCTGGTTGTTGGCAGGATCGACCTCTTTAAACGCCTTGCCGCCAAAGCGATTGCCCACCCGCGGCGGCGGCAAAAACGGCGTGTAATAACAATCGAGCGCGCCGAAGCACTCCGCATGCACGCGACGGAACACATGCCCGGTAATCCCCTCCATAGGGGCCAGCGATAAATACATCAACATCCATTCTCAAATCAATGTGACAAAGGGACTGTCCCTTTGTCACATAATACGCCCACCGAGGGCGGGGGTTCTCTATACTGAGTCACATATGACGGTATCGCGCCAAAGGAGAACGCCATGATCACGTCGCAGATATCCCTGCTCGCGCTCATCTTGGTTGGGGGCATCGGCATCCTGCTTATCGGAGTGAGCGCGCTCATGAAAGCCGCCGCTCGCAAGAAAGCCAAGGCCTGTACCGCCGTGACCATGGGAACGGTCATCGACCATCGCTTTATGGGCGAAGGCAGGATGTATCCCGTTTTGGAATACGCCGTCGACGGCACGCAATACCGCGCGAAAAAACAATTCCGTGGCATAAAGACCAAAAGCTTGTCGGGACTCCCCATCCGCACGCAAGCCACCGCCTACGAAGACGCCAAGGGCTGGCTGCACGTGCAGACAGGCCCCATCGCCCGCCTAGGCACCCTCGCGGAGCAGCTTTGGCCCCTCGGTAGCCAAATGACCGTGTACTACAACCCCAGCAACCCAGACAAAAGCTATGTCGAACGCCCCATCGTGGGCAACTTTGCCACACTGATGTTTAACATCGCGGGCTTCTTGCTCATCGCGATGAGCATCTTGCTCTATGTTCTTATCCAGCGCTAGCTCAAACTGATGCGCCCCGCACCCCATGCGCCGCAACGACCGCCACGACACCAAGGAGCAGCTATGGCTACACTTTCCGAACAAGAACGCAAGCGCATCCAGCGATACTGCATCTGTCCCAAGGTTGCCGGCGCGGCGCTTGCCATGGCGTTTGTGCTGCCTTTTTTGATCATTCCCTTCGAAATGATTGACGATATCGTCTTCCATCATGAAAGCTTCCAGGAGACGGGCATGATGACCGCCTTGGCGCTCACCGCCGTCGAGCTCATCATCTTCTGCTATTGCGCGCTCGCGCCGCGCTTTGGCATGCGCGGCAAGCAGTGGAGGGAAATGCAGCACCGGCTCGCCGTCGAGCAGAGCGAAAAAGACCGCTCGGCACAAATTGCAGGCGTTGTTGGCACGCAGGCCGCCGCGCGTCTGCTCAAGAACAGCGACAATGAGACCGCACGCAACCTGGGCGGTGCGGCAGAAGTCGCCGCTGCCGTAGGCGCCGTCGCCACCGCGGCAGACGTGCTTGCCGAAAGCTTTGCCAACGCAAAGGCCATGGCAGAGGCCTGTGGCGTGCCTATCCCCCGTGCAAAAAAGTGGATCGTCGCGCTTGTGGCACTGCCCCTCGCAATCGTGTGCGGTGCCTATATCCCGCAGCTGGCGCAGGGAAACATCAAGATGCAACAGAACGCCGCGGCCGCGGCCGAGCAGATCGCCATCGCCCGCAAGGCATTAGAGCCCGCATGCGAGTACGTGTCCGCCGATGACCCCTACGAGCGATATCAAGATTACGGCTATCATGTCCGCGGCTACTTGCACGACGGCGACTCCGATACCCAGAAGACCTATACGTACCTGGATTTCGATAACAAGGGAACGCTCAAGGAAGTGAGTTACATAGCGGAGATCGACCCCGACGCGAGCCTTGAGGACAACCTCGCCCGCATCGAGCTCGACTTGGATGAGCTTTCCTCTGTCGTCCAAACCGTAGACGTCAAGACCGTGAGTCCCGAGCTCCTAGCACCGCAAAAGCTCCCCGAAGAGTTTAGGCAGGCTTTTTTGAACGGTTCGCTCTACGAGAGAATCTCCATCAGGACGAGTGACGACCTCATCAAAACGTACTATTCGTTTGACACGGAGCCCGAGGACGAGTTTGACGAGTACACCCATCCAAGCATCCGTATCACGTTGGTGGGCAAAACGAGCTAGGCGCCCAATGTGACAAAAGGACTGTCCCTTTGTCACATTCCATGAAAAAGGGCACCGGCGTTAGCCGATGCCCTAAAGCTGCTGCAGATTAACTCCTACAGCGTATGACTAAGACGAATCGAACTATTCGTCCCAAGAGAGGCTCTTACCAGTCTTCTTTGCCAGCAGCAAGAACAGACCGATGATGACGTTGCATGCAATACAGAAGATGAAAACGCCCTGGAAGGAGCCGACAAGCTCGTATACCTTCATCATGACGGGCATGCCAAAGGCGCCGACGATATAGCCCACGGAGCAGATGAGCGCGAAGATGCGACCAAAGTCACGGGAGCCAAAGACGTCCATCACCAAAACGGTCAGAGCGGTGCCGGCGATGACGTACATGACGTCGTTAACACCGGCAGCAAGAATGCTGAGCGTCGAGTTGCCGCTGCTCATCATGAGCATGACAAAGGAGAGAATCGAGACGGCGAGCCAGCTCAGAATGGCCTTGGTGCTGCCAAACTTATCGCAAGTGGTACCGACGATCGGGTTGAGGAACAGGTCGAACAGCGATGCGGCGGAAACCATGAAGCCACCCACCATGGGGCTAAAGCCGACCTCGGCGGCATAGGTGGGGAACAGCTGGTTCATGCAGCAAGTAAGCTGAACGAGGCAGAGGAAGCCGATGCAGAAAAAGAATGCAGGCGACTTAATAGCGCGTGCGTAGCTAACGCCACGTGCACTATCCTCGGTCGTCTCCTCGGTCTCGGCGACCGTCTCGCCTTCGACATAGCCATAGGGCAGCATGCCCTTGTCCTGGGGCTTATAGCGGATAATCAGGATGGAAGCGGGAAGAATGAGCACGGCGGAGACGCCAGCGAGCACCAGATAACCAGTCCTCCAGCCAGCAGCCTCAATGACAGAGGTGATGACGGGACTCATGATGAGCATGTAAATCGAGTTCACTGCCCAAGCGAGACCAATTGCCAGGCCGCCAGATTTTTTGAACCACTGGTCAATAACATCGGACATGGCGACGCCGGTAGTGAAGGCGAAGCAAGCGCCAATCAAAGCACCAGCTGCGATGAACATCCAGACTTCGGTGTAGAAGGCCATGCCTGCGCCAGCGGCGAGCAGAATAAGCTCGACGACGGGGAGCCAAAACTTGCCAACAACCTTGGGGATGAGTTTTCCGACAAACGGAAGAGCCGCTGCAAGACCAATGAGCGTTGCAGTGAAGTAATACGAGAAGATGGAGTAGTCAAATCCGAACTCCTCGCACACGGGCGCGACGAAGGAGCCAGCGATTACGCTATAGGATCCGGTCGTACCGGCAGACATGAGGCCGAGCGCGATCACGAGAACCCATGCGTAAACCTTGCTGCTCTTTAACTTTGCATTTTCCATTGATACAGCTCCTAGAGACCCAGAAGGGCGCACATAACGGCCTTGATGGTGTGCTGACGGTTCTCTGCCTCACGGAAGATGACCGACGCGTTGGCCTCAAAGCACTCGTCCGCAATCTCAAAGCCCTCGGTGATGATTTCACGATGCAGGTCGTTCTTGCACTGGTCGAGCAACATCTTGCCAACGCGGTGATTTGCGTTGTGAACAGAGGGGAGCTCGTGCATGCAGAAGATGTCGGGGTTGTTGGTGCGCTTGCACAGCTCACTGGTGACGCGATAGGGGTACAGGGACTCGGCGTCGCCAAGCCAAGAGTTGTAGTCGTCAGGGTCCAGAACCTCGTCGCCGCACTCGGGGTTGATGTAGCGCCACTCCTCGGTAACGATTACGTCGACACCGTCCAGAGCATCAAGGTCAGAGGTGATGGTGAAGGTCCTGTTAGGCGCGTACTTGGCGTAGCAGGCCTCAACCTCCTCGATCATTTCCTTGCACATCTGGTGACGGAGGTCGTCGGGGCCGATGGCGAGGAAGTCCATGTCGAGCATCGCGCACAGACGGCCATACCACACGGGGGCGCCGGCGCAGTTGCCAACGAAGGCCATCTTCTTGCCACGGCTCGTGCGCAGACCACCCCACTGCTCCTCCATCGTGAGAGCGTCAGCGAGCATCTGGGTCGGGTGATCGCCGAGGGTGAGGGCATTGATGACTGGAATATCGACCAAGTCGGCGACATCATAGAGGAACTGCTCGTCCTTTTGTGCACGATAGACAATGAGATCATACATGCCGTTGAAGACGCGCATGGCATCCTCGATGGTCTCGCAATCGCCCATGTGGGAGTTGGTCAGATAGGTGAAGCCCATGCCCAGGTCGTTGCAAGAGGTCTCAAAGGCGCAACGAGTGCGGGTCGAGCCCCACTCAAAGTTGGCGAGAACGTTCTTGCCGGGGAAGTAGCGCTGGTCGACACCGGACTTTTTCTGGGCCTTGAGGTTCCAGGCAAGATCGATGAGGTAACGGAAATCCTCAGAGGAAAGATCGTGGATGTTGAGGTAGTCGCGACCGCGAAGGCTGTTGTTCATGCCTATTTCCTTTCAATTGTTTGATGGGTAAGTGTCGAATGCGCCCCCGAGGGAAACACGGATATCCCTCGGGGACTGTAAATGTGGCGCTTGGATCAGGCAGCGCAAGTTTAAGAACTTGCTAGCAGCTGGCGGCCACGTCCTTGGTCCAGCAGTGCACGCCGCCGCCGGACAGGTTAAGCGCGAGAGAGTCGATCATGATGACCTTGCGATCGGGGAAGCAGCTCTCAAGAACCGCCTTGGCCTGCTCGTCCTTCTCCTTCACGACTTCGCTCATGCCTTCGTGGTAATAACGCTGGCCAAGAACGACGCCGTTGCAGATGAGGAAGTTGCAGTAGCTTGCTGCGGCATAAAAGTGAACGGGGCCTTCGGGCCAAGGGGTGCCATCCATGAACTTGCCGCCCATTTCGTCGATGAAGCCCTTATACAGCTCGTAGTCCTCGTCGCCGGGGGCGATGACAACCTCGATCGGCTCGGCAGTGGGCATGCGGACGATTTCGAAGGGCTTGCCCTCCCAGTCCGTCTCGGCGCGTAGAATCTCGTAGGCGGCGTCGATGCGACGACGCGATTCCGCGCCCGCCTTGCTCGAGGCGGCCTCCTCATCGGATACCTCGGCAAGAAGAATCTTGTTCGGGGTGATAAAGCGGCACATCTCATCGATGTGGGCGGCGAAGCTCATGCCGAAGACAGGAGTTCCATCTTCCTTCTCGTCGAGGATGCCCAGTCGATAGTCGTCGTCCTCAAGCATAGGCTGCGGCAGCCAGATAACCTTGTTGAGGTTGTAGATGCGCTTGTACTCGGCCTCCACTTCCTCTTTTGAGAACTCGGGATTGCGCTTGCGGCATTCCGTGTCCTCGATGGCGATCAGGGTGCCGTGACCGTCAAACTCGCGGTCGCCGCCCTCCGAAACCATTTCGGAATTGACGATATCGAAGCACCCGAGCGCAACCGCCATGTGAACAGCTGCCCTGCGTGCGGACTGGCACTCTGGGGAGTTCTTGTCCCACACGCCATAATAGGTCCAAGCGGGGTTGACCATATAGGAATGGCCTTCGTCGTCGACCATGATGCTGGGGCCGTTGTCGCGAACGTAGAAGTTGGAGTCTTCGAACTGCGTAATCTGGATACGGTCGAGATCCACCCCTTCTTCTTTAAGGCGCGAGCAGGCTTCCTCGTAGGAGCCGGGGGTGCCACAGTTGAGGTTGACCGTAACGTCGCCATACTCAAGCAAAGCTTTAATTACGTCAACGCAGGGCTGGCGATTATCGAAGCCCTCTGCGCGAATGTAATCGGGAAGCCATGTCACATAGACGTTGGAGCGCTTCTCAAACTCGCCCGGCATACGATAGTTCTCGTACATGGTTGGTCCTTCCGTCGGGTTTCCCGCAATGCTGTCCGGCCGCGACAATAGCGGGGTTACACCAGCTATAGTACTACTATACCTACCGTTCGGTAGGTGTTTTTGTATAATTGCCATTCGCCTGTCGATACCTACCGTTCACCGTTTATAGTGGTCGTGTTTGGACACGAATTGATGTTCCGTTGCCATTCTTAATAATGTTGGCAATGCGGAAGTGATTTGCAATGGAGAAGTGAAGCGTGAGCACAAAGGGAAAAATATTGGACGCAATGTATGATCTTGTGGCAGAAGTCGGTTACGACAAGGCGTCCATTGGAAAAATCTGCGACCGTGTCGGTATATCCAAGCCATCGGTGTACTACTACTTTCCCTCTAAAGAGGATATTTTCACCACGCTCTTAGATAGTATGTTTCCGACTATCGACTATCAGCGCGACTACTCGCTAATAGTCGATAGGGACGGATTCAAGGCGGCGCTTATCGAGCTCGGCAATTCGGTTATAGGTGGCTATCGTAGTGATGAAAAGCGCCGTCGCGTGCTGGCCGAGGTCAGTATTCAGGCAAATCGAATCCCTGCAGTTCAGGAACGTCAGGCAACGGCGATCAACCGAACTATGGACGCGCTTAAAGACATCCTTCTCCATGGCCTAGAAATTGGCGCGTTTTCCGATGAAACAGACGTCATGCTGTACGTGCAGATTCTTTACACCGTACTTGAGGGAGCGAGCAATACCGTTGCCCAAGATGAAGACATCGATGAAAAGGCTGTTTGGGCAGGGATCGTCGAACTCATGTTTAAATAGGCGCGTAATAACAGAGGCACCTTGGCAAGCGCGATGCGACGACTTGCGGGGCCGCGGAATGGTTCGAAACCCGTGTTCGCGATGATTGCAAAAGTTGTTGAATAGAAATTGGGGCCGATTCCAGCTATGTTGGAATCGGCCCCAATTTCGTTTTAACTTGCGGAGACAAATGACAGGGCTGAAGGGCAGTTCGTTGGTCAGGTTATTTCGCGGTAGTCTTATTGAGGAGACCGGAAACTAAAGCAAATGTCGCAATCAGAAGGTTGCAGATGATACAGAAGACGAATACTCCTTGGAAAGACCCTGCCATACCGTAAACCTTCATCATGACTGGCATTCCGAAAGCTCCGACAACATAGCCCGCTGAGCAAATAATCGAATAGATCCTTCCAAAATCGCGTGATCCGAAGAGCGAGAGGAGAATCATCGGCATTGCAGTTCCAACGATGGCGAACATGACGTCGTTTACGCCGGCCGCGATGATGGAAACGGTCTCGTTGCTTCCGCCAAAGATGAGAAGTAGGAATGAAAGAATGCTGACTCCCGTCCATGCGACCGTTGCTTTAATAGCACCGAGCTTGTCGCATGTTTTGCCTACGAAGGGATTTAGGAAAATATCGGAGAGCGAAGCCGCCGAAACCATTAGGCTTCCCACGATGGGATTGAAGCCGACCTTGCTTGCATAGGTCGGGAACAGCTGGTTCATGCAGCAGGTGAGTTGCGCCACGCAGAGCAGAAGGGCACAGAGAATAAAAGATGGCGTTTTCGCGGCATCGCGGAGCGCCATGCCCGAAGAGACACCTTCCTTTTCATCGGCGCTGTAGCTCTCATGGGTTTCGGAGGTAGTCTCTCCGTACGGAAGCATATTGCGATCAGAAGGCTTAAGGCGAATGATAAATGCGCTTGTGGGCAATATCATGGCTGCAGAAACGGCCGCAAGTACGATGTAACCCGTACGCCAGCCTTGCTGCTCGATGACCAGTGTAATGACAGGACTCAATAGCAGCGTGCAGAGAGAATTAACGCCCCACGCAAGGCCGATGGCAAGACCAGACGATTTACTGAACCATTGGTCAATGACATCGGACATGCAGACACCCGTTGTGAACGAAAAGCAGATGCCGATCACTGCGGCGGAGACGATGAACATCCAGACCTCGGTGTAGAACGCCATTGCGGCGCCGGCGGCAATAAGGACGAGTTCAACGCAAATATGCCATGGTTTGCCGATTACTATTGGAATGAAACGACTCAAAAGCGGAAGCCCAAGCGCAAGGCCAAGAAGAATCGCGGTGAAATAGAAAGAGAAAGAAGTGTAGTCAAAGCCCAGGTCTTCACATACAGGAGCGATGAATGAGCCGGCAATGATGCTGTAGGTGCCGGTTGTTCCCGCAGACATTAAACCGAGCGCAATAACGACAATCCAAGCAAATGCGCCGCTCTCACGGGGGCGGTCCTTTTCGGCTGGTGCGATGAGAGTCATGGTTACTCCGTTTCTATCGGCAATGCAACCTATATGCCTACCGATAGGTATATAAAGATGGAGATTCTTCGTCAAGTGTTAAGCGGGGAGCGGGGACCCTTAACGTGCCGAACGGTAATTGGGCCCCCAATGTGACAAAGGGGCAGTCCCTTTGTCACATTATTCGGAGCGTAGGGCTTCCACAGGGTCTTTCTTGGATGCGCTGCGGGCCGGCAGCAGGCCAGCGACAACCGTCAGCAACACCGAAATCGCGATGAGCACCAGCGCATCCTGCACGGGCAGGCTCATCAGATTGGGGACCTGTTTGACCGCAAGCGCCCAGGCATTGACCGGAAAACTCACGAGCACCACGACGACGATGGCGAAGACGCCAGCAATGAGGCCTTCGATGAAAGTCTCGGCGTTGAACACGTTGGCCACATTGCGCTTCGACGCGCCGATCGCGCGCAGGATGCCAATCTCCTTTTTACGTTCCAGCACGCTGATGTAGGTGATGATGCCGATCATGATGGAGCTGACGACCAAGCTGATGCTCACAAATGCGATGAGCACCAAGCTGATGGTGTTCACGATGTCGGTTACCGAACCCATGATAATGCCCATGTAGTCGGTGTACGAGATTGCCTGCTCGTCGTGGCCGGCGGCTTTGACCTGCTTGTTATACGCATCGATGTGATCGAGTACGCGCTCCTTGGCCTCAAAGTCGCGCGGGAAAATCTTAACCGAGATGGGATCTGCCTCATCCGCATAGCCCAACGTGGTCAGATTGTTATCGTAGGTGAGCTGCGACGCCTTGGCATAGCTCATCATGAGCGAACTCAGGTCCTCGGCGTCCATGTTGAAATGGATGGCACGAGCAAAGGCGCTCGCATCCACACGCATAGCGCTCGCCAGGTTGGTAAAACTCGAAGACATCTGCGTCGCCATCTGATCCATAAGCCCTGCTGCGCCCGCCTTGAGCTGGGACGATACCGTCGTCGCAATCTGCTCGCTGATCGTCTTCATGACCTGGTCCATAGCCTGCTGCAGATACGGAGCCAGCTGCTTTTGCACATAGTCGGTCATCGCGTGCTGCAGGCGCTCTACCAGGGCATCGCCGCCGAGCGCTTTGAGCTGGGCCAGGATTTGCTGGGCTACCGCATCACTCTCAAGATACGTCGAGAACGCGGCGGCGAGCTTCGACGCGTCCTTAAGATCTTCGGGCGACAGCGCCTTAAACTGATCAGACTGCAAAAAGCCCTCAAACAGTTGGTTGGCAAGCGTTCCCACCTGCTGCATTTGCTCGGGCGTGAGCTCCAGACCGTCAAAGATGCCCGAGAAATCTGGGGCCGGTGCTTTTGCCATGATGCTGCTGAAGTCGATGTCCTTGCCAACGCCCGAAAGGTCAATATCCAGGCCCGACAAATCGATGCCCGAAAGATCCATGCCACCGGCAGCACCCGAGAGTGCAGATGCATCGAACGAGAACGCGCTCTTCAACGCCGCCTCGTCCACACTGAACATGCTGCCCAGATCCACGCCCTGCTTGGCCTCGCCTTGCAACTCGTCAAAGGTCTTGCCCGTAAAGACATCCGTCTCGGGGTGGGCAAGTTGCTCCTGCACTATCTGTGAATCGGCGGCGCGCTCCATAAGCTGGCGAGTCAGCGCGTGTGTATAGGCAATACCCGGAGACAACGCGCTCGCGTTGGCCATCTCGTTCGGTCGCACCACGCCCACAATACGCACGTCAATACCGTCGGCAACCTTGGCCGTCATAAAGTCGGCATCGCCAGACATGTCGGTCCACATGCCGGTCTCTTCGTTTTTGCGATAGGCATCGGCCGGCGACAACACTTTAAACGCCGTGGACAGCGCGTCGTCGTAGGTAAAGTCGCTGCCGGTCTCGGGCGTCTCGACCTTGCCGTCGGCCGTCATGGCGCTGTTTACCAGATCGTTGAGTTCATCGATATCCAGCGCGCCGATGCTGTAGAGCGTGTAGTCGCCCACCGTTCCGCGGCTCGAAAGCACCATCACGGCCTCGTTGGCTGACGTAGGCCAATGGCCGGCAACAACATCGTACTGGCTGTCGAGCAGGCTCTGGTCGTCAATCATCTCGTTAAAGACCGAGGTTCCCATGGATTCCATGCTCACCGTCGCCGCCGAACTCGCGCCGCCGCTCATGGCCTCGGTCATAGCGTTGGGCACCAGCCGGACAGGCTTCTCATCGCCCTTGCCCGCACGATAGACAACCGGCGTCACGCCATAGCCGTACTGGATGGCATTGACCTCTTTATCGATGCCGTCGCCACCGGCATCGAGCCATGCCTTAAAGCTCGTCATGTCGTTGGACTTAACGCTCGCAAACATATCCTTTACGGCCGTGACCACAGGAATCTTATCGGTTCCCCGAGCCTTGCCGTCAGTGCTGCCGTCGGACGAGCCCTCGTTCTTGGACGTATCGTCATCCGTGGTCCCCTGTCCGCCCATCATGGACGACAGGTCGTAATCCTGCTTGGAAATCGTCAGCGGGTAGCTCGAGAGCGTATCCTCCTCGACCTTTTTGATGTAGCCGTTTACGCCGTTGGAGAGCGCCAGAATCGCCGCGATACCGATGATGCCGATCGAACCAGCAAAGGCCGTCATAGCCGTACGGCCCTTCTTGGTCAAAAGGTTTCGCGCCGAAAGCCCCAGCGCCGTCACAAAGCTCATCGAGGTTTTGCGCGTAGGCTTAGCCTCGCGACGCGCGGCATTGGCAACATCAAAGGGATCGGAATCGTCGGTGATCTTGCCGTCCGCCAGGTTGACGATGCGCGTGGCGTACTGGTACGCCAGCTCGGGATTGTGCGTGACCATGATGACCAGACGGTCGCGCGCAACGTCCTTGAGCAAATCCATGACCTGCACGGATGTCGTTGAGTCTAAGGCGCCGGTCGGCTCGTCAGCCAGCACAATCTCGGGATCGTTGATCAGGGCGCGGGCAATAGCCACGCGCTGCATCTGGCCGCCCGATAGCTGGCTCGGGCGCTTGTTAACGTGCTCGCCCAGACCGACTGCCTCAAGCGCCTTGCGTGCACGCTGGCGGCGCTCGGCATGCCCCACGCCCGTGAGCGTAAGCGCCAATTCCACGTTTTCCAAAATGGTCTGATGCGGAATGAGGTTGTAGCTCTGAAACACAAAGCCAATGCGATTGTTTCTGTAGGCATCCCAATCGCGGTCGCTGAAGTCCTTGGTCGAGATGCCATCGATCAACAGGTCGCCGGAATCGAAATGGTCGAGTCCACCAATGACGTTGAGCATCGTAGTTTTACCCGAACCCGAGGGACCCAGGATGGCTACAAACTCGTTATCGCGAAAAGACAGGCTTACGCTGTCGAGCGCTACCTGCGTAAACGACTGCATAACGTACCTTTTGCAAATATCTCTGAGATCCAGCATGGACGGCAACCTCTCTCGCGCGGGCGCGCTCGCCCGCTCCCCCGCCGTTCACGTTCGGCGCGCTTGTCCTACTCTATCCTCATTTTTGGCCGATACCAGTGAGGAATGTAACGAACCGCGCCAAAAAACGAACGGGACAGCACGCCGCATGGCGCACCATCCCGCATATAACATCCCCGATGTGACAAAGAGGCTGTCACTTTGTCACATTCCAATGCGCGCTACTTTTCGAGCCCGCACGGCATAACGTTAGCGCTGCCGCGGCGAGGCACAGTCACGGCTGCAAAGAAGCGATAGCCGCCCGAGAAGTTAAAACACTCAAAGCCATACTGCGCCAAAATGCGGCAAGCAATGTAGCTGCGAATGCCGCTCTGGCAAATCACGTAGACCGGCTTGGCCCGGTCG
Source organism: Collinsella sp. AF16-8 (assembly GCF_003462695.1). Lineage (NCBI taxonomy): Bacteria > Bacillati > Actinomycetota > Coriobacteriia > Coriobacteriales > Coriobacteriaceae > Collinsella > Collinsella sp. AF16-8. The sequence goes on from NZ_QRXX01000004.1 coordinate 165,148, forward strand.
AGCTCGCCCAGGCGATTGCGCAGATCATCGACGGGAATGTTTACGAAACCATCGATATGCCCGCGCTCGTACTCCCCTTCCGTACGAACATCGAGCAGCTGCACGCTGCCATCGCGTGGCAAGTTGGGCTCATCCTCCCAATGCCACTGCGCCAGTATGCCGCGATTGAGGTTCTCGATCATAAAGCCCGCCATATTGACGGGATCCTTCGCCGATGAATACGGCGGCGCGTATGCTAGGTCCAAATCCTTAAGCCTATCGCCGCACATGCCTGCCTGGATGGCAGTCGCCAGAACGTCGATACGCTTGTCCACACCATCGATGCCCACGATTTGCGCACCCAGCAGGCGCAATCCCTGCTTCTCGAAGACAACCTTCATGGTCATGGGCGTTGCACCCGGATAATAACCCGCATGCGAACCGGGCGACAGGACCACGCTGTCGCAGTCAATTCCCGCCGCGTGTGCTGCCTTTTCGGATAGTCCCGTGCTTGCCGCCGTCAAGTCGAATACCTTGATAACCGATGAGCCCAACGATCCGCGGTAGCAGCTGTCCATGCCGGCTATGACATCGGCGACGACACGCCCCTGCTTGTTGGCGGGGCCGGCGAGCGAAATGACCGCGTCCTCGCCGGTCACCTGATGCGTGACCTGCACGGCATCGCCCACGGCATACACGTCGGCAGCAGAGGTCTCCATGCGGTCGTTGACCACAATAGCCCCCTTGATGCCCAGTTCGAGCCCCGCCTCTTGCGCCAGATGGCTCTCAGGTGCCACGCCAATGGCAAGCAGCACCATATCGGCTCCGATAGGGTCATCGCCCGCAACATGGGTGACAACGCGGCCATCAACTTCCTCAAAACCTGTCACATCGGCCTTGAGGCGCAGATCGATACCGTGCTCACGCACCTCGGTATGCAAAAGGGTCGCCATGTCGTAATCCAGGTTGTTCATAAGTTGGACGGGACGCTGCAGAAGGGTCACCTGGAGCCCCAGCTCGCACAGATTCTCCGCCGTCTCGACGCCAATGAAGCCGCCGCCGATCACGACGGCACTGCTCGGTCGCCGCTCTCGAACATAGCTGTGAATACGCAGCGTGTCCTCAACGGTGCGTAGGCTAAAGATTTTATCCGAGTCGATGCCCGGCAACGCAGGGCGGATCGGCTTTGCACCCGGCGACAGGATGAGCTTGTCATACGTCTCGACAAATTCCTCGCCCGTCAGCATATTGCGAACCTCGACCGTATGCGAATCGGGATGGATGGCAAACACCTCGTGACTCGTCTTGACCGCAATGCGAAAGCGATCCCAAAAGCCCTTGGGAGACTGCAGCGTCAATGCGCTCTCTTCTTCTATCACGCCGCCAATGTAGTACGGAAGCCCACAGTTGGCATACGATACAAAACCCGTGCGCTCAAAGATGACAATTTGGGCCTGCTCGTCGAGTCTGCGCAAACGTGCCGCCGCCGATGCGCCGCCCGCGACGCCTCCAACGATAACCACCTTCATAGCTAACGCACCACCTTTCCCGTGTAGCCGCTTATGCCGCCGATATTCTTGACATTGCCATACCCAGAACGCTTAAGAAAACTCACAGCTTGGTTGCTTCGCGCACCGCTCAGGCAATGCACGAAAAGCTGCGTGCCCTTTCGACGTATACCCATGATGCTACCCCGAAGCAGAAAAAAGAGTCGCTGTTTCCAGCGACTCCCCTTCAGTTGTCTGTCCCACGGACTTACTGTTCGCTCTTCGCGAGTGCCTGATCGATCAGTTTGTTGAGCGCCTCGCGCTGCTCAGCGGAGTTGATGCCGCCCATAATCGGCTCTCCCACAATGTTACCGTTCTGGTCGATCACGTAGGTGGTCGGGAACGAGTACAGGTTGGAGGTGAACTTTCCGGCCTCGCTGTCCGACTTAAACCAGATGTTCTTATACGTCACGCCCTTCTTGGAAAGCACGTCCTTAGCATCGGCCACCGCGTCTTTGTTGCCATCGAGTGTAAAGGAATTAACGCCCACGACCTGGCCGCCCTTCTCGGCAAGCTCCTTGTTGAGCTTCTCCAGATCGCCCAGCTCTCCCACGCACGGCTTGCAGGTGGTAAACCAGAAGTTCATGACGGTGACCTTGTTCTTGGAGAACAGCTCGTCGCTGTTTACATCGTTGCCGTCCAAGTCCTTGCCCTTAAAGCTGGGGAACTTCGTCTCCCCGCTCTCGCCGTTGGTCATACCCGCGGTCGAGGCATCAACGCTCTCCCCCTCGCCGGGCGTGCTGCCACATCCGGGGAACTCCTTCTCCAGCGCCATGAGCTTGTCCTCGATCTCCTTGACCTGCTGCGCGCCGGCCTTAAGCGTCTTAAGCTCGTCAGCCGCAAACTGATCCTTGGCGCCCTCGATGGTATCGAGCAAGAAGTCACCGTAGTTCTTGCCGTCCTCAATCATGGGAGTGTCTTTGTTGGCCGCAAGGAACACCTTTTCCCATAGGGCGTTATCGCTCGCAAAGATCTCGTTTTCCTTTTGCAGCAGCTGCTGGTACAGCTTGGCCGCCTCCTCGGCGCTCGACGGCTTTTGCGCTATGAGCTCGGCAATCTGCGCATCGCCGCTCGTAGCATCCTTCGCGTCGCCCTTGGGGGCAGAGCACGCCGCGAGAGTCAGCGCCAGCACGGGCAGCATCAACAGAGCCGCAATTTTTGACAGTTTCATGGTTCCTCCGTTTATATCGAAACTTATATAGGTACCTATTTGTTTTCGCAGGCTTGCGTGGACTGCGCGGGTTTGTCGCCCGTCACACCCAGCCCATAGCGAAAGCTAATAGCATCGACGGGGCACGCGCCCACGCATTTGCCGCAACGAATGCATTCGGCATGGTTGGGCGTACGCGTAACGTCCACGTCCATTTGACACACCTTGGCGCACTTGCCGCACGAGACGCATTTGCACTGGTCAACCTGGATCCCCAGCAAAGACACCTTGTTCATGAGCGCATAAAACGCACCGAGGGGGCAAATCCATTTGCAGAAGGGGCGGTAGAACAGCACGCTCAGCACCGCAACCGCAATGAGGATCGCGAGCTTCCAGGTAAAGAGCTTTCCCAGCGCGGAGCGGATTCCCACGTTCATGATGGACAGCGGAATCGCGCCCTCGAGCACACCCTGCGGGCAGATGTACTTGCAAAAGAACGGGTCGCCCATACCCACATCGTTAACCACCAAGACGGGCAGCAGCACCACGGCAAACAGTAGCACGGCATACTTGATGTACGTGAGCGGCTTGAGCTTTTTCGTGGAGAGCTTTTTGCTGGGAATCTTATGCAGAAGCTCTTGCAGCCATCCAAACGGACACAAAAAGCCGCATACAAAACGTCCCAGTAGCACGCCGATCAGAATGAGCGTTCCGGTGACGTAATACGAAAAGCTGAACTTAGACGATCCCACCACCGACTGAAACGACCCGATGGGGCACGCACCCGAGGCCGCTGGACACGAGTAGCAGTTAAGCCCCGGCACGCAGACGGCTTTGCCGGCTCCCTGGTAGATACCGCCCTTGGCAAAGTTAGGCAGGTGAATATTGGTCGCAAGCGTCGCCGCCGCCTGAATCAATCCACGAAATCGCGCTAAAAGATGCGATGCAGTGTTTTTTCTTTTATCCAATTCCGATACACTCCAAGCACAGCCTGATTGCCTTGGCCAGCACGGCATCTGCCTCGCCGCGCATAATTCCAAAGCCAACCATGGCTACCCCAACGATCAGCAAAGCCACCTGCGCCACAGGCTTAATCGCTTTGAACAATCTGACCACTCCTTTCGTTTCGCGACCCATTGGACCATACCGACTATAAAATCCGTGTTAAGCGTGAATGACTATGCAAGGAGAACGTTATGCGCATCTTGGTCGTCGAGGACGAGCGGGCGCTGTGCGATGCGATCGCACGCAGCCTGCGCAACTTGGCCTATAGCGTCGACTGCTGCTACGACGGGCAGCAGGCCCTCGATCTACTCGATGTCGAGACCTTTGATCTTGTCGTGCTCGACCTCAATCTCCCCCATGTTGACGGCATGACCGTGCTCAGGCAACTCAGGACAACTGATTGTGAGACCAAGGTGCTTGTGCTCTCGGCACGTGGCGAGGTCTCCGACAAGGTAGCGGGGCTCGATGCGGGCGCCAACGACTACCTCACCAAGCCGTTCCATCTTGACGAGCTGGCGGCACGCATACGCAGTCTCACGCTCAGGCGCTTTACGCAAAACGACGTTGTTCTAGCCTGTGGATTGTTGAGCTTTGACACCAAGGCGCGCCTCGCCTCCGTGGGCGGCGAGACCCTATCCCTCACGCGCAAGGAGACCGGCATCTTGGAATACCTGATGCTTAACCAGGGGCGGCCGGTGAGCCAGGAAGAGCTTATCGAGCATGTATGGGACAGCAGCGTCAACAGCTTTAGCAACGCGACCCGCGTGCACATCTCGTCGCTGCGCAAAAAGCTGCGCGGCGCGTTGGGGCACGACCCCATCCGCAACCGAATCGGCGAAGGCTACGTTATGGAGGACGGCAAATGAAGCGGCTGTCTCTGCAGTGGCGCATCACGCTGATGACGGCACTGCTGATATGTTCAACCTGCGTACTTATGAATTGCCTGGTTGGCTACTCCGGCATGCGCTACATGGACTCGATCGGCAATGAACTATCGGCGCACAGCAAGGTGGAGGCGGCCTCGCCCAGCTCATTTGACCCGACAAACAAAGAGCTCGACGACGCGCTGACCATCGTCGTGAACGACGCCCAAGAATCGTTTGGCGCGACGAGCTGGTATATAACTGCGGCGGTGACGCTGCTCGGCGGCGTGCTGGCCTACTTTGTAAGCGGACATGCGCTGCGGCCGTTGCGCTTCTTTGCGACGCAAGTCGAGAGCGTGCGGCCCGACAACCTCGCCGACACAAAAATCAGCGAGGACGTGCCCTCTGAACTCAGGCGCTGCAGCGCGTCGTTTAACGACATGATTGCCCGCCTTGACGAGGGATTTTCCGCACAAAGACAGTTTACGGGCAATGCGGCGCACGAGCTGCGCACGCCGCTTGCGCTCATGCAGGCCCAGGTTGAGCTGTTTTGCGCCGAGCACCCCGACGTCGACGCCGATACAGCGAGCCTGCTCGGGCTGCTGCAGGAGCAGACCGAGCGAATGACGCACATGACAAAGACCCTGCTCGAGATGAGCGAGCTGCGCAGTGTCCCTTGCAACGATGCGATTGACCTTGCGCCGATGATCAAAGAAGTACTCACGGACCTGGCGCCCCTTGCCGAGCAAAAAGACATCACGCTTACAAGTGAGGGCGACGCGCAAACGATCGGCAGCGATACGCTAATCTATCGGCTGCTGTTCAACTTGGCCGAAAACGCCATACGTTACAGCGCGCCCAACTCGACCGTGCAAATCAACGCCTGCGCCGAAGGCGACCGCGTGCTGCTACGCGTGCGCGACCAGGGACCGGGCATTCCCGAGCAATACCAGACGAGCATCTTCCAGCCCTTCTTTCGCGTCGACAAATCGCGCAGCAGGGCATATGGCGGCGTGGGGCTGGGGCTTGCACTGGTCTGGGAGATTGCCGCACTCCACGGCGGCTCCATCGAGGTCGAAGAGAGCTCGGAGCGCGGAACGACCATGCTCGTAACCCTTCCTGCACACAACATCGAAGATGTGACAAAGGGACAGTCCCTTTGTCACATCTGAAGATGCACGAAATTAGGCGAAGCGCCAGCAAAAAGCCCCCGCTTCCAAACGGAAACGGGGGCTAGGTGAGTTAGTTTACTCCCACTCGACCGTGCCGACGGGCTTCGGCGTGAGGTCGTAGCAAACGCGGCAAATACCGGGGACCTCGGCAGTCACGCGAGCGGTAATGCGCTTGAGCAGCGCCCAGTCGAGCTCAGGCACCTCGGCGGTCATGACGTCGACGGTGTTGATGCAGCGAATGATGCAGGGCCAGTCGTAGGCGCGCTTGCCCTCGCGCACACCGGTGGCGCGGAAGTCGGGTACCACGGCAAAGTACTGCCAGATGGTAAGACCTGCCTTGTCGATCTCCTCGCGCACGATGGCGTCGGCTTCGCGCAGCGCCTCAAGACGGTCGCGGGTGATGGCACCCAGGCAGCGAACACCCAGGCCGGGGCCGGGGAACGGCTGACGTTCGACCATGTTCTCGGGCAGGCCGAGCTCGCGACCGACCACGCGGACCTCGTCCTTGTACAGCAGTTTGACGGGCTCGCAGAGCTCAAACTGCAGATCCTCGGGCAGACCGCCCACGTTGTGGTGAGCCTTCACGCCGTCTTGGGACTCAAGAATATCGGGATAGATGGTACCCTGGGCGAGGAAGCTGACCTCGTCGCCAACCTTGCGAGCCTCCTCCTCGAACACGCGAATGAACTCGGCGCCGATAATCTTACGCTTGGCCTCGGGCTCCTCGACGTCCACGAGCTTGTCCAGGAAGCGGTCGGTGGCGTCAACGTAAACCAGGTTGGCATCCATCTGATTTTTGAAGACGTCGACGACCTGCTCGCTCTCGCCCTTGCGCATCAGGCCGTGGTTCACGTGCACGCAGATGAGTTGCTTGCCGATGGCCTTGATGAGCAGGGCCGCGACAACCGAACTGTCGACGCCGCCGGAAAGAGCCAGCAGGACCTTCTTGTCGCCAATCTGCTCGCGGATTGCAGCGACCTGCTCATCGATGAACACCTGGGCAAGTTCGGGAGTGGTGATACGCACCATGTCGTCGGGACGCTTGTTGGGATCCATGCAGAGCTCCTTTTCGGTTCGATGGAAATGCGCCGCGCGTATGCAGACGCACCGTCATATGACCTCATTATATGCAGAACGAGATGCGTTTCCCATCGCTGCGACAGAGCTTTTTGCAAGGGTGGCAATTTTTCCTAATGTCGAGGTCAGCTAGGCTTCGGTAGCCACCTTGGGAGCATCGCCAATAGACTCTTCCTTTATACGTTCGGCATAATCGCAGGCGATACCCACAAATTCCAGTTCCGGGCAACAGGAGTACAATTGCAGCTATTGTTGTCAGCTGTTGGGAGATGGAAGATGGACTGCGATGGCTACCCATGCGTTCCCATGCCGTTGATGTGCACTGCCTTTGTGCCGGGGCAGATTGACGCTGCGGTTGCAGGCATTTCCGACCCCGATTCGCGCGCCATTGCCACGGCAGAAGCGCTGTACTTTCGCGGACAGGCCACCCTCGCTGCCAAGACGGCGCGCCCCTATCTTGACGTCACCGATCCCGCGCTGCGCTATTCCGCATGCTTTATCTGCGGATACGCCAGTCTGTCGCTCAACCGTATCGCCGACGCCCGCCGGTGCCTTGCGGGCATCCTCGATACGCCGGCCGACGAGGAATCGCCCGCCGTCCACGCCACGCATATCCTGTTCGCCTCGGCCGCGAGCGTCCTGCTGCACTTGCCTTCCCCGTATTCTGCCGAAGAGTTTTATCCACTTGCGGCGCACCTACCCGAAGGCCTGCGACTGTTCGCCAGCTACGTGATGGCGCACGCCTTGTATCTGCGCGGCGAATACGGCCGCAGCCTGGGCATGGCGGAAAACGCCCTAATTATGAAACAGGGAAGCTATCCCATCTCGGAACTGTTCCTGCACCTGGCAGCTTCCATGGCATGCATGAGCCTCAAGGACATCGACGCCGCAAAAGCGCATTTTGGAGCCGCTTGGGACATTGCGCGCCCCGACGGCCTTATCGAGCTCATCGGCGAGCACCACGGCCTTTTGCAGGGGCTTATCGAGGCGTGCCTAAAAACGCAATACCCTGACGACTTCGCGCACATCATCGAGATCACGTACCGCTTCAGCTACGGCTGGCGGCGCATCCACAACCCCGATTCGGGCGAGGACGTTGCTGACGATTTAACGACCACGGAATTCACCATGGCCATGCTCGCCTGTCGTGGGTGGACCAACGCCGAAATCGCACGCCATATGGGAGTATCGCCGGGCACCGTCAAAAACCGCCTATCCGGCGTATACGCAAAGCTTGGCATCGGCACACGCGCCGAGCTGGTCGCGCATATGTTGCGTTAGCGACCGGGCTGCCAAGCGCATCGAACGCGTTCCGGAACCCGACGCTTCGCTCGATCAATTTGGACATTTTGACCCTTGAACGGCACTACCGCCACGGGGCGCCTTCTCGCACAATTGGATTATTTCCACCGATATTTGCGGGATGGGAGCCCAAGATGCTTGATCGCCGTTCGTTACTTGTTGCCGGAGCGTCCTCGCTAGCGAGCATCATGTTGCCTCGCGTGCCGGGAAGCGAAAATGCCTTCCTGCTGCCGTTCGCGCCCACCGAAGCCTATGCCGACGAAAAAGATCCCTTCAGGGTGCTCGTTCTCTCGCGCACCATGTTTGGTGTGGTCGTGGTCGACGTCGCCAACAAGAATATGCCCATCAAGGGAGCGCAGGTCACGCTCACGTCGCGCTACGTCGCAGGCAAGCAGCTCGCCGCCACGACCGATGAAGAAGGCACGGCCATCTTTGAGGTCGCCCCTCTTTCGGAAGGCTACGTGGACGAGGCAACGCTTCTCGACGCGTACGACTTTAACGGCGGCATCTCCATTAGCATGGCGGGCTACCGTGATGTCGAGATTCCCCTTGCGCGTATCCAGGGCGGCACCGCCATTACCGCACCCACACGTCCGCTCTCCGATGGCGAGCCGTACTTTCGACAGCTCACATTCGACGAATGGGACATCCAGTACGCTGAAGCCACGTTCATGGCATTGCCGAAGGACGACACGGCAAACGAGCAGCCCGATACGCACGCCTTTACCGTGCAGACTCATCTGCCGCAGGGCGGGCAGGCAACATTGCATATCAATAAAGTGATGCCCGCTGCGGGCAGCTCAACCGAAACCGTCACGCAGATTGGCCAGATCAAGGCCAGCGCATCAGGCGCGGATAATCTGGCGACGTTCACACTCGAAGACAAGTTTCTCGACGCGGCATCGGGCCTTCTGGAGGAAGGGTGCAAGCTGCGCTTTGTTCTCGACTATCAGGGCAAAACCTACACGCTCTCCTCCCCCATGGCCGTTGTCACTGCGCCGGCCGCAAAGGCAGAATCGGGCTCGACCACTATCGTCCCCACTACCATGGACCAAGAGGTCACTCCGTTTGATTTCCCCGCGGCGTTTCCCGGCATCGGCGGCAATAAGTTCACGTGTTGGATGCCCACATTTCCGATCCTCTTCGATTTCTCGTTTGCTGGATACGTGCTGTTTGGCGGAGGATACAAACCAGCCAGCTATATGAACGATTCGGGCAACCCTGATCCGGAATACTGGAAGAAATCGCCACGCGAGTCGGGCACCAAGCAGGCAAACCGCTATCTCGACGAGATGGAGGGGAAGTGGAATCAGTACAAGAGTATGAGTGCCGGTTCGGGCACCGATCCAAGAAACACCAAGCTCCTTCGCCACCATTGCACGCCGCTGTTCACGATGGATATCGCCACACAGCTGTACGGCTCGCTCGCCTACGATTGGGTGGGCAAAACCTGGGGTAACAACAACGACCCCGCATACGGCAATATTAAGGCCCTCTTCCAGGTAAGAACCGACCTCAATTGGACCGAGCAGTTTACCCTAGGACCGGTGCCATTTTTCCTAAACGTCAACCCCTGGGTGCTGGCGAAGCTGGCGCTCGCCGTGGGTGCCCACACGCACGGCAGCGGCGCGGCGTTTTTTAAAAACATTTCGCTCGACTATTCCAACACGTCGGGCTCGTTCACCATCCAGATCGGACTTGCCGTCACCTTTGGCGCCGGCGTTGCAGGCGTCGCTTCGTCTGCCGTGCGCGGCGCCGCATCCCTCACGCTGTTCATTGGGTACGAGAAGGCAGATGGACACCAGCTTCCGCGGCTGCGCGTAGGTGCAGACGTCGATGTCGACGTGATACTCCAGTTCGTAATGTTCAAGTGGACCACCAAGGCTTGGTCGGGGTCGTGGCCCACACTCATCGATTCGTGGAATATGTCGGTGAACAATGGCGACCAGTATGTGCTCCAACGCTCTGAGCTGGCATTGGGTGGAGATACGCCTTACACGCTGGATGCCCGCTTCGGCACGCCCGGCAACATCGAGGCGTGCGGCGTGCCGCAATTTATCGCATCGGCCACCATCGTCACCAACGCCGAGCTGCTCGCACGCGCCGAGGTTAAGGCCACTGCCGTAAACGCCGCGCCCGTTGTGCGCGATTGGGATCAAGCGGTCACGCGCATTGAGCTCGAGGCGAACGCGGAGAGCGACGACACGGGACAGGTCGAACATTTCGTCCACGCGCTGATGGAGAACGACGAAAATGCCGCACCGATGTATGAGTACACCTACATCGGTCAGTCAACGAACGCCGTTGCGGACCCCAACACCAATTCTGCCGGCGTGTCGGAGGACGAGCGTGGCGGCATAAAACCCTCGAGCGACAACGTGCTGTTTTCCGGCGTGCTCAGCGAAGCCCACATGAAGCTAACGATGATTGCCGGCGCAGAATGCCTGTTCCGTATCGCCTCGGTGCGCTACGGCGACAATGGCCGCTCGCGCCTGGTGGTGCACACAAAGGCAAACGGCACGTGGTCCGCTCCCACGCCCGTGGACTTTCCCCTTGGGTTTGGCGAGAACGACGTGGAGCGCGACGGCATATACGATTACGACTTCGACGTGGTGGAATATACGAACGGAAGAGAAAACCAGGACGCCTACGTGTTGCTGGTCTCGGGCGAGCGCCCCGAAGGCGACGCAACCCGGTTCGATACGGCAAGCACAGCCGGCATACTGTCCGTTGTGCGCCTGCGCATAAGCAACGACGGAGTTCATGTGGTGTCGCATACGTCATGGCGCAGCATCTCGCGCGGCCGCCTGCAAGAGGATGGCTACCATTGCCTGCAGTGCCCGCGCATCACGGTAGGCAAGACGCTGGTCGACGGACGCCTGTCGGGTGCCTACCTCCACCGCCGCGGAACCACCGCAGAGAAGGCGCTCGGCAGCGAGGCCGAGGTTGCGCTGGAATGCTTTACCCTGTGGTCGGATGATTTGGGCGACAGCCTGACGTTCCGCCAAGTTCTTCGCTTTCCGCAGGCACCGTCGAGTATCGAGCTGAGCGAGCCCGAGAATATCAACGGCAAAATGGTGGTGCCCGTTGCGTACGAGACCGCAGACGGTTGCGGCTGCGCATCGTACGCCGTGATCGGCCAGTCCATTGCGGGCTGGGGCGTTATGCCACCAGACGCCACGGTGCCCCATGCGGTGCCGTGGCCACAACATTCGGGCTTTTTGGCCACCGTCAACGAGCAGCTGCAGCATATTACTTGGACGCGAGGCGCATCGGCATTTGCAACGCAGCCCGTGGGTGCCGCAGGCTGTGGCCCGGCATCGTTTAGCGTAAGCAACAACGGCAGGTGCGCGCTCTATGTAGAGAACACCGATGGCAAGGTGGGACAAACCTACGACGAAGAAGGCAACCCGGTAGCAGTGATGGGCAAGCACTTCCGCATCTTCGCCAGCACCTTGGCAGGTGATCTGTTCACGGAGCCGTTCGTGATGTGCGAGCTGGACCATCCCGTCGATCAGATAACGACATTTTTGACGTCGGGAGGTATGCTCTCCGCGCTCGCCACGCACGTTGTGAGCGCGGAGCAGAGCGAGGCAGAGCTGCACGGCATCGAAGTGCCCTTGGTGGCGTGTGCCACTCCGACGGGGGCGGTCGCTACCTCGGGCGCGGTGGTGCCCGGAGCAGCAGGTGAATCCTTCATGGTCACGGTGCGAAACGACGGCAACACCTTGCTGACCGCCGGCACGATCGATCTGTACCGAGAGGGCTCCAGCCAGCCGTTCTCCAGCGCATCCATCGGATTCGGAGTGAACGCACGTATGGCATCGATCTACGATCCGGAGCTTGCCGAGGACGCTTCGGCCAACGACATGGCACACGCGAAGTACGCACTCGAGACGCTGGGCGCACGTTTTGCGACGCACCCGCTGGTAGCCGACAACGGCAACGCCGTGCTGGCACCGGGCTGCACGGCACAGTTCCGCATGAGCTTCGCCATCCCCGAGAGTTGGAGCGACGAAGTTGGCAAACGCGTAACGCTGTATGCGAAGGCACGTAATCTGGTGGCGCTCGATCCCATAACGCTCGAGGAAATTCGACCGGGCGCAAACTCGGCGCTGGGCGCCGTACTGCACGAGCTTCATGTGCCCGACGCGGCATGCGAACGCTCAGAAGCTCAGGTCGGTGTATGCGACAGCGCGGATACGACAGGACTTCACGACGCCCCGATGACAGCAGACGGCGATGGTGGTTCGAGTGGCGGCGGTGCTGACGAGGGCGGCGGCTCCGGCGGAAGCAGCTCCGGCAGTGGCAAGGACCACGGCAATAACAAGCGCTCCGGAAAAGCGGGTGCGCTTGCGGGCACGGGCGATGTCAACGCTCCCCTTACGGCAGCCGCTGCAGCACTCGCCGCGGCAGGCGCCGGCCTCGTCGCCTACAGTGCCCGCCGCACGGCGCTCGAAACCGACACCGCCAATGAGGTCAATTCGGATAAGCCTCGCTAGCTCCTAGTTACTTTTGTGAGAGGCGCCGACTCGGCTCATCGAACATCAAAATGGGCTGGTTCTGGATGCCCAGAGCCAGCCCATTGCGCATTAGATGTCGCCAGCGGAGTCGAGCTCGGCTTCCTCGCCCCGCATTCCACCGAGGACAGTGGGGCACTATCGTTTAAGGGCTTCGTTATTGCTCGATGGCCTTCTTTACGACTGCGGGGACGCCTGCCGCCACCACGTTGTCCGGAAGGTCTTCCGTCACGACGCTGCCCGCGGCAATTACGCAACCGCTGCCGATGGTAACCCCCTGCAACACGGATACGTTCGCGCCAAACCAGCAGTTATCGCCTACAACAATAGGCAGAGCCTTCTCGAGACCCAAGTTGCGGTCCTTTGCCTTTAGGGGGTGCGAAGCGGTGTAGAAGCCGCAAAACGGCCCGATAAACACGTTGCCACCAAAGGTGATAGAGCCGCCGTCCATAAAGTAGCAGCCATGGTTTACAAAGCAGCCCTCACCAAAGCTCGTCTTGCTCCCGTAGTCAAAGTAGGCAGGCGAAAGGACCGTCAGCCCTTGCGGAAGATCGGTATCGAGCAAGGATTTCAAAGCGTCAAGCTGCGCGTCGCTTCCGGGTTTTGCCATATTAAAGTCATAGCAGAGCGCCTCCGCCTTTGCGCGTTGCGCCAGGAGCTCCTCGTCAAAGTTGGCATCATGCCACTCCCCGCGCTCCATCTTCTCTTTCTCAGTCATTGCGCCCCCTCAAACAACATGCAGTCTTGATGCGGCAATTCTACCAGCCGATAAGCCACGGTTTTAACACGAGCACCACGCCGCGCAGGGAATGACCGCAGAAGCTAAAGGTCACCGACTCCGAACGCGCGTTCGATGGAATTCGTGTTAGTTGGAATCGTCCGAGGCCTGGGCTATGCTACCTTGACTATCTATATGACTACAACGCAGCAAAGGAGCATCGAGAGAGCGAGCATGGCAAAAAACACCGCAAACTATGGTAACGACAGTATTCGTCAGCTCAAGGACGAGGAGCGCGTACGCCTGCGCCCCGCCGTTATCTTTGGCTCGGACGGACTCGACGGCTGCGCGCATGCCGCCTTCGAGATCCTGTCCAACGCCGTTGACGAGGCGCGCCAGGGCTACGGCAAGCTCATCACCCTTACCGCCTTTCGCGATGGTTCCATTCAGGTAGAGGACAACGGCCGCGGCTGCCCGCTCGACTGGAACCCCTCCGAGAAGCGCTTTAACTGGGAGCTCGTCTTTTGCGAGCTCTACGCAGGTGGCAAATACAACAACAACCAGGGCGGCGACTACGACTTCTCGCTCGGTACCAACGGCCTGGGCTCGTGCGCGACCCAGTACGCATCCGAGTACATGGACGTCACGGTTTGGCGCGACGGCAACAAGTACTCCCTGCACTTTAAGAAAGGCAAGGTCGTTGGCGCCAAAAAGAAAGCGCTTGAGATCGAGCCCAGCGACGAGGACCGCACCGGCACCACCATCAAGTGGCGCCCCGATCTTGAGGTCTTTACCTCGATCAGCATTCCCCACGACTGGTATCGCGAGACCATGCGCCGCCAGGCCGTGGTCAACGCCAACGTGACCTTCCGCCTGCGCATTGAGGGCGACGATGGCGAGTTTTCCGAAGAGGATTTTTGCTATCCCAAGGGCATCGAGGACTACGTGCTCGAGAAGGTCGGTACCGACTACCTTACCGAGCCCTTCTTTATCGAGGCTGACCGTCGCGGTCGCGACCGCGAGGACCTGCCCGATTACAACGTCAAGATCACCGCGTGCATGTGCTTCTCGCGCACCTTCATGATGCAGGAGTACTACCACAACTCGTCATGGCTCGAGAACGGCGGTTCGCCCGAAAAGGCCGCCCGTAGTGCTCTGACCAGCGCCATCGATGCCTACATCAAGCAACAGGGCAAGTACAACAAAAACGAGAGCGGCATTAAGTGGCAGGACGTCCAGGACTGTCTGGTGCTGGTGACCAACTGCTTCTCCACCCAGACGTCCTACGAAAACCAGACTAAGAAGGCCATCAATAACCGCTTTATCCAGCAGGCGATGACGGCATTCTTTAAGGAGCGCCTCTCGACCTATCTGATCGAGAACAAAGACGCCGCCAACAAGATCATGGAGCAGGTGCTCATCAACAAGCGCTCGCGCGAGAACGCCGAGAAGACGCGCCAGAGCATCAAGACCAATCTGCAGCAGAAGACCGACATGGCCAACCGCGTGCAGAAGTTCATCGACTGCCGCTCCAAGGACAAGAGCCGTCGCGAGATCTACATCGTAGAGGGCGACTCGGCAGCAGGCGCCATCCGCACCTCGCGCGATGCCGAGTTCCAGGGTGTTATGCCCGTCCGAGGCAAGATCCTCAACTGTCTGAAAGAGGACTACCCGCGCATCTTTAAGTCCGACATCATCATGGACCTCATGCGCGTGCTGGGCTGCGGTGTGGAGATCAAGGACAAGCGCATCAAGAACCTTGGCGCCTTTGACCTGGACAACCTCAACTGGAACAAGGTCATCATCTGTACGGACGCCGACGTCGACGGTTATCACATCCGCACGCTTGTGCTCACCATGCTCTATCGCCTGGTGCCCACGCTTATCGACGAGGGCTACGTGTATATCGCCGAGTCGCCGCTCTACGAGATCAACTGCAAAGAGAAGACCTACTTTGCCTACACCGAGCTCGAGAAGAACGGCATCCTCAAGGAGATTGGCGACCAGAAGTGCTCGATCAACCGCTCCAAGGGTCTTGGTGAGAACGATCCGGACATGATGTGGCTCACCACCATGAACCCCGAGACGCGCCGCCTGATCAAGGTAGAACCCGAGGACGTCACCAAGATGGAGACCATGTTCAACCTGTTGCTGGGCAACGACGAGACGGGCCGCAAGCGTCACATCTCCGAGCACGGCAAGGAATACCTGGACCAGCTGGACCTGCAGTAGCAGCAAATCGATAACGACGGCCCATAAGAAGTTCAAGAGGAAATCGTGGCAAAGAAGAAGACGAAGAACCAGCCCAAGAAAAAGCAGGTCAACGCCGAGAACGTCATCGGCCTGCACTCCGAGGTCACCGACCAGCCGATTACGCAGACGCTCGAGGTCAACTACATGCCCTACGCTATGAGCGTCAACGTCTCGCGTGCATTCCCCGAGATCGACGGCTTTAAGCCCTCGCACCGCAAGCTGCTCTACACTATGTACAAGATGGGCCTGCTCAAGGGCGAGCGCCAAAAGAGCGCCAACATCGTGGGCCAGACCATGAAGCTCAACCCACACGGCGACGCCGCCATCTACGAGACGATGGTGCGCCTGGCCACGGGCAACGAGGCGCTGCTTGCTCCTTTCGTGGAGTCGAAGGGCAACTTTGGCAAGTACTATTCGGGCGACCTGAGCTACGCCGCCTCGCGTTATACCGAGGCCAAGCTCTCCCCCATCAGCGCCGAGATCTTCAAAGACATCGACAAGGACCCGGTCGACTTCGTTGACAGCTACGACGGTGCCATGAAGGAGCCGCGTCTGCTGCCCACCACGTTCCCCAACATCCTCGTCTCGGCCAACAAGGGCATCGGCGTCGCTATGGCGTCCGATATCTGCGGCTTCAACCTCAACGAGGTCTGCACCGCCACGATGCACTACCTGAAGGACCCCGACTGCGACCTGCTCGAGTACATGCCCATGCCCGATTTCTCGACCGGCGGCGAGATTATCTACCGCCGCGAGGAGATGGAGAAGATCATCGAGACCGGTCTTGGCAGCTTCCAGATTCGCTCCCGCTGGCGCTGGATTCCCGAAGAGCGCATCATCGAGGTGTACGAGATCCCCTACACCACCAAGACCGATGTCATCATCGAACGCATCGTCAAGCTCTCCAAGGAGGGCAAGGTCAAGGAGATCGCCGACATCCGCGACGAGACCGACCTTTCGGGTCTGCGCATCGCCATCGACCTTAAGCGCGGCGTCGACCCCGACAAGCTCATGGCCAAGCTCTATCGCTCGACCACGCTGCAGGATTCGTTCTCGTGCAACTTCAACGTGCTCGTCGACGGCTATCCCCGTGTTATGGGCGTGCGCCAGATTCTGCACGAGTGGGTCAAGTGGCGTATTGCGTCCACGCGTCGCCGCATTAACTTTGACCTGGGCAAAAAGTCCGAGCGCCTGCACCTGCTGCACGGCCTTGAGGCAATTCTGCTCGACATCGACAAGGCCATCGCCATCATCCGCGGCACTAAGCTCGAGGCAGAGGTTGTACCCAACCTTATGAAGGGTTTCGACATCGACGAGACCCAGGCCGAGTTTGTCGCCGAGCTTAAGCTCCGCAACATCAACGAGGAGTACATCCTCAACCGCACCAAGGACATCGCCAAGCTCGAGGGCGAGATTGCCGAGCTTGAGGAGATCCTCTCCAGCGAGGAGAACGTCAAGAAGGTCATCAGCGACGAGCTAGCAGCGGTCAACAAGAAGTACGTGATGCCGCGCCGCACGGGCAGGATCGAGCCCCATGAGGTTATCGAGGTAAGCTTGGAGCCCGAGGTCGAGGAGTACCCGGTCACCATCATGCTCTCGCGCGATGGCTACCTAAAGAAGATGACGGACCGCGTGCTCAAGAAGGCGACCACGCTCAAGTACAAGGACGGCGACAAACCCTTTATCGAGTTCCCGTCCTCCAACACCCACGAGCTGCTGGTCTTTACCAACAAGAGCCAGGTGTACAAGTGCAAGGTCGCGGCGTTTGAGGACACCAAGTCGGCCCAGCTGGGCTCGTACCTTCCGACCGATCTTGAGATGGAACCCGACGAGAGCGTCATCTGGGTCATCGACCCCGAGGACTACAAGGCCGACGTGCTGTTCGTCTTTGAGAACGGCCGCGTGGTGCGTGTCGCGCTTTCTGGATACGCTACCAAGACCAACCGCAAGCGCCTTAAGAACGCCATCTACGGCGGCAGCAAGCTGCTGTATGCGCAGGTGCTCAAGGAGGACCGCGACCTCGCGCTGGTCTCGAGCGACTACCGCCTGATGAACTTCAACACGTCGCTGCTCAAGACCAAGACGACCACCAACACGCAGGGCGTCCAGGCCTTTACGGCCAAGAAGGGCCGCTCGGTCACCACCGTCGGCACGACCGAGGAAATCCTTGGCGCCGGCGTCTCGGCCGAGAAGTTCACCGCGCAGAGCCTGCCCTCCGCCGGCGCCCTCATGAAGGAAAATGACATGCCGAGTTTGTTTGACTAAAACAACGGCGACTAAACCGTCATGGTTTTACAAAGCAGCGGGGCCCGGAGCGCAGTAAACGCTGCGCCCCGGGCCCCATGCATTACACCAGCATCATCCCTATAGACAAAATGCCGCATAAAGCGGAACAGACATAAGCCCATCATTCATTCCAAAGGGCTTAGTCGATAGCCTGATAAGGCGCACGCCCGGATGGGTCTTTTTAAGTGAGGACAGACTTCGAGATCTTGTGTTCTCCCCCGCCTTGACCTCAATCGCAGACAAGCATCCCTGCTTCTCTACTACAAAGTCGATTTCCGCACGATTATCTCGCGCCCAATAATGCAGTGGATAACCCATGGCTGAAAGCTGTTGGGCAACGTAGTTTTCGGTAAGTGCACCCATGAATGTGCCGCCGATACCGGCAAGAATATCGGCGCGTTGAGCACCGGCCTTGGAGACCAGCAGCCCTGTATCCGCCTGATAGATTTTAAAAGCAGAAGGGTTAACGAAGGCCTCTAAGGGGCTTTCGATCTGCCCGACTAGGCTGCAGCGCGCCACCGTACCCGACAATACAAGCCAATCGAGAGCATCTCCAAAGAGAGACGCATTGCCCCCCGCTCGCACTACCTTGTATTGAAATTTACGATTCTCTTTGGCAAGCTGCTGTGGAATGGAATCGAAGCACGCACGCGTCTTTGCACTCAAGCGTTCATCAGCATATTTATTGGTGTCGGCGGAATATCCGTCGAGAATAATCCGATGCTTTTCGGCCACATCAATGATTGACTGATCATCGATGTACGTTTGGACCGCCTCGGGCATTCCGCCAACAACAAGATACTGTCGATAGAGCCCAAGCGCCTTTTCATGAAGGCTTGGCGCAAGAGGACCCATTATCTCGAATGATGAGCGTATCTCGTCGACCAGCTGATCGTGCCCCATCGCCCAGAGAAACTCCTCGAAATCGAGTGGAGCCATCTCAATCAAGTCGGTCTTTCCGACGGGGAACGAATACGACTGATGGTTAATGGCAACCCCAAGAAGCGACCCGGCAGCCGCAACGTAATACTCGGGAGCATCTTCGCAAAAGTATTTAAGGGAAGTGAGCGCTTCCTCGCATGCCTGGATCTCGTCAATGAACAGTAAGGTTTTGCCAGGCACGATACGCTGTCCCGTACGAGCCTCGATCGCACGTACGATCGAATGAGGGTCAAGACCGCCCGAAAAATCCGCTCGCGCCGACCGGTCGTTCTCAAGATTAACGTAGACAACCGATTCGAAAAGATCCTGGGCGTACGTTCTGAGCAAATAGGTCTTGCCACACTGGCGCACGCCTTTGACCAGCAAAGGTTTTCTATCAGCTCTGTCTCGCCATTCCCTAAGGAGCTCGTCTGCCTTGCGACGCATACGTAACCTTCCCTCATGAACTTCTATTTGACAATATTTTAACGCGGATTAATTTGTTTTCAGTTATTTTTCTGCGTTTAAAAATTGTTCTATACGGCACTTGAGGGAATTCGCCCCTATCTCTCGGTAAGGACAGCAAGCATTTCCACCAACGCTGATTGCCATGCGTTCTTCTTGTCCTTAGGCAAGCTTGCGAGCGAGCTCTCGCACCTCTTTCAACTTGGGCGAGGATGCCATGCTGTCGCGCTCGGTCATACCGCTGATGGTGACAATGCCCTGGTCCTCCCACTTGCAGTACGCGCAGGTTGACTTGTACATAGCGATCGCCGCATCATAGACACCCTCGCTGTGGCTATCGAGTAAAAGGGCCGTCTTGGTGAACGGGAATCCCGTGGCACCGAAGGCGTACAGGCGGTCGATGGCGGTCTTTTCCTGCGCAGTGATATCAAACCAGTAGATAGGCGAAGCGAAGACAACCATGTCGGTGTCTTTCAGCGACTCAATCACGTTGGCCATGTCATCCTTCTGCACGCAGACGCCCTCATGGGCGAAGCAGTACTGGCATCCCAAGCAGCCGGCGATCTTCTTGCTGGCAACGCGGATGACCTCGACCGTATGGCCGCCCTCACGCGCGGTCTCGGCAAACGCCTCGACCATGGTATCGGTATTAGCGCCCTTACGCGGGCTGCCGCTCAATACAACGATATTCATAGGATTCCCTCTCCCTCATGCTGCAGGCGCGCAGCATGCTTTCTTGTAACCAAAACGAATGGTGTTAATCAATCGCCAGCAGGCCATATCTCTTGTTCAAGTTCCCTAAAGAAGCTCAAGACGATTGCGATTGCCTTATACAACGTCGAAAATCAAAGAGGGCCCATAGCAACGCCACCTACCTGAAATGACATGCGGTCAAGACGAGCTACGAGGATCGTGACGAGCCGATACCGCCCGCATGCCCCCTTCGGAATAGGCGCTGAGCAGCTCCTGAGCGTGAACAAACTCGGGCCCTCGCCTCCAACCGAGCAGGCGGTTGACCGCGAGATTTCCCTGGACGTTGTGGACGAAGAGCAGATAGGCGTCCTCGCGCGAAAGCCCAGTCTCCTCCATGATCGAGGGAACCATCTGCTCGGCGCCGCGCTCGACGACGCGCTGTGCCACCCGGGCGTACGCGTCGTCATCCGAGTAGAGCAGATAATAGTCATCGTTTGCCGGCGGACGCTGGCAGAGGGCACCCGCCTCCGTTCCCTCGAGCGGCGGCACCGCCGCCAAGGCCTCGTCGATAAGCGCGTCGAGCAGGGCGAACTTGTCCTCGTAGTGCAGATAGAACGTGCCACGGTTGATATCGGCGCGGCGGCAAATATCCGCTACCGTCATCTTCGCGAAGCCGACCTCGGCCAGCAGCGCGAAGAACGCCTCCCGTATGACCGAGAGTGTATAGCGTCGGCGACGATCGATCTTCCCCGCTTCCATTACCCCTCCAATTGCAACGCTCGACAATGCCCGGCAAACGCTCGTTTATCGACAGCAGGCCGAAGCTGTTCATTGCTCTTAAGCAAATCGACATGGATACTTTTTATAGACACCTGTTTATAATAGCTGAAAGAAGGTATCCAGTGACCCTGTACGAGCAGCTCGTTATCGAGCTCACCAACCGATCGTTTTCCCTTCATGCCGCCTACCGCAGCGGCAGCACGCCCTATGAGCTGAGTGACCGCGAGCCCGAGCCCTACGACCAGCAAATCGAGGACTTCGCCCGTATGATCGAAGAAGCCGATTGCGTGCTGGTGGGCGGGGCCTCCGGGCTCTCCGCGGCGGGCGGCGGCGACTTCTACTACGAGGACAACGCGACCTATCGCAAGCATTTCGGCAAATTCGCCGAGCGCTACGGTTTCAAGGGCGCTTTCGAGGGGTCGTTCTACCGCTGGCCCACCGCCGAGGCGCGCTGGGGATACCTCGCCACCTTCCTCGACACCACGCTCAACGCCCCGCTGCGCAAGCCCTACAGGGACCTCGACGCCATTCTCGCCGAGAAGGATTTCTTCGTGCTCACCACCAACCAGGACACGCAGTTTGTGAAGCTCTATCCCTGGGAGAAAGTGGCAGAGATCCAAGGCGACCACCGCTTCTTTCAGTGCTCCCGCTGTTGCACCGACGCGGTGTGGGATGCGGTCGAGCCGGTCTCCAACATGGTAGAGGCCATGGGAGACGGCCTTGAGGTTCCGACAGAGCTCGTGCCGCGCTGCCCGCACTGCGGGGCAGAGGCGTTCCCCTGGGTTCGCGGCTACGGCAACTTCCTGCAGGGCGAACTCTACGAGGAGCAGTACCGCAAGGTGTCCGAATGGCTCGACGCGCACGCACGGCAGAGGATCCTCTTCCTCGAGCTGGGTGTGGGCCGCATGACGCCCGCGTTTATCCAGGAGCCGTTCTGGGCCCTCACGGCGCAGTTACCGCAGGCCAGCTACATCGCCGTAAACAACAAGACGCAGTTTCTCCCCCGCGCGATCGAGGATCGGGGGCTCGCCGTTCGCGCCGACATCGCCGACGTGCTTGCCGACGTGCGCAAGACGCTGGGGAGGTAGCGCATGGAGACGGCGAAAGCAGTTCGCATAGGCAGGGCGCTAGCCGAAGCGGATCTTGTCATCATCGGCGCTAGCAACGGACTCGACATGGCGGAGGGGCTCAACCTTTTCTGCGCCGATGCTCATTTCCAAGAGGCGTACGGGGACCTCGCCCAGGCAGACGGCATCGGCTGCATACTGCAGGGGCTCGCTTCCCCGGATGCCAGCGTGCGACGCCGATGGGCCGAGCGGTTCCATCAAAAGGAGTATCTCGAATATGAGCCCGGCTCGCTCATGAACGGGCTGCGGCGTCTTACGGAGCACGCCGACACCTTCGTGGTCACATGCAACATCGACGGGCACTTCGCGCGCGCCGGGTTCGACGAGAACCGCGTGCTCGAGACGGAGGGGGGCATACGCACGTCGATCGACGAGCGGCGTCTCGCCCATCCAGACGCCCTCGCCACGGCCCAGCTCGAGGAGCTCGAGCGCCTTGTGCAAGCCCATCGCAACGGCAGGGTCGCCATCCTCGAACTTGGCGTGGGACTGCGCAACGGCATCATAAAGCACATGCTCGCCCAGATCGCGAACGTCTGCGAGCACGCCACCTACATCGTGTTCAACTACAGCCAGGCTATGGCGCCCGATGCATCGTGCGAGACGATTCTCGTTGACGGCGATATGGCCCCGGCTTTCGAGGAGATTGCCCAATGCCGTCTCTAGAGAGGGAAGCGTATAGGCTTCGAAGCCTTATCGACGATGCCGACGCCATCATCGTCGGCATCGGCTCGGGCATGTCAAGCGCCGCCGGGTTCAACCATTACAACCGCGCAGGCATGGCGCGCGCCGGAATGACGGACTGGCAGCAAGCCTTTGGCTTCAAGAGCCTTTTCGACGGCTTCTACCACCTCTACCCCAGCCTCGAGCAGCGATGGGCATACTATGCGCGATACATCGACTTCATGCTGCGCGAGCCGACCTCGCAGCCCTATCTCGACCTACGGTCCCTCATCGGCCATAAGGACTACTTCATCCTGAGCACCAATGTGGACACCCAAGTCGAGAAGACGTTTCCCACCGAGAGGATCTGCAACTATCAGGGAAGCTTCGCGCACCTTCAGTGCAAGCAGCCATGCTGCGACGAGCTCTTCGACGCGAGCCCCTACGTCGAGCGCATGCTCGCGGGCATGGC